>NZ_JAOWDD010000039.1:80771-502752 GCF_030336655.1 Citrobacter sp. Cb041 | reverse complement strand
TTGACGGCTGACCGGGTCTGCCCGCAGGGATGCGGGCAGAGGGGGCGGCCTGCAGGGACGCAGGCCCGGCCCCGACCCGAAGGCAGACGGCATAAGACGAATGAATCGCGCAGCGACGATTTTCCCGCCGGGAGCCAGGGATGCAAGGGAGGCGGCGGTGAGCCTCTCTTGCACGTTCACGGGTGTCTGAGCCTCATAGAATTGATATTGCTGAGGTGAACGGAACCCTGAGCCGAAATCACATGTTCGCCGTAATGCTTAATTGACAGGCATTACCCCCTAACCGGAGCCTTAATTAACCACAACCTTAGCCGATTGTCATCAGGCTGGCGTTCCCCCCGGCAGCGGCGGTATTGACGCTCAGGGAGCGTTCAATGTACAGCCTCTCCAGCAGAATATTGCTTTCGCCACGGGCAAAGCCCTGGACTGATACAATCGCCCCTTCGCGGGCAGCTACCGCTTCGCACAGTGAACGCAGTTGATCGGAATCGCCGTGGAAAATAACGGCATCAAACGGCTGCGTGGTGATGTTGTCCGCTTTGGCAAACTGGATGCGCCCGGAGACGGCGGCTGGCAGACGTTTTGCCAGTTCACGATGGAACGCATCATCTGGCCACAGGATTAAGCTACCAACGGAAGCCACAGCGGCAATCTGTACCAGCGCGTCCTGTTCATCATCGGCGATACACAGTACGCGTTCACGCGGCAACAGCGTCCAGGTATTGCGCTCGCCAGTGGGTCCTGGCAGCAGACGCTGAGTACCGGCCTGCGCCAGTTCGCCAAACTGCTGGCAGAGCGCATGCAGCGAGGGTCGATCGGTTGCCCATTCGCTGAGCGCTTCCAGCGGCTGAACGAGTGCAGCTTTAAGCTGCGCATCGACCGGGTAGTCTGCATCCTGACGGGCCAGCGTAATGCCTAACGCATTTTCTGGGCGGTTAGCCAGCAGGCGATACAGATACAGCGGTCCACCTGCTTTTGGCCCGGTACCAGACAGGCCTTCGCCACCGAATGGCTGCACGCCGACAACGGCGCCGACCATATTGCGGTTAACGTACAGGTTCCCAACGTGTGCCGATCCTGTGACCTGGGCGATGGTTTCATCGATACGGGTGTGTACGCCCAGCGTCAGGCCGTAGCCGGAGGCATTAATTTGCTCAATCAGGTTGCCCAGATTGTTACGGGTGTAGCGCACGACGTGCAGTACCGGACCAAACACCTCTTTTTGTAATTCGTCGAAGCTTTCCAGCTCGATCAGCGTCGGAGCAATAAAGGTACCGGTTTGCCATTCACGCGCATCGTCGCTGTTTTCGCGCACGGCCTGAAACACCGGGCGTCCTTTGGCGCGCATGGCCTGAATATGGCGCTCAATATTGGTTTTGGCTTCTTCATCAATTACCGGCCCAATATCCGTGGTCAGGCGACCTGGATTACCCATGCGACATTCCGCCATCGCGCCGCGCAGCATTTTCAGCGTATGGTCGGCTACATCGTCCTGCAGACACAGGACGCGCAGCGCGGAGCAGCGCTGTCCGGCGCTGTCAAACGCTGAAGCCAGAACGTCGACCACGACCTGTTCCGTCAACGCGGAAGAGTCGACAATCATTGCGTTCATCCCACCGGTTTCGGCGATAAGCGGGATTGGACGCCCCTGAGCATCAAGGCGGGTGGCAATATTGCGTTGCAACAGCGTGGCGACTTCCGTTGAGCCGGTAAACATGACGCCGCGTACGCGCTCATCGGAAGTGAGCTGCGCCCCGACGGTTTCACCCTGACCAGGCAACAGTTGCACCACGCCCGGCGGTACACCCGCTTCGAGCAAAATAGCGATGCCCTGGGCGGCAATTAACGGGGTTTGTTCCGCCGGTTTCGCCAGCACGCTGTTACCCGCCGCCAGCGCGGCGGCAATCTGCCCGGCGAAAATGGCCAGCGGGAAGTTCCATGGGCTGATACAAACCACGGGTCCTAATGGTCGATGGGTTTCATTATCGAAATCATCGCGAACCTGACCGGCATAATAATGCAGGAAGTCTACCGCTTCGCGCACTTCCGCAATGGCGTTGCTGAAGGTTTTACCCGCTTCGCGTACCAGGATGCCAATCAGCTGCTGCATCTGACCTTCCATCAGAACGGCGGCACGATGCAAAATGGCGGCGCGCTCTTGTGGCGGTGTGGCGAACCAGATCGGCGCGTTATTCGCTGCGTTCTGTAACGCCTGTTCTACTTCAGCGTGAGTCGCCTCACGCACGTAACCGACAATGTCTTTCGGCTCGGCTGGGTTAACGACTGGCGTCATTTCGCCGTCAGCAACCGGGTGCTCCAGAATGGGTTTAGCGTGCCATTTTTGTAGCGCGCTGTTGAGCAGGGCAGAGGACAGCGAGGCCAGACGATGTTCGTTAGCTAAATCCAGCCCGCCTGAGTTTTCGCGGCCTTTACCGTACAGATCACGCGGCAGGGCAATCTTCGGATGCGGCAAACCGGCCTGACCTTCTTGCTGCGCCAGTTTTTCAACAGCCTCGACCGGATCGGCAACCAGTTCATCCAGCGGCAGGGTCGTGTCGGCAATGCGGTTGACGAACGAGGTGTTGGCGCCGTTTTCCAGCAGACGACGCACCAGGTACGCCAGCAGCGTTTCGTGCGTGCCGACCGGTGCATAAATGCGGCATGGACGGTTCAGTTTGCCATCCGCAACTTTGCCGGTGACCTGCTCATACAGCGGTTCGCCCATGCCGTGCAGGCACTGGAATTCGTACTGACCCGGATAGTAGTTTTGACCGGCTAACTGATAAATCGCCGCCAGCGTATGGGCGTTGTGGGTGGCGAACTGCGGGTAGATCAGATTCGGTACGGCAAGCAGTTTTTTCGCACAGGCCAGGTAAGAAACGTCGGTGTACACCTTACGGGTGTAGACCGGATAACCTTCCAGACCGTCCATCTGGGCACGTTTAATTTCGCTATCCCAGTAGGCACCCTTAACCAGACGGATCATCAGGCGGCGGCGGCTGCGCGTGGCGAGGTCAATCAGGTAGTCGATAACATACGGGCAGCGCTTCTGGTAGGCCTGGATAACAAAACCGATCCCGTTCCAGCCTGCCAGTTCGGGTTCAAAGCACAGTTTTTCCAGCAGATCGAGGGAGATCTCCAGTCGGTCAGCCTCTTCGGCGTCGATATTAATGCCGATGTCGTACTGACGTGCCAGCAGAGTAAGCGATTTCAGACGAGGATAGAGTTCATCCATCACGCGATCGTACTGCGCACGGCTGTAACGCGGATGCAGTGCCGACAGCTTGATGGAAATACCTGGCCCTTCGTAGATACCGCGCCCGTTAGAGGCTTTACCAATGGCGTGGATCGCCTGCTGGTACGAAACCATATAAGCCTGTGCATCGGCGGCGGTCAGGGCCGCTTCGCCCAGCATGTCATAGGAGTAACGGAAGCCTTTTTCTTCCAGTTTACGCGCGTTAGCCAGCGCTTCAGCGATAGTCTCCCCGGTGACAAACTGCTCGCCCATCAAGCGCATGGCCATGTCGACGCCTTTACGCACCAGCGGCTCACCGCTCTTGCCGATAATACGGTTGAGTGAGCGTGAGAGGCTGGCTTCGTTATGCGTTGAAACCAGACGACCGGTAAACAACAGCCCCCAGGTCGCCGCGTTGACGAACAGAGACGGGCTGCGGCCAATGTGCGACTGCCAGTTACCGTTGCTGATCTTGTCGCGGATTAACGCATCGCGGGTCGCTTTATCTGGAATACGCAGCAAGGCTTCGGCCAGACACATCAGCGCGACGCCTTCCTGTGAAGAAAGGGAGAATTCCTGCAATAAACCTTGTACCATCCCGGCGCGACCGCTGGCGGTCTTCTGGTTACGTAGTTTGTCTGCCAGATCGTATGCCAGCTTATGCGCCTGCTCGGCGATAGGCTGCGGCAGACGAGCCTGCTCCATCAGCATCGGTACGGCGTCGGTTTCGGCGCGGCGGTATGCGGCAGTGATTGCCGCGCGAGAAACTGACTGCGGCAGGATCTGTTCGGCAAATTCCAGGAAAGGCTGATGCGCTTCATTTTGCAACGTGGTCGACTCATCGCCCTCATTCGCAGCACCCGCCAGCAGGGCCGGTAGTTCAGGAAGCGCGTCGTCATTTTCCAGTCTTTCGAGATAATTAAAAATGGCTTGTTTGATCAGCCAATGTGGCGTGCGATCGATTCGTGATGCTGCTGTTTTAATACGCTCGCGAGTGGCGTCATCCAGCTTAACCCCCATCGTGGTGGTTCCCATGCCGTTTACTCCTGTTGTACTGAAATACGGGTCTGATAGTTACCGAGAAATATCCACTATGTTGCAACTTTGTGCAACCGTGTTAAATGTGACTTGGTTTGCAAGCTTGGAAATGAATGAAATGTTAATAAACGTGAGTGTTTTGACGGGGGCTATAAAAGTTGCCGAATCTTTTTCTCTGCGGTAGTTAACACTTTTAAAAGGTGCAACCGAAAAAAGTGTGAGAGAGTGCAACCTACAGAAAAATGCTATCTACTCTGGATTAAATTTGATGTAAATGGTGTGTTAAATCGATTGTGAATGACCATCGCTTCCGGCAGGATACGGTCGCCCTGGTAAACATAGATATCTTTGCCACGTTCCGGCAGGGTAATAAAACGGCAAGCCACGGCATTGCTGATACATAATTTTGGAGAGTTTTGATGGCTATTAGCACACCGATGTTAGTGACATTCTGTGTCTATATTTTCGGCATGATATTGATAGGGTTTATTGCATGGCGTTCAACCAAAAACTTTGACGATTACATTCTGGGTGGACGCAGTCTGGGTCCATTCGTGACCGCGTTATCCGCCGGGGCATCTGACATGAGCGGCTGGTTGCTGATGGGGCTGCCTGGCGCGATTTTCCTGTCGGGGATTTCAGAAAGCTGGATCGCTATTGGCCTTATTTTGGGTGCGTGGATCAACTGGAAACTGGTGGCCGGACGTTTACGCGTGCATACCGAATACAATAACAATGCGCTGACGTTACCGGATTACTTTACCGGTCGCTTTGAAGATAAAAGCCGTATTCTGCGTATTATCTCCGCGCTGGTTATTCTGCTGTTTTTCACCATCTATTGTGCTTCCGGTATTGTGGCAGGGGCGCGTCTGTTTGAAAGCACCTTTGGCATGAGTTACGAAACAGCGCTGTGGGCGGGGGCGGCCGCGACGATTATTTATACCTTTATCGGTGGTTTCCTGGCGGTAAGCTGGACCGATACCGTCCAGGCCAGCCTGATGATCTTCGCCCTGATCCTGACGCCGGTAATGGTAGTCATTGGCGTGGGTGGGTTTGACGATTCGCTGGAAGTGATTAAACAAAAGAGCATTGAGAACGTGGACATGTTCAAAGGGCTGAATTTTGTTGCCATTATTTCCCTGATGGGCTGGGGTCTGGGCTACTTCGGGCAGCCGCATATTCTGGCGCGCTTTATGGCGGCTGATTCTCACCATAGCATTGTTCATGCTCGCCGCATCAGTATGACCTGGATGATCCTGTGTCTGGCAGGTGCAGTTGCCGTTGGCTTCTTTGGTATCGCTTACTTTAACAACAACCCACAGCTTGCCGGTGCCGTTAACCAGAACGCCGAACGCGTGTTTATTGAACTGGCGCAAATCCTGTTCAACCCGTGGATTGCCGGTATTCTGCTGTCTGCGATCCTCGCTGCGGTGATGTCGACTTTGAGCTGCCAGCTGCTGGTGTGTTCCAGCGCAATCACCGAAGACTTGTATAAAGCGTTCCTGCGTAAAAATGCCAGCCAGAAAGAGCTGGTATGGATTGGCCGCATCATGGTGCTGGTTGTGGCGCTGGTGTCTATCGCGCTGGCGGCGAACCCGGAGAACCGTGTGCTTGGTCTGGTAAGCTACGCCTGGGCCGGCTTTGGCGCGGCGTTTGGTCCGGTGGTTCTGTTCTCCGTAATGTGGTCGCGTATGACGCGTAACGGCGCGCTGGCCGGGATGCTTATCGGTGCGGTGACGGTAATCGTCTGGAAGCAGTTTGCCTGGTTGGGTCTGTATGAAATCATCCCGGGCTTTATTTTCGGCAGTATCGGTATTGTGGTCTTCAGCCTGTTGGGTAAAGCGCCTTCAGCCGCTATGCAGCAACGTTTTGCCGAGGCTGATGCGCATTATCACACAGCTCCGCCATCGCGTTTACAGGCAGAGTAATCCGCCTCGCTCCTTAAGCCCGCCGCGTGCGGGCTTTTTTATTTGTCCCCGCTGCAAAACCGCCCTAATCGTTACCCGCCTAACTGTTTACATTAAGTCATCATTCTCAAAACATTCTGCTTGAGTTTTTCTTTACTGTAATGATAATCACTATCACTGTAATTTACTTTTCTTTTCATCAATTGACTGAGAATAACGTTTAAGGGTTCTTCGCATGTTTGTTCCATTTCTTATTATGTTGCGCGAAGGGTTAGAGGCCGCGCTGATAGTCAGCCTGATTGCCAGCTACCTGAAACGGACTCAGCGTGGTCGATGGATTGGTGTGATGTGGATTGGTGTTCTGCTGGCGGCGGCGTTATGCCTGGCGTTAGGCGTTTTCATCAATGAAACCACCGGTGAATTTCCGCAAAAGGAGCAGGAGCTGTTTGAAGGCATCGTGGCGGTCATTGCCGTGGTGATCCTCACCTGGATGGTGTTCTGGATGCGTAAAGTTTCGCGCAACGTCAAAGTCCAGCTTGAACAGGCTGTCGATAACGCGTTGCAACGCGGCAATCATCACGGCTGGGCTCTGGTGATGATGGTCTTTTTTGCCGTTGCCCGTGAAGGGCTGGAATCGGTGTTCTTCCTGCTGGCGGCATTCCAGCAAGATGTAGGCATTTGGCCACCGTTAGGTGCGATGCTGGGGCTGGCCACCGCGGTGGTACTGGGTTACCTGATTTACCTCGGCGGCATTCGCCTCAATCTTGGGGCATTCTTCAAATGGACCAGCCTGTTCATTTTGCTGGTGGCCGCTGGTCTTGCCGCTGGGGCCATCCGCGCGTTCCACGAAGCCGGGTTATGGAATCATTTTCAGGATGTGGCGTTTGACATGAGCAGCGTGCTTTCAACGCATTCGCTGTTTGGCACATTGATGGAAGGTATTTTCGGCTATCAGGAAGCGCCGAGCGTCAGTGAAGTCGCCATTTGGTTTATCTACCTGATTCCGGCATTGATTATGTTTGCACTGCCGCCGCGTTCAGGCACTACGGCATCGCGTACCGCACCCTGATAAAAACGCGATGCAGAATACTCCTTAGTTACAACATACTTATTTATAGGGATAGGTCATGACGTTTAATTTTCGCCGTAGTGCGCTGCAGTTGGGTATTGCCGCGCTGTTTGCCTCCGCTTTTTCTGCACAAGCCGCCGATATTCCGCAGGTGAAAGTCACGGTTAACGACAAACAGTGTGAGCCGATGACGATCACGGTTAACGCTGGGAAAACGCAGTTCATCATCCAGAACCACAGCCAGAAAGCGCTGGAGTGGGAGATCCTTAAAGGGGTTATGGTGGTTGAAGAACGTGAAAACATTGCGCCGGGCTTTAGCCAGAAAATGACAGCTAACCTGCAGCCAGGTGAATATGATATGACCTGCGGTCTGTTGACCAACCCGAAAGGCAAACTCATTGTAAAAGGTAGCGCAACGGCGGATGCCGCGCAGGGCGATGCTCTGCTGAGCCTAAGTGGCGCGATTACGGAATACAAAGCTTATGTGACAGCCGAAACTGCACAACTGGTTGCGGGCACCAAAGCATTCACCGATGCGATTAAAGCTGGCGATCTGGAAAAAGCGAAATCGCTGTATGCGCCAACCCGTCAGCATTATGAGCGTATTGAACCGATTGCTGAACTGTTCTCCGATCTCGACGGCAGCATCGATGCGCGTGAAGATGATTATGAGCAAAAAGCCGCCGATCCTAAATTCACCGGCTTCCACCGCCTGGAGAAAGCGTTGTTCGGCGACAACACCACCAAAGGCATGGACAAGTATGCCGACCAATTAAACAGCGATGTTCTTGACCTGCAAACGCGTATTAGCGAACTGGCCTTCCCACCGTCAAAAGTGGTTGGCGGGGCAGCAGGACTGATTGAAGAAGTCGCTGCCAGCAAAATCAGCGGAGAAGAGGATCGCTACAGCCATACCGATCTGTGGGATTTCCAGGCCAATATCGATGGCGCGCAGAAAATCGTCGATCTCCTGCGCCCTCAGTTACAAAAATCCAATGCTGAGCTGTTGGCGAAGGTGGATGCGAACTTCAAAAAAGTCGATACCATTCTGAGCAAGTACCGTACCAAAGACGGTTTTGAAACCTATGACAAACTGACCGACGCCGATCGCAATGCGCTGAAAGGGCCAATCACGACGCTGGCGGAAGACTTGTCGCAATTACGCGGTGTTCTGGGTCTGGATTAAGCAAAATGCAGCAAGATAATGAAAACGGCGTGAGCGAACCTTCACGCCGACGTTTACTGAAAGGGATGGGCGCCCTGGGTGGGGCGCTGGTGCTGGCGGGGGGATGTCCGGTTGCCCACGCGCAAAAACCACAAAGCGCGCCGGGAACGCTGTCCCCCGATGCGCGTAGTGAAGCGCAGCCGTTTTATGGTCAGCATCAGGCAGGGATCCTGACGCCGCAGCAGGCATCGATGATGCTGGTGGCGTTCGATGTTCTTGCCAGCGATAAGGCTGATCTGGAACGCTTGTTCCGCTTGCTGACCGCCCGATTTGCGTTTCTGACCACGGGCGGGCCGGCGCCGGATACGCCGAACCCGCGTTTACCCCCTATGGATTCCGGTATCCTCGGCGCATACATTGCGCCAGACAACCTGACGATGACGTTGTCAGTCGGCGCCTCGCTATTTGATGAACGTTATGGCCTGAAATCGCAGATGCCGAAAAAGCTGCAAAAAATGACCCGCTTCCCGAATGATTCGCTGGATGCGGCGCTGTGCCATGGTGATTTGCTGCTGCAGATTTGTGCCAACACGCAGGACACCGTTATCCATGCACTGCGCGATATCATTAAACATACGCCCGATCTCCTTAGCGTGCGCTGGAAACGTGAAGGGTTTATTTCCGACCATGCCGCGCGCAGCAAAGGCAAAGAGACCCCGGTCAACTTGCTTGGCTTTAAGGACGGCACCGCGAATCCGGACGCGACGGATACGAAGTTGATGCAGGACGTGGTGTGGGTTACGGACGGGCAGGGCGAACCTGTTTGGGCGCAAGGTGGTAGTTATCAGGCCGTCAGGCTCATTCAGTTTCGCGTCGAGTTCTGGGATCGTACGCCGCTGAAAGAGCAGCAAACGATATTTGGTCGAAATAAACACACCGGCGCGCCGCTGGGTATGCAGCACGAGCATGATGTGCCTGACTATGCCAGCGATCCCGAAGGTGAGGTGATTGCGCTTGACAGTCATATCCGCCTTGCGAATCCGCGCACGAAAGAGACCGAGTCCAGCCTGATGATGCGCCGTGGCTACAGCTATTCGCTCGGTGTGACCCCATCCGGTCAACTGGATATGGGACTGTTGTTTGTCTGCTATCAACACGATTTGGAAAAAGGCTTTTTGACTGTGCAGAAACGCCTCAACGGTGAAGCGCTGGAAGAGTATGTCAAACCAATTGGTGGGGGCTACTTCTTTGCTTTGCCGGGTGTCAAAACCGCAGATCAATATCTGGGACAGTCTCTGCTCGAAGCCTGATGATTACGCCCCGTTGTACAGCGGGGCTTTTCCTGACATCTGTATGAATGAACAAATTATTTTTTATGATCGGTACGAGACTGAAATAATTCTGTCATCTCTCTGCAAGAGACTGTCTTTGGTGATTAGATAGAATTTAAGTTAACGACAAGTAAAAATATTGTTGCATTAACGAAAGATTATGATGTAATTATAAGAAACAGCGGTAGTTCCCGGCGGTGATAGTCGTTCACTATGGAGATCGCGATGGAAAAGTCCTGTATTGGACACATTTTTCACAGTAGCTGCAGTACGTTACGCGGACGTTTCTCTTCCGGTAGCCACCTCGTCACCGCTAAATCTCTCTCCCTTTCACTTCTTATCTTCGTAACTGACACCTTGTACGGTGCGCGTAGCCGTGTGTGGCGTCTTATCCGAAAGCAAGCAATGGCTTACAAGGAAGCCAACCCTCAGATGTTCGTGCGCATAATCGTGCCGCCAACGGCGCGTGTGATGTATACCTACAACTCAAGGTGCTATCCATGGGAAGACAAAAAGCAGTGATCAAAGCTCGTCGTGAAGCAAAACGTGTGCTGAGGCGGGATTCGCGTAGCCATAAACAACGTGAAGATGAATCGGTCACCTCGCTTGTGCAGATGGGCGGCGTAGAAGCGATTGGTATGGCGCGTGATAGTCGCGACGCCACGCCAATCACGGCGCGGAATGAAGCTCAGGCCCAGTACCTGAATGCTATCGAGAGTAAACAGCTGATCTTCGCTACCGGTGAAGCCGGGTGTGGTAAAACCTGGATCAGCGCGGCAAAAGCAGCAGAGGCCCTGATCCACAAAGACGTGGACAGGATCATTGTAACCCGTCCAGTTCTGCAAGCTGATGAAGACCTCGGCTTTTTACCTGGAGATGTTTCCGAGAAGTTTGCGCCTTATTTTCGTCCAGTGTATGACGTGCTGGTGAAACGTCTGGGGGCCTCCTTCATGCAATATTGCCTGCGGCCTGAGATTGGTAAGGTGGAAATCGCGCCATTCGCCTATATGCGTGGACGCACATTTGAAAATGCAGTGGTCATTCTTGACGAGGCTCAGAATGTTACTGCAGCACAGATGAAGATGTTTTTGACTCGCCTCGGGGAGAATGTGACGGTGATTGTGAACGGGGATGTGACCCAGTGCGATCTACCCGCCCACGTTCGCTCAGGGCTAAGCGATGCGCTGGCCCGTTTCGAAGAAGATGATATGGTTGGGATTGTTCGTTTCAATAAAGACGATTGCGTCCGTTCGGCACTCTGTCAGCGGACGCTCAATGCTTACAACTGATAAGTATTCCGTCTTCAAGGCCCGGGAAACCGGGCTTTGTTATTTGACGTCAGCAAATTACTTTCTTTTGCTGCTCCAGTAGTTGGCGCAGGCCTGGTCAAACAACTGGTTATTTTGGTCTATTTTCTTTAGCGCTTGTGCCAGAAAGGTCAGTAGGTCATCCTTATAAATCCCACCTTCCGTAGTTTCTTTTCGTAAGATCCCATTGCTGGTGTAGGTTTTTTTAATGGTGACGTTATGCCTGACGTTGCAAATAACCGTTCGCTGATACTCTTCGTAGAATCGGCTGTCAGGATCGAAAAACGTATTTATTTCATTCGGTGTACGTTTGAGGATTTTTCGCGAGAAAACCTTTAAGGGAATAAATCCTGCTTCGTCTGCCTGCGACATGATCTCATCAAGCAAAGTTCCTTCTATGTTTAACATGCCGTTATTTTCCTGATTGCTTGAGAAAGCGGTAGTTACAGCATAAGAGTGGTTTAGATAATGTGCAACGGGGCGGGGGATGATGCTTGATAGCACGTTGCTTATCAGACCTACAGGTTAACGCTATTCAGGACGGGTCACATGCGAAAAAAAAGCCCGTACTTGCGTACGAGCTCTTTCTCGAATATGGCGGTGAGGGGGGGATTGACTCGCTTCGCTCGCCCTTCGGGCAGCCTGTTCGCTGCACTCTCAGTCTGTCCAACTGGCTGCGCCAGTTGTCGACCCCCGGTCGGGGCTTCTCATCCCCCCGCAGGCGTGCAACATGCGAAAAAAAAGCCCGTACTTGCGTACGAGCTCTTTCTCGAATATGGCGGTGAGGGGGGGATTCGAACCCCCGATACGTTGCCGTATACACACTTTCCAGGCGTGCTCCTTCAGCCACTCGGACACCTCACCATATTGTTGTTCCTGTGCTACCGGAACGGGCGCTAATTTAGGGAAATACCGCTCCGGCGTCAATCAACTTTTTGAAAAAAACGTGCATTTACACAAACTTCAATCAATATGCAGCTTAAATAAGCGGGAATTGTTTTTTTTGCCAGCACCCTAAAATTTGCTACTCTGATGTTCCCTCGAAAAATGATGATTATAAGTGCGAGTACGTTCCGCATAACAATGTTCAGGAGACACTATGGATATAATTTTCTATCACCCAACATTCGATACAACCTGGTGGCTTAATGCGCTGACAAAGGCCATACCTGGCGCGCGGGTCCGTGAGTGGAAGGCAGGTGATAATGCGCATGCTGACTACGCGCTGGTCTGGCATCCTCCGGTTGAAATGCTCGCCGGACGAAAATTAAAAGCCGTATTTGCGCTGGGTGCGGGCGTCGATTCTATTCTCAGTAAACTAAACGCTCATCCGGAAATGTTGGATGCGTCGATCCCGCTTTTCCGTCTGGAAGATACGGGGATGGGCCTGCAAATGCAGGAATATGCGGTTAGTCAGGTATTACACTGGTTCCGTCGCTTTGATGACTACCAGGCATTAAAAAACCAGGCGAAATGGCAACCGTTGCCAGAATATACTCGCGATGAGTTTAGCGTCGGGATCATGGGCGCTGGTGTTTTAGGCGCAAAAGTTGCAGAAAGTCTGCAAGCATGGGGGTTCCCGCTACGCTGCTGGAGTCGTACGCGTAAATCCTGGTCTGGTGTGGAAAGCTTCGCCGGTACCGAGGAACTGAGCGCGTTTTTGAGTCAAACTCGCGTGCTGATCAACCTCCTGCCTAATACGGCAGAAACCGTAGGCATTATTAACGCTGATTTACTCAGCCAATTGCAGGATGGCGCTTACGTGCTGAACCTGGCGCGCGGCGTTCATCTCAATGAAGACGATCTTCTGGCATCGCTGGACAGCGGCAAAGTAAAAGGTGCCATGCTGGATGTCTATAGCCGTGAACCGCTGCCGGAAACCAGCTCGCTATGGAAACATCCGCGTGTGGCAATGACGCCGCATATCGCCGCGGTAACACGCCCGGCAGAGGCGGTGGACTACATCTCCCGTACGATTTTGGACCTGGAAAGTGGGAAATCCGTAACGGGTCAGGTCGATCGCGTTCGGGGATATTGATGGTAACCCGGCAAGTGCCGGGTTTCAGCTAATAAATGGCGACGATACCTGCTATCCTTGACGGAAAATGACTACAGGAGAGAGTTATGTATCCCGTTGACCTGCATATGCATACCGTCGCCAGTACCCACGCCTACAGCACCTTAAGTGATTACATCGCTGAAGCCCATCGCAAAGGCATCAAGCTGTTTGCCATAACCGATCATGGACCGGACATGGCGGATGCGCCTCATCACTGGCACTTTATTAATATGCGCATTTGGCCTCGTATCGTCGATGGCGTAGGGATCCTGCGCGGTATCGAGGCGAATATTAAGAATATTGAAGGCGAAATCGACTGTTCAGGTCCGATGTTTACCTCCCTGGATCTCATCATCGCGGGCTTCCATGAGCCGGTTTTTGCACCTCACGATAAGGACACCAATACCCAGGCAATGATAGCCACGATGGCCAGTGGTCACGTGCACATCATCAGCCATCCGGGGAATCCCAAATATCCCGTTGATATCACAGCGATTGCGCAGGCGGCGGCAAAATACCAGGTCGCGCTGGAAATCAATAACTCCTCGTTTTTGCATTCGCGTAAGGGGAGTGAGGACAATTGTCGCGCGGTCGCTGCGGCGGTGCGTGATGCCGGAGGCTGGGTGGCGTTAGGGTCGGATTCACATACCGCTTTCACACTGGGTGAATTTGGTGAATGCCGTAAAATTCTGGATGATGTAAATTTCCCGGAAGACAGAATTTTAAACGTCACCCCTAAACGCCTGCTGGCGTTTCTGGAATCGCGAGGCATGGAGCCGATCGCGGAATTTGCTGAACTGTAATTGTTACTAACTGGAATATATCAATGAACGAGTTTTCTATCCTGTGTCGTGTACTGGGCTCGCTGTTTTACCGCCAACCGCAGGACCCTTTACTGGTTCCTCTGTTTACCCTGATTAGTGAAGGTAAACTGTCCGCCAATTGGCCGCTGGAACAGGACGAACTGCTCACTCGTCTGCAGAAAAGCTGCGATATGCCTCAGTTGGCTGCGGATTACAACGCGCTGTTTGTCGGCGACGAGTGTGCGGTGCCGCCTTATCGTAGCGCCTGGGTAGAAGGGGCGAAAGAATCCGATGTTCGTGCTTTTCTTTCTGCCCGCGGAATGCCGCTGGCAGATACGCCTGCAGATCATATTGGCACGCTGTTGCTGGCGGCTTCATGGCTTGAAGACCAGTCTGCGGAAGATGAAAGTGAAGCACTCGAAACCTTGTTTGTGGAATACCTGTTGCCCTGGTGCGGCACGTTCCTTGGCAAAGTTGAAGCGCATGCAAACACACAGTTCTGGCGTACCATGGCACCGTTAACGCGTGATGCCATTGGCGCGATGTGGGACGAATTGCAGGAAGATACTGAAGAGTAAATGTGATTTAGATCACTTTAAACTGCAACTCAAATTACATCATTGCATGAATTGTGTGCACGATCTCATTCCCATGCCGTTTTTCTGCTAAGATACGCGGCATGAACATACTTCTCTCAATTGCAATCACAACGGGCATTCTCTCTGGGATTTGGGGATGGGTGGCCGTATCTCTTGGTTTACTCAGTTGGGCTGGCTTTCTGGGCTGCACGGCCTATTTTGCCTGTCCGCAGGGTGGGCTGAAAGGGCTGTGGATCTCGGCGTGTACGCTGCTAAGCGGTGTGGTGTGGGCGTTGGTGATTATTAACGGTAGCGCGCTTGCCCCGCATATGGACATTATTGGTTATGTCATGACGGGAATTGTCGCGTTTCTCATGTGTATTCAGGCAAAGCAATGGTTGCTTTCATTTGTGCCGGGCACCTTTATTGGCGCATGCGCAACGTTTGCAGGGCAGGGTGACTGGCAGTTGGTCGTGCCTTCTCTGGCGCTGGGGCTGGTATTCGGCTATGCGATGAAAAACAGCGGATTGTGGCTGGCATCTCGTCGTGAGAATCGGCTATCGTCGACGCTGACCAGTAAATAAAAAAAGCGTGAGGGTTTTCCTCACGCTTTTTATGCTGTATCAGACCACTCAGGATTCCGGAGGTACCGACAAATGGCGGTATTTAACCAGGATGTCATTATCAACTTGTTTCTTATCCTGCAAATCCCACAATCCGCGATCAATCCCGTCATTAATCAGGAAGATAACACCGGTTTCAATTGCTGACATCAGACAAAGCATAACCGGTTCGTTAGAGGTGTAGCCAATTTCACCTTCCAACAGTCGCTGGTAGTCAATGAAGCGGAATACCCCAGCCTGCACTTCATAAGACAAGATAGTTTTGCTGGTATTCACCGATGAGAGGATTTCACCAGTACTAACGTTAACCACACGCAGGTTGACCGCTATCTGGTCGAGCTGGTACTGCGTATCGGCGCCAATACCGAAATAGCGCGCACCAACGCCACCCGATTTAACGTTGCTTTCATAACCAATAATTGACCCTTCTACCATGATGTTTGCCGCGGTCAGAGACTGCAGAGGGATCCGGTTATTAATGGCAACTGTGCCGTTTTCCTGAGCTGCACGAATGATTTTTCGTTCGTTAAGCAAGTTCTGCAATCCCTGACGTTCCAGCGGAACGAACCAACGAGAATCCTTCAATGCGGTGACAAGCATCGCCGTGGCGCTTTGCGGGACGGCGGTTGAGAAGTTACTTGCCGGATAAGGTTTAAACTGGCCAGTCTCATCCTGAATATTGTATACCGAGACAAATATCTTACCTGTAGGCATGGGCAGGTGCGTCAAGTCTTTATAGCTTTGGGCTCGGGGCATTAATGTCGGCTTAGCGGCTTCTTGCGGCGGGGCTGTTAAACATCCGCTGAGTAAAATTACTGCCACCATGATAAGTAAGCGCTGCATGATTTTTTCCTTTCGTGGCTATAATTTAGAAATCGGTCGACTGATTTTGTAAACCCGACACTTCAATAGTCGACGTTCTCCCCGTTTTCCTGTCCGTGACATTCAGTTGCAGTTGTCCATCCCGGTTGGCGATATCAACGATAAAATCGCTGGTTACCATCCTTCCCGGCTTACCGGTATTGATATTGGTAAGTAAGCCACCGAGTATTTGTGACTGTATCGCCTGGGTAAAGTTATCCAGCGCTGTTGGGGTTTCAATCCCGTAGTCGCCGGCACTCGGATCTTTATACGAGTTTTGCGCCTGGGCGCTGTTCAGTAAAAAAGAGCCGTTATTTGGGTTACCACCAAAGTTAGGATTGCGGAACTGGAACGTCATATTTCCGGCCCAACTTAATGGTGAAATCAGCATGAGCAAAACCACTGCATGTTTGACACGCATGAAAGCCTCCGGACAAAATCATGTTTTAGAATTCATCGCGCGCTAAATCGCTCGTGCTTAATAGTGTTTGATCTATTTGCCGACGATTTAATGCTTCCTCTGTTTCTGCCAATGCAAAGACCACAATTTTGTCGAAGTCTCTTTTCGTCGGGAATAAAAAAGTCTGGAAGATAACGTCCTGATTGACCGTTATGGTGATCCAACTTCCCCAACGTGCACTGGGTCTTTCATTAATGGTTAAGTTTCCTGTGTACTTACTTTCCCACTTGTCACTAAAGGCCCGGTAAAAATCATGGCCAATGGAAGAGACAGTGTGGTCAGTTAACAGTCCGGGAACCTCCACCTCTACAGCCGCGTGTAGATTCCCGGCAGCAAGGAACAAATTTGCTGCCACAATCCAGGTCAAATAGCGTTTCATGGCTTTATCGCCTGAGGTTATCATTGGCCCACGAGACCGCCTGCGTACGATTTTTGACAGCTATCTTTTTGAAAAGATTATAAAGATGTGTTTTCACCGTATTTTCACTAATAAATAGTGAACGCGCGATTTCAATATTTGAGGCGCCGATACGCAGTTTATTAAGGATCTCTTTTTCACGGTGCGTAAGTAATGCCGACTCCGTGCTGTTATAGCGGTAGTTCCCGGAATGCGTGATCAGGTAGCTGGCAAGCTTTTGCGAAAAGTAGCATTCGCCCCGCAACACACCCTGCAAACCGCTGACTACACGCTGCTCATCTTCAGTTGCGTAAAATACGCCATTGATATGCGGCCAGTTTTCAATATCCCGGTAAGGATAATCCTCTGGGGTATTCAACAATAAAGTTTTTATATTGTTGTTTTTTCTGCTCAAATTATCTTGCCAGTAATGGATCAGTTTTTTATCTGCCTCCATCATATCCAGTAAAACAATGCAGCTGGAGGATATATCATCCAGAGAACGTTGAATATTATGTAGTTTTCCGGTTAACGCCAGCGATTGCTTTAAATGCTGTAATAACGCAGTTGCCTGCAGGGATGGTTTAGTGATCAACAATAATGTATGACCATGAATACTATGGACTTCATTAAACATGATGAAACTCCACTTTTTTAGTCGCACACCTGACAGTTGCCTCTACTAAAATAGAGGCACCAGAAGTACTGACAGATGTTGCACTGCTGTGTAGAAATAAAACTTCGACCCAACGGGGTGAAAATATTAAAACAAATGGACTTCAACTGATTTCAATCTAGCTATTACAAATCTTAAAGCAAGTGTTAAACATGTTACATAATGTAAATTTATATATTAAAATGTGATTTTTGCGTTTTTGTGGAGTTTAGATTTGATAGTAAAGTTGTACATTTTAGCGTTATTGCATAGATTTAAAAAATCATACAAATTATAATATCTTATTGAATTTTAAGAAATAAAATTATAATTATATGGTTTTAGATTTCTAATGAATTTTGATTTTTTTGTCTCACTTTAAGTTGAACAATTTTAGATAGAAAAAAATGACACTTGTCACGACTTGTACCGAGGACAATCCCACTACCGTCTGCAAGGCCCAGAAAACGCGGGAAACGCGTTTTTTTGTTACTGCATAGAAATTCACTCATCGGGTTACAAAAGAAATAAAATCCAGAGCTATAACGGTGTTAATTGCGGTTAATTAGTACTTTGGGGTGAATCTGGATATAAAAATACAACTGGTGGGTGAGTTATTTAAAATGTTTCAACGGACATACTCTTCATCGTAACGTGGCGTTAACAAATGTAAGTCACGTTAACAATAATTTGAGTGGTAAATAATTTAACCTTATGTACGACCAGGTCCAGGGTGACAACATGAAAAACAAGTTGTTATTTATGATGTTTACAATGCTGGGTGTGCCTGGGATTGCATCCGCTACAAGTTATGATTTAGCTAACTCAGAATATAACTTTGCGGTAAATGAATTAAGTAAGTCTTCATTTAATCAGGCAGCCATTATTGGTCAGGTTGGCACTGCGAACAGTGCAAATACTCGACAGGGGGGCTCGAAGTTATTGTCGGTTATTTCGCAAGAAGGTTCTGGTAACCGAGCGAAAACAGACCAGACGGGATCATATAACTTTGCATATATTGATCAAACGGGTAGTTCCAATGACGCGAGTATTAAACAAGGTTCATACGGTAATACGGCGGTAATTATCCAGAAAGGTTCTGGTAATAAAGCCAATATTACTCAGTACGGTACACAAAAAACAGCAGTTGTGGTGCAGAGACAGTCGCAAATGGCAATTCGCGTTACTCAACGCTAATCCATTAACGACGATTAAATCAATCCGATGGGGGTTTACCATGAAACTTTTAAAAGTGGCAGCATTCGCAGCAATCGTAGTTTCTGGCAGTGCTCTGGCTGGTGTTGTTCCGCAATGGGGCGGCAATCATCATGGTGGCGGTAGTAATTATGGCCCAGACTCTTCACTGAGTATCTACCAATATGGGTCAAACAACGCTGCGAATGCTCTGCAAAGTGATGCGCGTAAATCAGATGTCACCATCACACAACAGGGGCGCGGTAACGGGGCTGTAGTTGGTCAGGGCGCTGATGACAGTACCATTAGCCTGAAACAGACTGGCTTCCAGAACAATGCCACTATCGATCAGTGGAATGCTAAAAATGCTGATATTAGTGTAACCCAGTTCGGTGGTCGTAACGGTGCGTTGGTTAATCAGACCGCTTCTGACTCCAATGTGCTGATTCAGCAAGTTGGCTTCGGCAACAACGCTACAGCTAACCAACACTAATTCAGTTTTCTGACTGATAATAAACAGGGCGTGAGCCCTGTTTTTTTTTCGGGAGAATATGATGCATACGCTATTACTCATTGCCGCGCTGGCAAATCAAATAACATTCAATACTACTCAGCAAGGTGATATGTACACCATTATTCCTCAGGTGACGTTAACCCAACCGTGCGTATGTGAGGTACAAGTCCTTGCCATACGTAAAGGGCAGGGGGGACAAAGCCAGTCGCAGCAGAAAATAAGCCTTTCGGTCCCTGCTAATCGACCGATTGAATTAACCAAACTGAGCTTTAATATTTCATCTGAGGACTCGGTCAAAATTATCGTTACCGTTTCAGATGGGCAGTCTCTGCATCTGTCGCAACAATGGCCTGACTCAAACAGTCACCCATAATTTTTTGCTGTATTTGCATTAAGGGTGTGGCTGGGAATGCGCTGCTGTTCTATGAATATAGAAGCGTGTGAGCGTTTGTATTTGATCGTTAATCGTAGCGGTGAAGGATCATTTCGATCCCTCAAAGATGGCTAATCATTGAGGAACCCTTATGTGTACATTATTAAAGCGTATTTTAAGTACCAGTTTATGTGCTTTTTCTCTTTTAACCCTCCCTGCAATTGCGCAGCAAATCACAACCGGCGGGGTTATTCATTTTCGCGGAGCGATAGTTGAATCACCTTGCGACGTTAACAGACAGCAGCAGCAAATTGAATTGTCATGTATCCGCAACGGCACCAACCAGAATAGTCTTTACAACCCGCAACAGCTCGCGACAGCCCCTCAGAATGTGCAGGAAATTGCCACAGTCAAAATGCACTACCTCAATGAACAGAAAAACATGGCGATTCTTAATATTGAATATAAATGACTCGCTGTGGCGTAGATATGCACACTTACGGTTAAAAAGAGAGATTTAAGGGAAAACCCTGCTGTACACTTAACGAATGGTGTTTTGTCAGGGGGAACTTATGCAATCACGTGTTCATGTGTTACATGGCGATATTACGACTGTCGCTGTTGATGTGATTGTCAATGCGGCGAATTCATCGCTACTGGGAGGCGGTGGCGTCGATGGCGCAATCCATCGCGCTGCCGGACCAGCATTGCTGGAGGCCTGCAAACAGGTTATCCAGCAACAAGGAGAATGCCCGACAGGGCATGCGGTGATCACTCTGGCGGGGGCGCTTGCGGCAAAAGCGGTCATTCATACCGTAGGACCGGTCTGGCAAGGGGGAGGTCATCATGAGGCCGAACGCCTCGAAGAAGCTTACTTAAACACCCTGCAACTGGCCCTGGCCAATGGTTATCACTCCATTGCTTTTCCGGCGATTAGCACCGGGGCTTATGGCTATCCACGCGCCGCAGCGGCAGAAATAGCGGTGAAAACGGTGCTGAAATTTATTACCCGCCGCGCACTTCCTGATCAGATATACTTCGTGTGCTTTGATGACGAAAACGCTCAACTTTATAAGAGATTGCTAACACAACAAGGTGATGATCACACGGACTGATATGACGCGACTTGAGCGTGCCATCACGCCCCTTTGCGAAGACCACCCGGGAGAATGCGGCATTCTTGCGTTGGATGACAGCCTGGATGCGTTTGCTGCTCGCTATCGGTTAACGGAAATGGCGGAACGTACCCTGGATGTGCAGTATTACATCTGGGAAAACGACATGTCCGGGCTATTGTTATTTTCCGTTCTGCTGGCCGCAGCGAAGCGAGGCGTACGGGTGCGTTTGCTGCTGGATGATAACAACACGCCGGGTTTGGACGACACGCTGCGTCTGCTGGATAAGCACCCCAATATAGAAGTTCGCCTCTTCAATCCGTTTTCCTTTCGCATCCTGCGCGCGCTGGGCTATTTAACCGATTTTGCCCGGCTTAATCGGCGCATGCACAATAAAAGTTATACCGCTGACGGCGTGGTGACTCTCGTTGGTGGGCGTAATATTGGCGATGCCTATTTTGGCGCGGGTGAGCAACCGCTATTTTCCGACCTGGACGTCATGGCTATCGGGCCGGTTGTCAAAGATGTGGCAGATGATTTTGAGCGTTACTGGCACTGTCGCTCGGTTTCAACGTTACAAAATGTGCTTGAGATGTCTGAGCCAGATTCTGTGCAGCGTATTGAGCTACCAGAATCCTGGTATAACGATGATATTACCCGCCGCTATCTGCATAAGCTGGAAACCAGCCAGTTTATGTCCAGTCTCGATCAAAGGTCGCTGCCGCTGATTTGGGCCAAAACGCGTTTGCTGAGCGATGATCCTGCAAAAGGAGAAGGGAAAGCGCCGCGCCACTCGCTATTACCGCAGCGTTTGTTTGACGTAATGGGCTCGCCGACCGAACGTATTGATATTATTTCTGCCTACTTTGTGCCGACGCGTGCCGGTGTGGCGCAGCTCCTGAGACTGGTAAGAAAAGGCGTCAAGATTGCCATTTTAACCAATTCACTGGCGGCGAATGATGTGGCGATCGTCCATGCGGGCTATGCGCGCTGGCGAAAAAAACTGCTGCGCTACGGTGTAGAATTATACGAACTTAAACCGACCCGCGATCGCGTCTCGGTCGTTCACGATCGTGGATTAACAGGTAATTCAGGGTCCAGCCTGCATGCGAAAACGTTCAGTATTGATGATCGCAAAGTGTTTATCGGCTCGCTTAATTTTGATCCTCGTTCGACGCTGCTCAATACGGAAATGGGATTTGTGATTGAGAGTGAAGTGCTGGCCGAATTGATTCATAAACGGTTTATGCAAAGCCAGCGTGATATGGCCTGGCAGCTACGCCTTGACCGTTGGGGGAGAATTAATTGGGTCGACCGACTTTCTGGCAGTGAACAGGTCCTGAAAAAAGAACCCGCCACAGGATTCTGGAAGCGGGTTCTGGTAAAGCTGGCGTCCGTGTTACCCATTGAATGGCTGCTTTGAACCACACAATGATTGAGGGAAAAACTAGCCGGCTACGGCCTTGTTTTTATCCTGCTTAACGGGCGGTTTACCCGAAAAGAGAAACTTCAGCACCGGTATGCGTAAATGGATTTCGTACAGTATTACCGCAATCCCAACCACAAACAGCAGACCGCAGAGAAAACCCAGCAGATTCGACGTGATATGCGGTGTGATGTAAGCGCCAAAAAACAGCGTTAACGGGTGGTGCACCAGATAGATAAACAGCGACGCGTTGACAAAATAGGTCACGCGGGCAGACTGGAAATTAAGCAAACGGTGACCCAACGAAAAGACGACGTTCACCATCCACAGTCCCATGACCATGGTAATGACATATTCTGTTTCATACATCCAGGCATCGCCGTTGCCATAACGCTGATTGAGCAGGTATGCCACAAATGCGAATGCAGCACCGAGCGTGCAACCGCGTGACGGTGTGGTAAACAGCGCTTTCAGATTCGGGTTGATAAACGCCAGTGCGCCGAGGATAAAGAACGGCGCATAGAACAGCGTTTGCATAACGATAAAATTGAACATGCCATCGCTGAGAATCGAAGGGTAGAGGATGAAAATTGTCCTTCTGACGGCAGCGTAACCGACACCTAACAAGATGAAGATCAGCGATAATTTAGTCATCGACACCGCCGGGGCGCTGGCGGCGTCACTACGCGTCAGTCTGTTTTTCATCTGGGTGAACACCCACATGCTCACGGTCGTTAATACGACCAGAACCAGTAAAAACCACAGATGGGAAATCAGCTCCCAGGCCAGTGCATTGTATTTATCGTAGCCGCTGAGAGTATGCCAACTGTCTGCTTTTCCCTTTACGTATTGCAGCATGATAAATTGCGGCAGCGTAAGTAATGGAATCGCGGTCAGCATCGGGATCCCCACGCGTTCTACACGCACCTTCCACCAGCGCTTTAGCGGATAGCGCAAAAATAGCATGTAGGAAAAATAACCCGAAATGACAAAGAAGACTTGCATGCGAAAAGCATGGATAAAGTCGTTAAACAGGGTCAACCACCACGACGGTTCAGCGCTGTTCACGTGCCAGGTGTGGGTCGAGTAAATCAATGAAATATGGAATGGGATCCCTAACAACATTAGCCAGGCACGGATGGAGTCAAGAAAATATTCGCGTGGTGGTGATACAGAGCTCATAGACAGTTATGTATTCTCAGACTTTTCGTCTTATCCCTAAGACGAATAATGGTTACATTCGAGGGCAACCC
Organism: Citrobacter sp. Cb041; assembly: GCF_030336655.1. Lineage (NCBI taxonomy): Bacteria > Pseudomonadati > Pseudomonadota > Gammaproteobacteria > Enterobacterales > Enterobacteriaceae > Citrobacter > Citrobacter sp. Cb041. The sequence goes on along the minus strand of NZ_JAOWDD010000039.1, from coordinate 479,389 downwards.
TACACGAAGTCCAACAACCTGTCTCCAGGATAAGCACGCAAAGTGAAAACAGGTAGTTGAACCTGATTAAACCATGAGCCAGCGCGCGAACAATACAGGGATTCAGTTGTCGGAATACCCGATTATCCATTAAAATGGATCGGATCAATATAAGCACACAAAGGGGGAAGTGCTTACTAATTATGAAACATAAACTACAAATGATGAAAATGCGTTGGTTGGGTGCAGCAGTTATGTTAACGCTGTACACATCATCGAGCTGGGCGTTCAGCATCGATGATGTTGCAAAACAAGCTCAATCCTTAGCCGGTAAAGGCTATGAGGCGCCAAAAAGTAACTTGCCCTCCGTTTTCCGCGACATGAAATATGCGGATTATCAGCAGATCCAGTTTAACCGCGATAAAGCCTACTGGAGCAATCTCAAGACCCCATTTAAGCTCGAGTTCTACCACCAGGGTATGTACTTCGACACGCCGGTCAAAATCAACGAAGTTACCGCTACAGCGGTGAAAAGAATCAAATACAGCCCGGATTATTTTAATTTTGGCGATGTTCAGCATGATAAAGACACGGTAAAAGATCTCGGTTTCGCCGGGTTCAAAGTGCTGTATCCGATCAACAGCAAAGATAAAAACGACGAAATCGTCAGCATGCTCGGTGCCAGCTATTTCCGTGTGCTGGGGGCAGGGCAGGTCTACGGTCTGTCTGCGCGCGGTCTCGCGATTGATACCGCTCTGCCTTCTGGCGAAGAATTTCCCCGCTTCCGTGAGTTTTGGATCGAGCGTCCGAAACCGACTGACAAACGTTTGACCATTTATGCCTTGCTGGATTCTCCGCGCGCAACCGGAGCGTATCGCTTTGTCATCATTCCGGGTCGTGACACGGTCGTCGATGTTCAGTCCAAAGTTTATCTGCGCGACAAAGTGGGCAAGCTGGGTGTGGCACCGTTAACCAGTATGTTCCTGTACGGACCAAACCAGCCTTCTCCGGCGACCAACTATCGTCCGGAACTGCATGACTCTAACGGTTTGTCGATCCACGCTGGCAACGGCGAGTGGATTTGGCGTCCGCTGAATAACCCGAAACATCTGGCGGTGAGCAGCTTTGCGATGGAAAACCCGCAAGGTTTCGGCCTGCTGCAGCGTGGCCGTCAGTTCTCGCGTTTTGAAGATATCGACGATCGTTACGATCTGCGCCCAAGCGCCTGGATCACGCCAAAAGGTGATTGGGGTAAAGGTAAGATTGAGTTAGTTGAAATCCCAACTAACGATGAAACGAACGATAACATCGTTGCGTACTGGACGCCGGATCAACTGCCTGAAGCCGGCAAAGAGATGAACTTCAAGTACACCCTGACGTTCACGCGTGACGAAGACAAGCTTCATGCCCCTGATAGCGCCTGGGTCCAGCAGACTCGTCGTTCTACCGGTGATGTAAAACAGTCTAACCTCATTCGTCAGCCTGATGGCACCATCGCGTTTGTGGTGGACTTTACCGGCACGGATATGAAAAAGCTGCCGCAGGATACCCCGGTTACCGCACAAACCAGTATTGGCGACAACGGCGAGATCGTTGAAAGTACTGTGCGCTACAACCCGGTAACTAAAGGTTGGCGTTTGGTATTGCGCGTGAAAGTGAAAGATGTGAAGAAAACCACTGAAATGCGTGCTGCCTTGGTCAATGCCGATCAGACGCTGAGTGAAACCTGGAGCTACCAGTTACCTGCCAATGAATAAGACAACTGAGTATATTGACGCAATGCCGCTTTCGGATATCGAAAAAGCGGCACTGCCGAAAACTGACATCCGCGCCGTTCATCAGGCGCTGGATGCCGAGCATCGTACGTACTCGCGCGAAGATGATTCACCGCAGGGTTCTGTGAAAGCTCGCCTGGAGCAAGCGTGGCCGGATTCTCTGGCCAAAGAGCAGTTGGTTAAGGACGATGAGGGGCGCGATCAGCTGCAGGCGATGCCAAAAGCAACGCGTACCTCTATGTTCCCCGATCCCTGGCGTACCAACCCGGTTGGCCGCTTTTGGGATCGCCTGCGCGGGCGCGATGTGACTCCGCGTTATCTTTCGCGTTTGACGAAAGAAGAACAGGAGAGCGAGCAAAAATGGCGTACGGTTGGCACCATCCGCCGCTATACGTTGTTGATCTTAACGCTGGCGCAAACGGTCGTCGCAACCTGGTATATGAAGACGATCCTTCCGTATCAGGGTTGGGCATTCATTAATCCTGTTGACATGATGGGGCAGGATTTATGGGTCTCCTTTATGCAACTGCTGCCCTACATGCTCCAGACCGGCATTCTCATTTTGTTTGCCGTGCTTTTCTGTTGGGTTTCAGCAGGATTCTGGACCGCGCTGATGGGCTTCCTGCAACTGTTGATTGGGCGAGATAAGTACAGTATCTCCGCCTCAACGGTTGGGGACGAGCCGTTAAATCCCGAGCACCGGACCGCGTTGATTATGCCGATCTGTAACGAGGACGTTGACCGCGTATTCGCGGGACTTCGCGCCACGTGGGAGTCGGTCAAAGCGACGGGCAACGCCGAGCATTTTGATGTTTACATCCTGAGCGACAGCTACAACCCCGATATCTGCGTAGCAGAACAAAAAGCGTGGATGGAGCTGATTGCCGAAGTGCAAGGCGAAGGGCAGATTTTCTACCGTCGTCGTCGTCGTCGCGTGAAGCGTAAAAGCGGTAACATTGATGACTTCTGCCGTCGCTGGGGAAATCAGTACAGCTACATGGTGGTGCTGGACGCTGACTCCGTGATGAGCGGTGACTGTCTGAGCGGGCTGGTGCGCCTGATGGAAGCGAATCCAAATGCCGGGATTATCCAGTCTTCACCGAAGGCTTCCGGTATGGATACGCTGTATGCGCGCTGTCAGCAGTTTGCGACCCGTGTTTATGGTCCGTTGTTTACCGCTGGACTTCACTTCTGGCAATTGGGGGAATCGCACTACTGGGGCCATAACGCGATTATTCGCGTGAAGCCGTTTATCGAACACTGTGCGCTTGCGCCGTTACCGGGCGAAGGCTCGTTTGCGGGTTCGATCCTCTCCCATGACTTCGTCGAAGCGGCGTTGATGCGTCGTGCCGGCTGGGGCGTGTGGATTGCTTACGATCTGCCGGGCTCTTATGAAGAGCTACCGCCGAACCTGCTGGATGAACTCAAGCGTGACCGTCGCTGGTGTCATGGCAACCTGATGAACTTCCGTCTGTTCCTGGTGAAGGGGATGCACCCGGTTCACCGTGCAGTGTTCCTGACCGGCGTTATGTCCTATCTGTCCGCGCCGCTGTGGTTTATGTTCCTCGCGTTATCGACCGCATTGCAGGTGGTGCATGCGTTGACGGAACCACAGTACTTCCTGCAACCGCGCCAGCTGTTCCCGGTATGGCCGCAGTGGCGTCCTGAACTGGCGATCGCGCTGTTTGCTTCTACGATGGTGCTGCTGTTCCTGCCGAAGCTGCTGAGTATTTTGCTCATCTGGTGTAAAGGGACGAAAGAGTACGGCGGGTTTATCCGCGTCACGCTGTCGCTGCTGCTGGAGGTTCTGTTCTCCGTGCTGCTGGCGCCGGTACGTATGCTGTTCCATACCGTCTTTGTCGTGAGCGCCTTCCTCGGTTGGGAAGTGGTGTGGAATTCGCCGCAGCGTGATGACGATTCCACCCCGTGGGGTGAAGCATTTATGCGTCACGGTTCTCAGTTACTGCTGGGGCTGGTGTGGGCGGTAGGTATGGCCTGGCTGGATCTGCGTTTCCTGTTCTGGCTGGCGCCGATTGTCTTCTCGCTGATCCTGTCGCCGTTTGTTTCCGTGATTTCCAGCCGTTCCACGGTTGGGTTACGTACCAAGCGCTGGAAGCTGTTCCTGATCCCGGAAGAGTATTCTCCGCCGCAGGTGCTGGTGGATACGGATACCTACCTGGTGATGAACCGCAATCGTACACTGGACGACGGCTTTATGCATGCGGTGTTTAACCCGTCATTTAATGCACTGGCAACGGCAATGGCGACTGCACGTCACCGCGCGAGTAACGTGCTTGAGATTGCTCGTGACCGCCATGTGGAGCAGGCGCTGAACGAAACGCCGGAGAAACTAAACCGTGACCGCCGTCTGGTGCTGTTGAGCGATCCGGTGACGATGGCGCGTTTGCACTATCGCGTCTGGAATTCACCTGATAAGTATTCTTCGTGGGTGAATTACTACCAGGGACTGACCCTGAATCCGCTGGCGCTCAGGAAAAAGTAAGCGTTATGTAACGTGAAAATACCGGCCTGGTGCCGGTATTTTTTTATACTAAATAAAAGAGCCGTGAGGTATCAGGTGCGAATATTGGCAGTGGCAATCATGGTGTGCTTGCTGAGCGGATGCGGCAGTATTATTAGCCGAACTATCCCAGGGCAAGGGCACGGAAACCAATACTATCCTGGCGTGCAATGGGATGTCCGGGACTCCGCGTGGCGCTACGTCACCATCCTAGACCTGCCATTTTCGCTGGTGTTTGATACCTTGCTGCTCCCGCTCGACATTCACCACGGACCTTACGAGTAGCTATCGCTCATCCCATTCATCGGCCGCGGTCTGACCCTCTTCGGTATCCAGGGGAGGTTCCAGCTGGAATTCACCTTCATCCCATTCGTGAAGCGTGTTTTCTTCCTGCCACTCCTGACGGATCTCAATTTCATCATAGTCGCCATCAAAAACGCTTTGGGCCGCTTCACCACTCAGCATTGGCAGGCATTCACCCTCACCCTCATCCTCATCAGCAAAGAATTCCGCCTGCCACATAATGTCACCATCCTGTAGCACGTATTTTTGTACGCTTAGCTGTTGAACGCTGGCTTCGTCGGGCTCAAGGTCAGGGTTATCAGCCAGAAATTCTTCACGAGCTGCATCAATGGCTTCTTCCAGCGTGGCATACATGGTCATCAGAGTCTCCCTTTGATTTAATGAAGTATTCAGGGAAATAATAGTTGATTCTCCGATATTGCAAGTATGAATGCACAAAAATCATCCCGTAGCCTCAGTCAGTGCTCCGGCGACGGCGCAGACTATTCCACGAGTAGAAAGCGTTAAACAGTACGACGCCCGCGGTCACGCAGAAGACGGCGCGAAAACCGTAGTTGGCGGATATTGCCGCCCCCATTAACGGCCCCGTTACGTTACCAATATCGCGAAATGACTGGTTATAACTGAAAATACGCCCGGCGATCTGATTGGTCGAGTTATAGACCAGCAGCGTTTGTACTGCCGGGAGCAGAGCGCCGTCAGCGGCCCCCAATAAAAAGCGCAGAACGGCAAGTTGCCAGGGCGATTGTACAAACGACATTGGAATAAGCAGCAGCACGGAGATGACCAGAGCAACAATCAGGATCTTCTCCGGGCCAATTCGATCACCTAATTTGCCGAGCCGCGGGGCGCTAATTAACGCAGCCACACCCGGTACGGAAGCAATCATCCCGCTAATAAAGGCGATGTTACTGACGTTGCCAGCCAGCTCTCGAACGTACAGCGTCAGAATTGGCGCGATGGACCCGGTTGCCACCTGGATTATCAGCGTTGTGACAAACAGGCTCAGCACCAGTTTGGGATTTTTTAACGAGGCCACGACTTCGCGAATGTGTAGCATCTCTTTCTTGCTCACCGGTTGGAAACGTTCGCGAATAAAAAATAGCGTCAGGATAAAACAGAGCAGCAGTACGCTGGCGGTGATGAAAAATACCGGGCGTAGTCCGTACTGATCCGCGAGCAGCCCGCCTGCCAACGGTCCGAGCAGTGCGCCGCTGACGCCGCCGGTGGAAAGCGTTCCCAGCGCCCAGCCGCTTTTATTGCGCGGAACCTGGGTGGCGATGAGTGCATTGGCGTTGGGAATGAAACCGCCGAGCAGACCCAACAGGGCACGCAGGACCAGGAACTGCCAGATATTTTGCGCCAGCCCCATCAGCAGCATCACAATCGCCATACCCAATGCGGAACGCAGCAGCATGATTTTTCGCCCTTTGCGATCGGCAAGGCCACCCCAGAAAGGAGAGGCGATGGCGGAAAAGAGAAAAGTGATGCTGAAGACCAGACCTGACCACATATTCAGGGCGCTATGACCCGTGACGCCGAGACTCTCGACATAGAGGGGCAAAAAGGGCATAACCAGGCTAAATGCTGCACCGGTTAAAAAACAACCCAACCAGGCAACGGTGAGGTTACGTTTCCAGTTTATGGGAGCATCTGAGGGTGACATAGCGTTCCGCAGTGTGGCGCGCTGTTTGCGCTATCGATTGAATATAAGCAAGCAGGCTAATTATGCGCCTGGTTGATAGTTGCTGCAATGCGGATAGCAGTTAAACCTAAAGCGGGCAGGGAAGGTGTTGCAGTCCACAGGACTGCAACCGTGCTTTAGTACAGGGAAGGTGAACCTTCAGGACGCGTCTTGAAACGACGGTGTAGCCACATGTACTGCTCTGGGGCCATCATGATGCATTGCTCAACAATCTTGTTCATCCACGCAGCCGTAGTCTCCGCGTTGTCTAACGGCGGTGAACACTCAGGAGGCAGCATAATCAATTGATAACCTTTACCGTCAGGCTTGCGGCGAGGAACAAACGGTACCAGGCAGGCATTCGACATGCGTGAAAGCATCCAGGTCCCGGAGGTTGTTGCGGCCTGTTCAACAGCAAAAAGCGGGACAAATACGCTGGCGCGGGGACCGTAGTCATGATCCGGCGCATACCAGACCACTTCGCCTTTTTTCAACGCTTTAATCATTCCTTTCAGGTCTTTACGATCGAGCATTGATTTATTAGAGCGCATACGGCCCCAGGTTTGTAGCCAGTCGAGCAGTGGGTTGTCGTTAGGGCGATATACGCCTATCCCCGGCTCCTGCAAACCAAACTGACGCGCACCCAGTTCAAGGGTCAGAAAGTGCAGACCCACTAACAAAATTCCCCGCTTTTGCGCCTGAACGTCGCGGATATGTTCCATCCCGATAACTTCCGTCCAGCGTGAAATGCGCTTGTCAGACCAAAACCAGGCCATTCCGGTTTCCATCACGCCCATGCCCACGGACTCGAAGTTCTTGATGACCATCTGCTGGCGTTCCTGCTCGCTCATTTGCGGGAAGCACAGTTCCAGATTACGGGAAACAATTTTTGCCCGACGTTTCATCAAACGTAATGCCAGACGACCTAATGCGCAGCCCAACTTGTAAAGAACCGGGTAGGGTAACTGCACGATTAACCAAAGGATGCCAATGCCCAGCCAGGTTAACCAATAACGTGGATGCAGTAACGCAGCCGAAAACTTGGGTAAATTCGTCATGTCTATCCTGTCTTCAAACGACCAATTGCCTGTATTGTCGCATTTTTTCGCGCATATCAAAAATTTGTGACGGGAGAACGGTGATTAAACCAGCAATTGTTGTTGCACTTTTATATTGGAGTAAGAAATGTAGCGTAAAATGTGTGGATGTAAATTGGCGGTGTTTGCTTTATTATGCCGCCGATTTTCATTTTCTCCCTATTTGCAGGATACGTACACCATGCCAGTGTTACACAACCGCATTTCGAACGATGCGCTCAAAGCCAAAATGTTGGCTGAGACCGAGTCGCGCACGACGATCTCATTCTATAAATATTTCACCATCGCCAATCCTCAGCACACGCGTGATGCGCTGTACCAGATGTTCACTGCATTGAACGTCTTCGGGCGCGTTTATCTTGCCCATGAAGGAATCAATGCGCAAATCAGCGTACCGCAAAGCAACGTCGAGGCATTCCGCCAGCAGCTTTATGCGTTTGATCCCGCATTCGCCGGGTTACGTCTGAATATCGCGCTGGATGATGATGGTAAATCGTTCTGGGTGCTGCGCATGAAAGTGCGTGAACGCATCGTGGCGGATGGGATTGACGATCCGCAATTTGACGCCAGCAACGTAGGTGATTACCTGAAGGCGGCGGAAGTAAACGCCATGCTGGACGATCCTGACGCGGTATTCATTGATATGCGCAACCACTATGAATACGAAGTGGGCCATTTCGAGAATGCGCTAGAAATCCCGGCAGACACGTTCCGCGACCAGTTACCGAAAGCCGTTGAAATGATGCAGGCGCATAAAGATAAAAAAATCGTTATGTATTGCACGGGCGGGATCCGTTGTGAGAAAGCCAGCGCCTGGATGAAACACAACGGATTTAGCAAAGTCTGGCACATTGAGGGCGGTATTATTGAATATGCCCGCAAGGCGCGTGAACAGGGGCTTCCTGTGCGTTTTGTCGGTAAAAACTTCGTTTTTGATGAGCGTATGGGCGAAAGGATTTCTGAAGATGTTATTGCGCATTGTCATCAGTGCGGAACGGCGTGCGACAGCCATACTAATTGCAAAAATGATGGCTGCCATCTGTTGTTTATCCAGTGTCCGGCCTGCGCGCAGAAGTATAACGGCTGCTGTAGCGAATTGTGTAGCGAAGAGAGTAAGTTGCCGGAAGAAGAGCAACGTCGTCTTCGCGCCGGACGTGAAAATGGCAACAAAATCTTTAATAAGTCACGCGGTCGCCTGAATACCAAACTGGGTATTCCGGACCCTGCGCAATAGTCATCATGCCGGATGGCGGCTTTAGCCCCATCCGGCAACTCATACGTTACTTCTGTTGGACGCCTTCCACTGAGATGATCAGATCGACTTCCTGAGACGCCGGGCCGAGATCGGTGGTGATGTTGAAGTCCTTCAGCTTAATTTTACCTTCTGCTTCAAAACCTGCACGCGTGCCACCCCACGGATCGCCGCCCTGACCGATCAGCTTCGCATCCAGCGTAACCGGTTTAGTGACGCCGTTCAGGGTGAGATTACCGGTGATATCCAGGTCGTTCCCCTCTTTCTTCACGCTGGTAGAGCTAAAGGTCGCCTGCGGGAATTTGGCCACGTTAAGGAAATCTGCGCTGCGCAGGTGCTTGTCGCGTTCGGCGTGATTGGTGTCAACGCTGTTGGTGTTGATGGTGACGTTAACCTTATCGGCTGCGGGATTTTTCTCATCAAAGGTAAAAGTCCCGTCGAAATCTTTAAATGTGCCGTACAGCCAACTGTAACCCAGGTGCTGAATACGGAAATTAACAAAGGCATGCTGTCCTTCTTTGTCAATTTTGTAATCTGCCGCCACGGCTGACCCGGTGGTGAATAACAGAGAGGCGAGTGTAAGTCCCAGCAGGTTTTTTTTCATTTTAAGCTCCATAGTCAGATGACGATTTTCCCAACATGCGATTCAGGGTATCGTCGTTATCGATAAAGTGATGTTTCAGGGCCATCAGTCCGTGCAGAAGCGATAAAACCACCACGGTCCACGCAAGCCACAGGTGCAGACTACCGGCGAGGTCGGCCTGAGCGCCCGCATTGGCAAGGGTGGCAGGAATGTCGAACCAACCAAATACGCTTATCGCTTTGCCATCAGCGGTCGAAATCAAATACCCGCTGATGACAATTGAAAAGAGCAATGTGTATAGCGCGAGGTGACCCAGTGCCGCCGCGATGCGGGTGAAACGGGAATAACTTGCCAGCGCAGGAGGAGGAGGGGAGATCAACCGCCAGACGACGCGGATAACCAGCCCCATCATGAGCATAACGCCGATGCTTTTATGCAGTTCAGGGGCCTGGTGATACCAACCGTCGTAATAGCTGAGTGTGACCATCCACAATCCCAGCGCAAACATGCCATATACAGCAATCGCAATCAGCCAGTGTAAAGCGGCAGACACCACGCCATAGCGTTGTGGAGTATTATTGAATTGCATAAGTGCACCGTTAGATATTTCAGAAGTGAATGAAAATGGCGCGTAAAAGACATTAATGCAACTAATAAATAACAATAATGATGATATTTGTTTTTGATTCAATAAAATTGATTGAATTGTGAAGTAATCATCAAGGAATTAGTAGGGATGGATGACATTAAGGCGTGGTTTCTGGGGGGTTAAGGTATTTTTCTTGTTCAGTTAATTGCAATGAAAATTAAGTTAATATCAGTTTATGTCAATTAGTGTCAGCGTTGCGGGTTCAGAAAAACATAATATATATCACATCCATAATTGCCAGCAGCGACCATAAAATAATGTAGAGCATAAGATGCTCGCGAATATTATTAACCAGATAGTGAAAGATGCGGCGCATCAACGTTATTCCTGTCATTAAAAATGGCCTCACCAACGAGGCCATTCATTTATTATCGCTTAAAACGACTTAGCCTGAAGGGCGTCAGGTCAAAGTCAGACGATTTGTCCTGGGCGAAGTCAGCCGCAATCTCTCCGAGGACGGAGGCAAACTTAAAGCCATGTCCGCTCAGCCCGGTGATGATCAGCGTGTTGTCATGCTCCGGTAGAGTATCAATAATAAAGTCTTCATCTGGTGAGTTATCATAGGTGCAGGACGCACCGTGCAGACAGCAACCCACGCCTGGCAGTATTGTACGCAGGAATGGGAAGGCTTCAGAACCATCGCTGGCTACAGCGGCAAACGGCTTGCGCTCTTCTGCCGAATGAATTACCTGTCCGCCATTGTGCTTACCAATTTTTAGCTCGTCGTTTTCTGCCGGGAAACCGTAGAATTGATCGCCATTTGGTAGCTCCCCGGTGAAGGCAGGGAAGTTATTCTTAACGCTGTAACGCCCATCGGCTTGATACCAGGCGAACACTTTGCGTACCGGTTGTATCGGTAGTTCAGGGACTAATGCCTGTACCCAGGTTCCGGCGCTGATCACCGCTTTTTGCGCGTGATAGTCACCATCGGCGGTTTCTACCGTGACGCCATCATCACTATGACGAATTGCGCTGACCGGGCATTTAAATAGCTGCGCACAGCCTGCTTCCTCCGCCAGACGGATCCAGGTTTTAATCGCTAACTCACTACGTAAAAAACCAGACTCCGCTTCAAACAGACCGATATAGTTTTCAGGTACGCGAATCTCTGGCCAGCGCGCCATAATGGCTGCTGCATCCAGTTGTTCAACATTGAGTTGCCACTGTTTTGCGCTTTGCGCCGCGGTCGCTAAGAAGGTTGAATCTGCCGGACCAAGGTTGATGACACCAGAGCGCACAAAAATCGGCTCTTCATTTTGGGTGGATAATTCATCCCATAATGTTTGCGCACGCAGCACCAGCGGAACATATTTTTCACCTTCGCCATAGGCATGACGAATTAATCGAGTGTCGCCGTGGTGGCTGCCCTGCTGATGCGGTGGCATATGCGCATCGATCATCAGAACCTTCAGACCGGCGCGAGTGGCATAGTATCCGGCTGCGGCACCCACGGAACCGCTGCCAATTATGATTAAGTCGTATTTCATCCGCTTCTCTCTGCAATCGCGATAGTAGCAGGGTAAATAAGTGACCCGGAATATTCAACCTGGAAATAAGAAAGGCACCGGAAAGGTGCCTTTTGATGGTTGGATGTATCAGATTTAATGTCGCTGATACTCATTTACCTGGTAATCGCCGGATTCAATTTTAGCGATTCCTGCTTCTAATATCGAAATAAATTGCCTGGCAACATCAGTGGTTAACCAGAGCGTTTGACCAACTTCAGTCCCATCCGGGTCTGGACGATTCGGGGTCTGGTAGTGCAAACGCAGCATCAGCGCATCGTAGCTATCAACAGTGCTGATGTCCCATCCTACTAACGGATGAGTCTGAATGACTTCATTATTCTTTTCCATCATGCCCCCTAATTCGTGTTACTAGACAACGGTTTTCGAGGTTCAATGCGTTTTTTCTGAAGCAACTTCAGTATATCAATAAATAAGGGTATTCATTGAAAATTTAAAGAGGTAAGCACATAAAATTTTCGTTTTCAGCGTTATCTGACTAACAAACCGACATGTTATTCATTTTTTTTAAGCATGTTGCACAATTATTTTGGTGTTGTGGTTAAAAGATAGCCGGGAGTTTATTATTAAAATATCAGTTTGTCAGAAGGAATGAACTATTGATTAAAAGATGGTGTGTATAAAAAAGCCGGGGCGACCCGGCAAACAAACATCACTGCATATCATTATTTATTCATTGATGAACCAGTCATCCGCGCTTTCCCAGGTCTCCTGGAGGATCTCGCTGATGCGTTCTTTATCCTCTTTGGTGGCACCAATAACCGACAGATTGTTTGCGCCGGCATAACGGACGGTAACGTTACCTTCGTTATCCGGAAAATGGTGCTGAATACGGCGGGAGAGTTCACCTGCCAGCGCGTCAATTGCACCAGCAGGTAAAGGTGAAGTTTTGGCAATAGTGACTTCAATACGCATAGTAGCCCCCTGTGGAATATACTGTTTATTTATACAGTTATTCTCGCCAGTTGGCTACACTTTTTTTAGCTTTTCACGGACCAGTGTACCGTTTCGCCACCCAGGAAAGGCACCAGCGTATCATCTTGCAGCGCAATGCTCTCTGGGACCTGGTGCTCCACGCGTTCCAGCTCAATAAAGGTTTCATTCACCGGCAAACCGTAGAACTGTGGGCCATTGAGTGAGCAGAAGGCTTCAAAATGGTCCAGTGCATTCATCTCTTCAAACACGGTGGCATAACTGCCCAGTGCGGTCGGCGCATTAAAGCAGCCCGCACAGCCACAGCTTGACTCTTTACGATGACGCGCATGCGGCGCTGAGTCGGTACCGAGGAAGGCGCGGTTAAACCCGCTGGCGACCAGCTCACGCAGCGCCTGTTGATGGACGTTACGTTTGAGGATCGGCAGGCAGTACAGATGAGGGCGAATCCCGCCGACCAGCATGTGGTTGCGGTTAAACATCAGGTGCTGCGGCGTAATGGTCGCCGCCAGAAGGTCGTTGCCGTCGCGCACGTATTCGGCAGCATCTTTAGTCGTGATATGTTCGAACACCACTTTCAGCGCAGTTAAACGCTGACGCAGTGGTTCCATCACAGTTTCAATAAAGCGCGCCTCGCGATCGAAAATATCGATATCCGCATGCGTCACTTCGCCGTGCACCAGCAGAGGCATACCCAATTTTTCCATCCGCTCCAGCACTGGCATGATGGCATCAATAGAGGTTACGCCATGCGTCGAGTTGGTGGTGGCATTGGCCGGATAGAGTTTTGCGGCGGTGAACACGCCTTCGTTGAATCCACGTTCCAGCTCATTGGGATCCAGCGTATCCGTTAAGTAGCAGGTCATTAATGGCGTGAAGTCGTGTCCGGCAGGTACCGCGTCAAGAATTCGCTGGCGGTAAGCGATAGCCGCGTCCACCGTGGTGACGGGCGGAGCCAGGTTCGGCATGACAATGGCGCGGCCATAAACTTCGCTGGTATAGGGCACGACAGTTTTTAACATGTCGCCATCGCGAAAGTGAAGATGCCAGTCGTCTGGGCGGCGGATCTTTAAAACCTGGGATGGTGCAGTCATCAATATGCTCCGGCTGAGGATAGTCTTTTTTGCCGGAAACAAAGGATAAGCGGAAACGTTTTCGTTTGCACGAAAAAAAAAGGGCGCATCGGCGCCCTCTGTCATATTAGTCGGTGAACGGGATAATGATTTCTCCCGGTTTCACCTCAATGCCTTTCGCCAGTTTTTTCGCCAGCGCTTCCCCCTGGCTGCTGTCATCCCGCAGAATGTACGCTGGCTGCTGGTTGAAATAGTTGCGCAGCGACTGATTTAAATAAGGCATCAGCGTTTGCAGTACCGACTGCATTTTTTCCGGCGTGACGGTAGCGTCCACGACTTCCATTTCTTGCAGATAAATCGCGCCTTTTTCTTTATTGAAAACCGGTAAGGCTTTTAGCTTCAACTTCATGGTCGCTTTCTGACTGCCAAACAGGGAGTTCATGTCCAGATTGGCGTCTCCGGTCAGCGTCACTTTATTGGGTTCTTCACGGCCTATCTGGCTGGAGAGATTGTTCAGTACGATATGTGCTTCAGCGACGCCAGGCAAACCGATATCTTTAGAAAAGTTATTATTCTTCGCCAGGGCCTGATTAATCTCTTGTTCGCTAACCGTGTATTGCGTGAGTTGATTACAACCAACCAACAGGCCGCTGACAATTAGTGCAGCGGCAAAAAAAAACTTTTTCATGGGGTTCCTCAACATGATGCTTGTGGTGTAATCGTGACACAAAGCATCATCGAGCACCAGCGCAGCGGGTAACAGCAGAAAAAACTGAAAAATGCGCGTACACCAGATTGGCTATCAGGCGTCAGGCTCCAGCATACCACGCGTTGGGCGTTTGAGACTGAATTGCCAGCCCAGCGCCAGGAAAGTGATGAAGCCGATAATACCGAGCATCATCCAGGGCAGCTCAGGTTGTGCCAAGGCTTTACCCATGTCAAACAGCCAGCCGCCGCCGATATAACCAATGGCGCCGCCGATGGCGAGTCCCAGTCGACTGAAACCCATATAGCTTCCCCGGGCACGTGCATTCGCCAGCGAGGCGCTCAGGGTCTCACGCGCCGGTTCGGCGATGATTGAGCCAATATAGAACGTGCAAATCAGGGTGAACAACTGCTGCAAATTCCCGACCAGGCCGATGGGCATCATGCTTACAGACATCACCAGCAGACCGGCCATCAGGCGATGCTCAAGGCGAAAGCGTTTTTCACTCCAGCGGGCAATCGGGTAGAGCAACGTTAAAGAGAGGCACGCCTCGATGGCATACATCCATTTCACTGCGGCCGGTGACCCAGCGATGTCGTTCACCATTATTGGCAGCATCAGCATCACTTGTACCGCCAGCATGTAATAGCCCGCCAGCGTCAGCACATAAGTGACAAAGCGCTTGTCATGCATCACGTGGCTCATTCCTTCGCGCACCGGAATTTTCACCGTTGACAGCTTCCATGCCGGAAGTAGCCAGGCGTTAAACGCCGCGCACAGAACGAACAAAATTGCGCCGGTGGCACACACCAGACGGAAATCGTATTGCAATAACCAACTGCCGAGCAACGCGCCAACCACGGCCCCGGCGCTATCCTGCATCATCAGAATAGAGAAAAAACGCCCGCGCTTTTCCGGACGGATCAGTTTGACCACCAGCGCCGAGCGGGGAGGGTCGAACAACGTGCCGCCCAGCCCGGAAAGAAAGCAGGAAAACCACAGCAGCCACGGTTCATGGGCAATGCCCATGGTGGCGAATCCGGCAGCGCGCATCAGCATGCCGGTGACGATCATCGGTTTTGCCCCGAAACGGTCAGCAATAGCACCGCCGAAGATACCTAAACCTTGCTGGATAAATTGACGTAATCCTAGCGCGATACCGACCATCACGGCGGCCCAGCCCATTTGATCGACGAAACGAATTGAGATCAGCGGGAAAACGACGAAGAAACCCAGCACGACCAGCATGTTATCGATAAGAAGGAAGTATTTACCCAGGTTCCTTGCCTGCGAGACTTGCGACATTTCCCCTCCAGGGAAAAACTCGTCACTCTGGATAGAGTTTAAAAGATAAGCACCTCCTATTCTGCGGTGTCGTCATCGCTTTTCCCACCCTTCGCGGGACAATATTTTTTTATCAAAAGTCCGTCTTGATAGAGAGTTTTCATCAAAATGTGTGAATAATTCAAAAAATGGCATTTTGCTCTTTTCACAGGGCGTATTTGCGCAGGTATAGTAATGCGAATAGCGTATTGAAGACGTTACGGGAAGGAGTAGGTATAGAATGTTTGGCTATCGCAGTAACGTGCCAAAAGTGCGCTTAACCACGGACCGCCTGGTCGTGCGTTTAGTGCATGAGCGTGATGCCTGGCGTCTGGCAGATTATTACGCAGAAAATCGTCATTTCTTAAAACCCTGGGAGCCTATTCGCGATGAAAGCCACTGTTATCCGTCAGGCTGGCAGGCGCGTCTGAGCATGATCTCTGAGTTTCATAAACAGGGCACCGCTTATTACTTTGCGCTGCTCGATCCGGAAGAAAAAGAGATTATTGGCGTCGCGAACTTCTCGAACGTCGTGCGGGGATCTTTCCACGCCTGTTATCTCGGTTACTCCATTGCACAGAAGTGGCAGGGGCAGGGGCTGATGTATGAAGCCTTAACCTCGGCTATCCGCTATATGCAGCGCACGCAGCATATTCACCGCATTATGGCTAACTACATGCCACATAATAAACGCAGCGGTGACCTGCTGGCGCGACTGGGTTTTGAAAAAGAAGGGTATGCCAAAGACTACCTGCTGATTGACGGGCAGTGGCGCGATCACGTGCTGACGGCGTTGACCACATCAGAATGGACCCCCGGCCGCTAAGTTTCAGATGCAGCCATGATTAATGGAGAAGACGATGAAATACGAATTAACCGCCACCGAAGCACGGGTGATTGGCTGTTTATTAGAAAAACAAGTGACTACACCTGAACAGTATCCGCTCTCCGTTAACGGAGTCGTAACCGCCTGCAATCAAAAAACGAATCGTGAACCCGTGATGAACCTGTCGGAATCCGACGTGCAGGATCAGCTTGATAACCTGGTGAAACGGCATTTCCTGCGTACGGTGAGTGGCTTTGGTAATCGCGTCACGAAATATGAGCAGCGTTTCTGCAACTCTGAGTTTGGCAATCTTAAGCTCAGCGCGGGGGAAGTCGCGCTCATTACCACGCTGTTGCTGCGCGGCGCTCAAACACCAGGTGAGCTACGTAGCCGCGCCTCCCGGATGTACGAATTCAGCGACATGGCCGAAGTAGAGTCGACACTGGAGAAACTGGCAACCCGGGAAGATGGTCCTTATGTCGTTCGCCTGGCGCGTGAGCCGGGCAAACGTGAAAGCCGTTATATGCACCTGTTTTGCGGTGACGTTGATGAAGCGATGGCCACCACAGATGAACTTCCGGCAGCTTCGGGCGATCTACAGGCGCGCGTTGACGCGCTGGAAACAGACGTCGCGGAGCTTAAGCAGCGGCTTGATTCCTTACTAGCGCACCTGGGAGACTGATGTGAATAAATTACGTATCGGCGTTGTCGGGCTCGGCGGGATTGCGCAAAAGGCCTGGCTGCCCGTGCTGGGCGCTAGTGCAGACTGGACGCTGGAAGGGGCATTTTCCCCTTCGCGGGAAAAAGCGCAGCGTATCTGTCATACCTGGCGGATACCCTACGTTGATTCACTGGTTAATCTGGCGCAAACCTGCGATGCGGTTTTCGTCCATTCCAGTACCGCAACGCACTATGCGGTGGTCAGCGAACTGCTGAATGCAGGGGTTCACGTGTGCGTGGATAAACCGCTGGCGGAAAACCTGCACGAAGCTGAACAATTGGTGGAGCTGGCCGAGCGGAAAAAGCTGACGCTGATGGTGGGGTTTAACCGTCGATTTGCGCCGCTGTATCAGGATCTCAAATCCCAGTTGGGCAATGCGGCGTCCGTACGCATGGATAAGCACCGGACGGACAGCGTCGGGCCGCACGATCTGCGCTTCACTTTGCTGGACGACTATCTGCACGTTGTCGATACCGCATTGTGGCTGGCGGGAGAGAAAGTGCAGTTAAATAACGGTACGCTGTTAACCAATGAATCCGGCGCGATGCTCTATGCGGAGCACCATTTTTCTGCCGGGCAAATGCAGGTAACGACCAGTATGCACCGCCGCGCCGGTAGCCAGCGCGAGAGCGTGCAGGCGGTGACGGATGGTGGCCTGATTGACGTTACGGATATGCGGGAATGGCGGGAAGAGCGCGGGCAAGGAGTGGTGCACAAGCCGGTAGCAGGCTGGCAAACTACCCTGGAACAGCGTGGTTTTGCCGGATGCGCACGTCATTTCATTGAGTGCGTGCAAAATCAGACGGTTCCCCAGACGGCAGGTGAGCAGGCGCTGCTGGCCCAGCGCGTTGTCGAAAAGCTGTGGCGGGAGGCGATGGCTGAATAACCCCCTGTAACATCTGGCGGTAGTAATTCATTGTAATCCAGGTACTATATGCCAACTCAAAAATAACACCTCTTTTTAACCATAGGCTGGTTTGTCGGCCTGATAAGACGCTACGGCGTCGCCATCAGGCACAGCAAAAGTGCCGGATGGCGGCGATCATGCCTTATCCGACCTACGGGCAGGTTTGTCGGGGTTTTGCCTCAGAGTCTGGAATACAACATAGATGAATTTATTAAAGTCGCTGGCAGCCGTCAGCTCGATGACGATGTTTTCACGTGTGCTGGGTTTTGCGCGTGATGCGATTGTCGCCAGAATCTTTGGCGCAGGGATGGCGACTGATGCCTTTTTTGTGGCATTCAAACTTCCTAACCTGCTGCGCCGAATCTTTGCTGAGGGCGCTTTTTCGCAGGCGTTTGTGCCTATTCTTGCCGAATATAAAAGTAAGCAGGGTGAGGATGCGACCCGCGTCTTT
Organism: Citrobacter sp. Cb041; assembly: GCF_030336655.1. Classification (NCBI taxonomy): domain Bacteria; kingdom Pseudomonadati; phylum Pseudomonadota; class Gammaproteobacteria; order Enterobacterales; family Enterobacteriaceae; genus Citrobacter; species Citrobacter sp. Cb041. The sequence goes on along the minus strand of NZ_JAOWDD010000039.1, from coordinate 461,080 downwards.
GTCTCTTACGTTTCCGGGCTGTTGACCCTGGCGCTGGCCGTGGTGACGGTCGCCGGGATGCTGGCTGCCCCGTGGGTGATTTTAGTCACCGCGCCTGGGTTTGCCGACACCGCGGACAAATTTGCGCTGACCACTCAACTGCTACGGATCACCTTTCCGTATATTCTGCTGATCTCGCTGGCTTCGCTGGTGGGTGCGATCCTGAATACCTGGAATCGCTTTTCCATTCCGGCGTTTGCGCCGACCTTTCTGAATATCAGCATGATCGGTTTCGCGCTGTTTGCTGCGCCTTATTTTCACCCTCCGGTGCTGGCGCTGGCGTGGGCCGTTACCGTTGGCGGCGTGCTACAGTTGATTTATCAGCTTCCGCACCTGAAGAAAATTGGCATGCTGGTGCTGCCGCGCGTGAACTTCCGTGATGCGGGGGCGATGCGCGTCGTCAAGCAAATGGGCCCGGCGATCCTTGGGGTATCTGTCAGCCAGATTTCACTGATCATCAATACGATTTTCGCTTCATTTCTGGCCTCTGGCTCAGTGTCATGGATGTATTATGCTGACCGTCTGATGGAGTTTCCGTCTGGCGTACTTGGCGTCGCGTTGGGGACTATCCTGCTGCCCTCGCTGTCCAAAAGTTTTTCCAGCGGTAATCATGATGAGTATTGCCGTCTGATGGACTGGGGCCTGCGTTTGTGTTTTCTATTGGCATTACCGAGCGCCGTGGCGTTGGGGATTCTGGCCAAACCGCTGACGGTTTCTCTGTTCCAGTACGGTAAATTTACCGCCTTTGACGCAGCGATGACGCAGCGCGCGCTGGTGGCATACTCGGTAGGTTTGATTGGCTTGATCGTGGTGAAAGTGTTGGCCCCTGGTTTTTATTCGCGCCAGGATATTAAAACGCCAGTCAAGATTGCCATTGTCACGCTGATTATGACCCAGGTAATGAACCTGGCGTTTATTGGGCCGCTGAAACATGCCGGGCTGTCGCTGTCGATTGGTCTGGCGGCGTGTCTGAACGCTTCACTGCTGTACTGGCAACTGCGTAAACAGAAAATTTTTACCCCACAACCGGGTTGGGCTTGGTTCCTGGCGCGACTGGTGATTTCTGTGCTGGTGATGTCGGCGGCGCTGGTTGGGATGCTCTACATCATGCCGGACTGGTCGCAGGGAACGATGTTATGGCGTCTGCTGCGTCTGATGGCCGTTGTGGTGGCCGGTATTGCTGCTTACTTCGCTGCACTCGCGGTGCTGGGCTTTAAAGTGAAAGAGTTTGTGCGCCGGACGGCGTAACAGATTAATGCCGGATGGCGGCATGACGCCGTATCCGGCCTACAAACGCGTAGGCCTGATAAGCAAAACGTTATCAGGCTAGCATCAGATAGAGAATTTTTTCCCGCCGCGGTGCGCAGCAGAGGTTTGACCGTTTGCGCCATACAGCGCCGGTTCCTGGTGCGGTTTCAGCACTTGAATCGCTTGTTGATTGCGCTCGATCTGCCCTTCCAGCAGCCAACCGTTGTGCTGGTTGAGTTCGCGTAGGTCCTGTGTTTTCCGGGTAATGGTCTGCCAACGCTCGGCAATTTCATCATTGGCGCTGCGCGTGGCGTCATGCTCCAGACGGCGCTGCTGCTCCAGATAATCAAGGGTTGCCAGCAAAGAGCTTTTTTCTTCTGTAATACGCTGTAACTGGCTGCCGTTAATATATCCTGCGGAAAGCTGCTGCTGTTCAGCATCCATTACCGTTTTCAGGTCATTGAGGACGGTCGTCATCTGGTCAAGTATTTCTGACAAACGAGTCATACTTTATTTACTCTGTAAGTAGCTCTGCGCCTCGCGGATCAGCGAGTCGGCAATTTTTCCGGTGTCCATTTTCAGCTCGCCATTACGGATCGCGGTTTTCAGTGCTTCCACGCGTTCCATATTGATGTCATTGGTGCCGGGCTGCATCAGTTTGGCCTGGGCGTCGCTCAGCATGACGCTGGTGCTGGTGGTGGCGGTGGTTTTTTCCTTCCGCGTTTTTTGTACCGGCGCATCGCTGGTTTCACGTGGCTGAACGGTACTTACTGGCTTCAATGGTGAGGTACGATCAATGCTCATTTTGTTTATCCTCATCGAGGGGTTACGCTATAGCGGCCCGCTGTAATCATTGGTTGTTTATCTATCGGCACACGCTAAAAAATCTTTAACCTATTATAGGTTAATAAGAATATTCCCATCAGAATCGACGACACCGCTCACCACCTGGCCTGAAATCATCCGTACTCGGGCATTCTGGGCGACGGCGGCATTGTTCAGCGCTTTACCTTCGGCATTCACCCGAAAGCCATCTCCGTTGGCGATAACCAGGACGCGCTGACCGGCCTTGATTCGCCATGCCTGGCGCAACATGGAAAGCTGTATCGGCTGACCTGGCACCAGATCGCGCAGGCTTACGGCATCCTGCACCTGATTCATATCCAGCACGGCGCGCGGAGGGAGTTGGTCCAGTCGACCTCGTTTTAGCGTTACGCTGGCCGAAGTCAGGGCGCTACCCCGAGCGACGGGCGCGGCGGCAACAACGTAGTTTCCCGTGGCCTGCACGTTCACCTGCAGATAACGTTTCTCGTTGGCGCAGCGCGCCAGCACGTTCACATTACCCCACAATTTTGCACTCCCGGACACGCTTAATGCTGGTTGTTCGCAGCTCGGCAATAAATTTGGCGACGTTCGGATAGTAACGACGACCTCATCGCTAAATCCGGCCAGACGCTGGGAAAACCATGCCGTCAACTGTGAATTCAGGTCTTGCGCCAGCGTCATAGGACTGAACAGCAGTGCTGCCACGACGACTCCACGTTTAAACGTTTGCATCAAAACCTCGCGCTTTTTCAGGTAGTGACAGGATTCTACCTGTGTGACGCAGTCATCAACGCAACAAATAGCGACGCATTTTGCGTTTATTCCGGCGATAACGCGCGCGTAATGGGATTTAAGCTGTCGGCTGAATTTTGTCATTTGCGGAGGAGATATGCTCGATAAGCTCGACGCCGCCTTACGTTTTCAACAGGAAGCGCTGAATTTGCGCGCCCAACGCCAGGAAGTATTGGCGGCCAACATAGCCAATGCCGACACGCCGGGGTATCAGGCGCGCGACCTGGATTTCGCCAGTGAATTAAAAAAAGTCATGGTGCGAGGACGGGAAGAAACCGGCGGTGTCTCGTTGACGCTGACCTCTGCACAACACATTCCGGCCCAGACCGTTTCCGCTCCTTCTACGGAACTGCTCTACCGCATTCCTGATCAGCCGTCTCTCGATGGCAACACGGTAGATATGGACCGGGAGCGTACGCAATTTGCAGACAACAGCCTCAAGTATCAAATGGGGCTGACCGCGTTGGGTGGACAAATCAAAGGCATGATGAACGTGCTGCAAGGAGGGAACTAATTCGTGGCGCTGTTAAATATTTTTGATATCGCAGGCTCTGCGCTGACGGCTCAGTCTAAGCGCCTGAACGTGGCAGCCAGCAACATGGCGAATGCGGATAGCGTCACCGGACCTGACGGTCAGCCGTATCGCGCGAAGCAGGTTGTTTTTCAGGTTGATGCCGCGCCAGGTGCGGCAACCGGTGGCGTAAAAGTCGCTGACGTCATTGAAAGCCAGGCGCCAGATAAGCTGGTTTATGAACCCGGTAATCCGCTGGCCGATGCGAATGGTTACGTAAAAATGCCGAATGTGGACGTCGTCGGCGAAATGGTCAACACCATGTCAGCCTCGCGTAGCTACCAGGCAAACGTTGAAGTGCTCAATACGGTGAAAAGCTTGATGCTCAAAACGCTGACGCTAGGCCAGTAAAAGGAGGCGCACATGTCTATTGCTGTAAAAATGAATGACCCGAGCACGACGGGTGTGAATGACGCAACGGGGAAGAGTTCACTGACGGGCAGCAACGCCGCAGACCTGCAAAGCAGCTTCCTTACGCTGCTGGTTGCACAGCTGAAAAACCAGGATCCAACCAACCCGCTGCAAAACAACGAACTGACCACCCAGTTGGCGCAAATCAGTACCGTGAGCGGAATTGAGAAACTGAACACCACGCTGGGATCGATCTCCGGGCAGATCGACAACAGTCAGTCGCTGCAGGCCAGTACGCTGATTGGCCACGGTGTCATGATCCCAGGCACCACCATCCTGACCGGTAAAGGTACGGAAGAGGGCGCAAAAACCACCACTACGCCGTTTGGCGTTGAACTGCAGCAACCGGCAGATAAGGTTACCGCAACCATTACCGATAAAGACGGCAAGGTGGTACGCACCATTGATATTGGTGGGTTGAAAGCGGGCGTTCATACCTTTACCTGGGACGGCACCATGACCGATGGCACGGATGCGCCAAGCGGTTCTTACAACGTGTCAATTGCTGCCAGTAATGGCGGAACACAACTGGTGGCTCAGCCGCTTCAGTTTGCGCTGGTGCAGGGCGTTATTCGCAGCAACGGCGGTAATACGCTGGATCTGGGCACCTATGGAACCACCACCCTCGACGAAGTACGGCAGATCATTTAAGCCTTCACACTTATCAGGAGTAAGTCATGGCCTTTTCACAAGCGGTCAGCGGTCTGAACGCTGCAGCGACCAACCTCGATGTCATTGGTAACAACATCGCCAACTCCGCCACCTACGGTTTTAAATCCGGTACGGCCTCTTTTGCCGATATGTTCGCCGGTTCTAAAGTAGGTCTGGGCGTTAAAGTTGCGGGCATTACCCAGGACTTTACCGACGGTACCACGACCAACACCGGTCGCGGGCTGGATGTCGCTATCAGCCAGAACGGTTTTTTCCGCATGGTAGACAGCAACGGTTCCGTTTTCTACAGCCGTAACGGTCAGTTCAAGCTCGATGAAAACCGCAATATCGTCAACATGCAGGGGCTACAGCTGACGGGCTATCCGGCTACCGGTACACCGCCAACGATACAGCAAGGTGCTAACCCGGCGCCGATCACTATCCCGAATACGCTGATGGCGGCTAAAACCACCACGACTGCGTCAATGCAGATCAACCTGAACTCCACTGACAAGGTGCCAACGAAGACCCCGTTTAATCCAAGCGATGCGGATTCCTACAACAAAAAAGGCTCAGTTACCGTTTTCGATAGCCAGGGTAACGCCCACGACATGAATATTTTTTATGTCAAAAATGCGCAGAGCAACACCTGGGAAGTTCACACACAGGATGCTTCAACCGGAGCCGCTGCAAAATCAGCAGGGTTTATGCGCTTTAATGAAAATGGTGTGTTCTTAGGGATTAGCGCCACAGCCGCCGAGGCGGTACCAACGCCTCCTACCGTCTGGCCAAAGGAAATCAACATCACAACCGGGCAGATTAACGGTGCTGATGCGGCAAATTTCTCTCTGAGCTTCCTGAATTCCATGCAGCAGAACACTGGCGCCAACAACATCGTTGCCACGAATCAGAATGGCTATAAGCCGGGCGACCTGGTGAGCTACCAGATTAACAATGACGGTACTGTGGTCGGTAACTACTCCAACGAACAGCAACAGGTTCTGGGGCAGATCGTGCTGGCAAACTTTGCCAACAACGAAGGTCTGGCTTCTCAGGGTGACAACGTCTGGGCAGCTACTCAGTCTTCCGGCGTGGCGCTGCTGGGTACCGCAGGCGAGGGTAACTTCGGCAAGCTGACCAACGGCGCGCTGGAAGCATCAAACGTGGATTTGAGTAAAGAACTGGTGAATATGATCGTCGCCCAGCGTAACTATCAGTCGAACGCGCAGACCATCAAAACCCAGGACCAGATCCTCAACACGCTGGTCAACCTGCGCTAAGCGCCTGACGGGATGGCTTAATGGATCACGCAATTTATACCGCCATGGGCGCGGCCAGTCAGACGCTGAATCAACAAGCGGTGACGGCCAGCAACCTGGCAAACGCCTCAACGCCGGGTTTTCGTGCGCAGCTCAATGCGCTGCGCGCGGTTCCCGTTGAAGGATTGTCTTTACCGACGCGTACGCTGGTGGTGGCCTCCACGCCGGGGGCCGATATGACGCCGGGTCAGATGGACTATACCTCACGTCCGCTGGACGTGGCGCTGCAACAGGATGGCTGGTTGGCTGTGCAGACCGCGGACGGTAGCGAAGGATATACCCGAAATGGCGCCATTCAGGTAAGCCCTACGGGGGAACTGACCATTCAGGGACACCCGGTGATTGGCGAAGCCGGACCAATAGCCGTACCGGAAGGTTCAGAAGTCACCATTGCGGCAGACGGCACGATCTCGGCGCTCAACCCTGGCGATCCGGCTAACACCGTTGCGCCAGTTGGGCGACTGAAACTGGTGAAGGCCACGGGGAGTGAAGTGCAACGTGGCGATGACGGTATGTTCCGTCTGACCCAGGCCGCGCAGGCTACCCGTGGCGCTACGTTACAGGCTGACCCCAGCATTCGCGTTATGTCGGGCGTGCTGGAAGGCAGTAACGTTAAGCCGGTAGCCGCGATGAGTGACATGATCGCCAACGCCCGTCGTTTCGAAATGCAAATGAAGATTATCAGTAGCGTGGATGATAACGCGGGTCGCGCCAACCAACTGCTGTCGATGAGTTAATACAGGACATTTTATGATCAGTTCATTATGGATCGCCAAAACCGGCCTGGATGCACAGCAAACCAACATGGATGTGATTGCCAACAACCTGGCAAACGTCAGCACCAACGGATTTAAGCGTCAACGTGCCGTTTTTGAAGATCTGTTGTACCAGACGATTCGCCAGCCTGGCGCACAGTCTTCTGAACAAACCACACTGCCGTCTGGTTTGCAGATTGGTACCGGTGTGCGCCCGGTCGCGACCGAGCGTTTACACAGCCAGGGGAACCTGTCGCAGACCAACAACAGTAAAGATGTGGCGATTAAAGGGCAGGGCTTTTTCCAGGTCATGCTGCCTGATGGCACGTCCGCCTACACCCGTGACGGTTCTTTCCAGGTGGATCAGAACGGTCAACTGGTGACTGCGGGTGGTTTTCAGGTTCAGCCGGCTATCACCATCCCGGCTAACTCGCTCAGTATTACCATTGGACGCGACGGTATCGTCAGCGTAACCCAGCAGGGCCAGGCAGCACCGGTTCAGGTCGGGCAGCTTAACCTGACTACTTTTATGAACGATACCGGTCTGGAAAGCATTGGTGAGAATCTGTACACCGAAACGCAGTCATCCGGTGCGCCGAATGAGAGCACTCCGGGGCTGAACGGCGCGGGTCTGCTGTACCAGGGTTATGTTGAAACCTCTAACGTCAACGTGGCGGAAGAGCTGGTAAACATGATCCAGGTTCAGCGCGCTTACGAAATCAACAGTAAAGCGGTATCGACCACCGATCAGATGCTGCAAAAACTGACGCAACTCTAAAGTGTGGCCCGGTGGGGTGAAAGCCTCACCGGCACACTGATTTTGAAGATGACCGCAATGCGAAAATACGCGCTTCACCCATACCCAATTTTAGCCCTGTTGGTGGTTTCATTGACAGGATGCGCCTGGATCCCGGCCACGCCCCTCGTGCAGGGCGCAACGTCTGCCCAGCCTGTTCCTGGCCCGACGCCGGTGGCGAATGGATCAATCTTCCAGTCGGCCCAACCGATTAACTACGGTTATCAGCCGCTATTCGAAGACCGCCGTCCGCGCAATATTGGCGATACGTTGACCATCGTATTGCAGGAAAACGTCAGCGCGAGCAAAAGTTCTTCGGCTAATGCTAGCCGCGACGGCAAAACCAACTTTGGCTTTGATACCGTACCGCGTTATTTGCAAGGACTGTTTGGCAACGAGCGTGCTGACGTAGAAGCTTCAGGCGGTAACACCTTTAACGGTAAAGGCGGCGCGAACGCCAGCAATACCTTCAGCGGTACGCTGACCGTAACGGTCGATCAGGTACTGGTGAATGGCAACTTACATGTTGTGGGTGAAAAGCAGATCGCCATTAATCAGGGCACTGAATTCATTCGCTTCTCCGGGGTCGTTAACCCGCGCACCATCAGTGGCAGCAACTCCGTACCGTCAACTCAGGTTGCGGACGCACGTATTGAGTATGTCGGCAACGGCTACATCAATGAAGCGCAGAATATGGGCTGGTTGCAGCGTTTCTTCCTTAACTTGTCGCCGATGTAAGCGAGGTAGCCAGTGTTTAAATCTTTAGTTGGAATGGTACTGGTGCTGATAACCACCTTTGCGCATGCCGACCGTATTCGTGACCTGACCAGCGTTCAGGGCGTGCGGGAAAACTCGTTGATCGGTTATGGGCTGGTGGTCGGTTTGGATGGCACGGGTGACCAGACTACGCAGACGCCGTTTACTACGCAAACGCTCAACAACATGCTTTCGCAGTTGGGAATTACCGTGCCAACCGGCACCAATATGCAACTGAAAAACGTGGCGGCGGTGATGGTGACCGCGCAATTCCCTGCTTTTGGTCGTCAGGGGCAAACCATTGACGTGGTGGTCTCTTCCATGGGGAACGCCAAAAGCCTGCGCGGCGGTACGCTGCTGATGACCCCGCTGAAAGGGGTCGATAGCCAGGTATATGCGCTGGCGCAGGGGAATATTCTGGTAGGCGGTGCAGGCGCTGCTGCGGGTGGCAGCAGCGTGCAGGTAAACCAGCTCAATGGCGGACGTATTACCAACGGCGCGACCATCGAACGTGAATTACCCAGCCAGTTCGGCGGCGGTAACACCATTAATCTGCAGCTCAATAATGAAGATTTCACTATGGCGCAGCAGATAACCGACACCATTAACCGTTCGCGCGGCTTTGGTAGCGCCACTGCGCTGGACGCCCGGACGATTCAGGTACGCGTGCCAAGCGGCAACAGCTCGCAGGTGCGTTTCCTTGCTGACATCCAGAATATGGAGGTGAACGTCACGCCGCAGGATGCGAAAGTGATTATCAACTCGCGCACCGGATCCGTTGTCATGAACCGTGAAGTCACGCTGGATAGCTGTGCCGTCGCGCAAGGCAACTTGTCGATAACGGTAAACCGCCAGGCGAACGTCAGCCAGCCGGATACACCGTTTGGGGGTGGACAGACTGTGGTGACGCCTCAAACCCAGATCGATCTGCGCCAGAGCGGCGGTTCGCTGCAAAGCGTGCGTTCCAGCGCCAACCTGAACAATGTTGTGCGTGCGCTTAATGCGCTAGGGGCAACGCCGATGGATCTGATGTCCATTCTGCAATCGATGCAGAGCGCGGGATGCTTACGCGCCAAACTGGAAATCATCTAATGATTGGTGACAGCAAACTGCTGACCAGTGCCGCCTGGGATGCGCAATCACTGAACGAACTGAAAGTGAAAGCGGGTCAGGACCCGGCGGCGAATATCCGCCCGGTTGCCCGTCAGGTTGAAGGGATGTTCGTACAAATGATGCTGAAAAGCATGCGTGAAGCGCTGCCGAAAGATGGCGTTTTTAGCAGTGATTCGACACGTTTGTATACCAGCATGTATGACCAACAAATTGCGCAGCAGATGACCGCAGGTAAAGGTCTGGGACTGGCTGAAATGATGGTTAAGCAGATGACTGAAGGGCAGGCGCAACCCGCAGACGATGCGCCGCAGGTGCCAATGAAGTTCTCTCTGGAAACGGTGACCAGCTATCAAAACCAGGCGCTGACGCAACTGGTCCGTAAAGCCATTCCCCGCGCGACGGAAAGCAATGATGAGCCGCTGTCAGGTGACAGCAAAGACTTCCTCGCCCAGCTATCGCTGCCGGCTAAGCTGGCAAGTCAGCAAAGCGGGGTTCCGCATCATCTGATTCTGGCGCAGGCGGCGCTGGAGTCCGGATGGGGCCAGCGACAAATCCGCCGTGAGAACGGTGAACCGAGCTTTAACATTTTTGGCGTGAAGGCTTCGGGAAGCTGGAAAGGCCCAACCACCGAAATCACCACCACCGAATATGAAAACGGCGAGGCGAAAAAGGTGAAAGCCCGATTCCGCGTCTATAGCTCTTACCTTGAGGCACTGTCGGATTATGTCGGTCTGATATCGCGTAACCCGCGCTATGCGGCGGTAACCGCCGCTGCTACCGCCGAGCAGGGGGCACAGGCTTTGCAGAATGCCGGTTACGCGACTGACCCTAACTATGCGCGTAAATTAACCAGCATGATCCAGCAGTTGAAATCGATGAGCGAAAAAGTGAGCAAAACCTACAGTACGAATATCGATAATCTCTTTTAAATAGCTCAAGTCTACCAACCTGCTGCCGATAATAACGAGTATTGAAGGATTACAAGGAACCTCCATGTCCAGCTTGATTAATAACGCGATGAGTGGACTCGCCGCAGCGCAGGCCGCGTTGAATTCTGCCAGTAATAACATCTCCAGCTATAACGTTGCCGGATACACCCGTCAAACGACAATTATGGCGCAAGCGAACAGCACGCTGGGTGCGGGGGGCTGGGTTGGCAATGGCGTCTATGTTTCTGGCGTACAGCGCGAGTATGACTCCTTTATCACGAATCAGTTACGTGCCGCGCAGAACCAAAGCAGCGGCCTGACAACGCGCTATGAACAAATGTCGAAAATCGACAATCTGCTCTCCAGCAAAACCAGTTCCATTTCGACCTCAATGCAGGACTTTTTTACCAGCCTGCAAACGCTTGTCAGTAACGCGGAAGACCCGGCGGCGCGCCAGGCGCTGATCGGTAAAGCTGATGGTTTAGTCAACCAGTTCAGAACAACCGACCAGTATCTGCGCGATCAAGACAAGCAGGTTAATACTGCGATCAAGGCCAGCGTTGACCAGATCAACAACTATTCAAAACAGATTGCCAGCCTCAACGATCAGATTTCCCGTCTGACCGGCGTCGGCGCGGGCGCATCGCCTAACGATTTACTCGACCAGCGCGACCAACTGGTCAGTGAACTGAACCAGATTGTCGGTGTAGAAGTCAGCGTTCAGGACGGTGGGACTTACAACATAACCATGGCGAACGGCTATTCACTGGTGCAGGGCAGCAATGCACGCCAGCTGGCGGCTGTGCCCTCCAGTGACGATCCCAATCGAACCACAGTGGCCTACGTCGACGGGGTTGCCGGCGAGGTTGAAATTCCCGAAAAACTGTTGAATACCGGTTCACTGGGCGGGCTGTTGACCTTCCGTTCTCAAGAGCTTGACCAGACGCGTAACACACTGGGCCAACTGGCGTTGGCGTTTGCCGATGCGTTTAACACCCAGCATAAAGAGGGTTTTGACGCGAACGGCGATCAGGGTAAGGATTTCTTTGCTATCGGTAGCCCGGCAGTATTCAACAACGCTAAAAATACAGGAACAGGATCGTTAAGCGCGAAGATTACCGACAGCTCTGCTGTACAGGCGACCGATTATAAAATCGTTTATGACGGGACGGACTGGCAGGTTACTCGCCTGGCGGATAATACCAGCTTCAAAGCTACCGTTACCGGTGGGAAGATGTCCTTTGACGGGATGGAAATCACCGTAAATGCTGGCGCAAAAGCAAATGACAGCTTCACAGTGAAACCTGTCAGTAACGCCGTTGTTGATATGAAAGTCATGGTGACCGATGAGTCGAAAATCGCCATGGCCCAGGTCTCAAAAAATGATCCGGACCCGGATATTGATAAGGGAAAAAGCGATAACCGTAACGGTCAGAAACTGCTGGATCTGCAGACCAAAGCTACCGTGGGTAATAAGACCTTCAACGATGCATATGCCACGCTGGTAAGCGATGTCGGGAACAAAACCGCGACGCTGAAAACCAGCGCCATTACCCAAAACAACGTGGTAACGCAGCTTTATAAGCAGCAGCAGTCTATTTCCGGCGTCAACCTCGACGAAGAATACGGTAACTTACAACGCTATCAACAGTATTACCTGGCTAACGCGCAAGTGCTGCAAACCGCAAATGCGCTGTTTGATGCACTGATTAATATTCGCTAAGGGAGAGGGACACAATGCGTATCAGCACCCAGATGATGTACCAGCAGAATATGCGTGGCATCACTAACTCTCAGGCTGAATGGATGAAGTTCGGCGAGCAGATGTCAACGGGCAAACGTGTGATCAACCCATCTGACGATCCGATCGCCGCCTCGCAGGCCGTGGTGCTTTCTCAAGCTCAGGCGCAGAACAGCCAATATACGCTGGCGCGTTCATTTGCGACGCAAAAAGTATCGCTGGAAGAGAACGTACTGAGTCAGGTAACGACGGCAATTCAGACCGCGCAGGAAAAAATTGTCTATGCCGCGAACGGCACGTTAAGCGATGACGACCGTGCATCGCTGGCCACCGACCTGCAGGGGATCCGCGATCAACTGATGAACCTGGCGAACAGCACCGACGGTAATGGACGCTATATTTTTGGCGGATATAAAACAGAATCTGCACCGTTTGCTCAGGCAGATGGCGCTTACAGTGGCGGTACAACAAATGTGACCCAGCAGGTCGATGCCTCCCGTACCATGGTGATTGGTCATACTGGCGATAAAGTATTTGTTAATCTGACCAGTAATGCCGTACCGGAACCAGGCGGCGGTACTCAGGAAAAGAACCTGTTCAAAATGCTGGATACCGCTATTGATGCGCTCAAAACCCCGATTGAGGGCAATGACGCGGCAAAAGCTACCGCCTCTGCAGCCATTGATAAAACCAGTCGTGGCCTGAAAAATTCATTGAATAACGTGCTTTCTGTTCGTGCAGAATTAGGGACTCAGCTCAGCGAGCTAAGTTCACTGGATTCACTGGGCGCCGATCGCGCATTGGGCCAGACTCAGCAGATGAGCAATCTGGTGGATGTTGACTGGAATGCAGCGATTTCGTCCTACGTGATGCAGCAGGCCGCACTGCAGGCATCGTACAAAACGTTTACCGATATGCAGGGAATGTCGCTATTTCAACTGAACCGGTAACACCTTTTTGAACATATCATGAAACTGGATATGTTTGTCTGCCCGCTCCTTTAACACCCCGGAGCGGGCATTTTTTTAGGCCACTGTTATTTTCTCAGCGACAGATTCCCCGTTAATCTTATTACCCGCGCAATCGCACCGCTAAAGATTGCCAGCGTAACCACGCCTTCTCAGTTTGTCAGTGTGTAGAGCAGAGATAAAAAAAAGCCGACCCGAAGGTCGGCTTTGATGTTGATTATGACTTACTCAACGGGCTGCGGGCGCGTTGCTGGCGCAGTCGCCTGGTGCGTGGCGCTGTGTCCACCTGCGGCACCTTTACCTTCAAAGGTGAATTCCGGGCGTTGCCAGTCACTATGACGCGGCGCTTCAGGCACATACTCTGGTGCCGGAGCACGGGTCATCGGTGCGGCCGCATGGCTGTGAAGATGTTCTGCGTCAACGCGGGTTGCGACAACTTCAGCCTTAACGACTGCGTCTTCGACGACCGGTGCTGCAACAACCTCTTGCGGCGCGGCAACTTCTTCAACCACTGGCGCTGTTTCCACAACCTCGGCAATCTCTTCAGCCACTTCAGGCTGAGAAATAACAACCTCCGCAGATTCTTCGACAACCGGCGCAGCCACGATTTCAGCGACAGGTTCGGCTTTCGCCGCGGTATCCTCAGCAACAGGCGCGTCAGATTCAGCGATAATTTGCGGTTGTTCCTCGACCGGAGTAGCGATGACTTCCGGATGCGTGGTTTCAACGACGGTAGCCTGAGGTTCAGCAATGACCACCTCTGGCTGTACGGTTTCAACCGACGCAGGGGCGTTCACAATATGCTCAACGGCAGCTGCAGCAACCTGAGGCTCTACGGCGACAGGTACAGCTTGCCCCTGAACCGTTTCCTGCTCGCGCTGCTCTGCAACCTGCTGATCCTGAGGACGAGCAACAGGGTAGCGGATCCAGACTTTACCGGACGCTAATTCTGGAGATGCGCAGGCAACCGTTAACGGCATCGGCGACTGAACCGGGTAACGCTCGTCACGATAACGACGACGGCGTTGTCCACTGACGCGCAGATGGCGAGGTGAGCGACGGGAACGACGCGGCATACCATTAGAGTCACGCGCTTCGCTGTTGTCTTCCTGCTCAGTCGCAACGACGGCAGGCAGATCAACTTTCGCCAGTTCAGTACGCTGTGCCGGTACGGGCTGTTCAGTTGGTTGAGCGACTGCCGTTTCAGTGACCACTTCGGCAGTCGCGACTTCGGCTTCAACAGCCGGGCTGTCTGTGTAACGAACTTTCTGAGTCAGCTGACGCTGTTTACGGCGAGTCTGAGGCTGACGAACGCGCTCTTCCTGCTCGGTATCCTGCGCAGGTTGTTCTGCCAGGTTCAGCTCTTTAACTTCCTGCTGCGCCTGACGCTTATCATCGTTGCGACGGCGGTTGCGCTCGCGACGCGGAGCCTGCTGATCATCACCGGATTTCGCTTTGTCGGCGACCTCAGTAGACTGCTGGCGGTTATCGCGCGCTTCCGCATTTTGCTGCTGCGACTGACGGCGGTTACGGCGGTTATCTTCACGGTTTTCGCCGCTTTCTGAACGCTCGTTACGGTTATCACGCTCGCCACGGTTGTCGCGATTATCACGACGATCGTTACGGTCGCGACGATTGTTCTGACGCGGTTTACGACGATCCTGCTGGCGGTCGGTTTTCTCTTCCGCTTTCGGCGCAGGTTGTTCAACCGGTTTCACTTCTTCGCTACCGCTGAAGATGGACTTCAGTGCGCTGAAGAAACGGCTAATCAAACCTGGCTGTGCGGCGACGGTCGCGGTCGCTGCTGCGGCTTTAGGCGCGGCGGCCTTCGCAGTAGGTTCCTGCAAAGCAGGGGCTGGCGGCACCTCTGGCATTGCAAAGGTGGCCAATGCCGGCTGCTCTGGCTGTTTACGCTCGACGAACTCTTCTTCCGTCGGCAATGCCATCGCTTCTTCATGCAGTTTCGGCAGCAGGTAGCTCAGGGTTGGTGTTTCTTCCCCTTTGCGTACGCGCAGCACGGAGTAATGCGGGGTTTCCATCTGATCGTTTGGCACAATCACACAGCGCACGCCATTCTGACGCGTCTCGATGGCATTTACCGCGGTACGTTTTTCGTTGAGCAGGTAGGATGCGATCGGCACAGGAACAATAGCGTGAACTTCCTGCGTATTTTCTTTCAGCGCTTCTTCTTCGATCAGACGCAGAATAGACAGCGACAGTGATTCGTTATCACGTACGGTACCCGTGCCGGAGCAGCGTGGGCATACGTGATGGCTGGATTCACCCAGCGACGGGCTCAGACGCTGGCGGGACATCTCCAGCAGGCCGAAGCGAGAAATATGGCTGATTTGAATACGCGCTCTGTCCTGACGCACGGCTTCACGCAGACGGTTTTCAACCGCACGCTGGTGACGAACCGGCGTCATATCAATGAAGTCGATTACAATCAGGCCGCCGAGGTCGCGCAGACGCAGCTGACGAGCAATTTCATCGGCTGCTTCAAGGTTGGTGTTGAACGCAGTTTCTTCGATGTCGCCGCCGCGGGTCGCGCGTGCGGAGTTGATATCGATAGCGGTCAGCGCTTCTGTGCTGTCGATAACGATTGAGCCGCCGGACGGCAGACGCACTTCGCGCTGGAATGCGGACTCAATTTGAGATTCGATTTGATAGTGGCTGAACAGCGGGATTTCACCGGTGTACAGTTTGATTTTGCTGCTGAAATCCGGACGACCCAGCGCGGCGATGTGCTGACGCGCCATCTCCATAACTTTCGGGTTGTCGATGAGGATTTCGCCGATGTCCTGACGTAAATAGTCACGGAATGCGCGAACGATAACGTTGCTTTCCTGATGGATCAGGAACGGAGCAGGGCGGCTGTCAGCGGCTTTTTGAATCGCTTCCCAGTGCTTCAGGCGGAAACTCAGGTCCCACTGCAGCGCTTCGGCAGATTTGCCGACACCTGCGGTACGCACGATAAGCCCCATGCCATCAGGCAGTTCCAGGCTTGCCAGCGCTTCTTTTAATTCGGTACGGTCGTCGCCTTCAATGCGACGGGAGATACCGCCCGCGCGCGGGTTGTTCGGCATCAGAACCAGATAACTACCTGCCAGGCTGATAAAGGTGGTCAGCGCAGCGCCTTTATTGCCGCGTTCTTCTTTATCGATCTGAACAATGACTTCCTGACCTTCGCGCAACACGTCTTTAATGTTGGGACGACCATGGGAGTTGTAGCTAGCGGGGAAGTATTCGCGGGCAATTTCTTTTAACGGGAGGAAACCGTGACGTTCAGCGCCGTAATCAACAAAAGCAGCTTCCAGACTCGGTTCAATACGGGTAATTTTGCCTTTATAGATGTTGGCTTTTTTCTGTTCGTGTCCAGGACTTTCGATATCCAGATCGTACAGACGCTGCCCATCTACAAGGGCGACACGCAACTCTTCCTGCTGAGTCGCGTTAATTAACATTCTTTTCATCGTAACTTACTCATTATTCTTACATTGACGACTAAGCTGCGGGCAGAGTAATGCCTTTCCGGGTGTGAACCGATGGCCTCGTGTCTATTCGCGTCGCCAACCTCACGGTTATCGTCAGCTCAAAGAGGCGCAGAGTGTCGGTTGCCTGTATTTCATACGGAAACACAGCGCAATTATCAGGGGAACAGTCTGGGTGTTACTCTCCAGAGAAGCTTCCATTGTGCTTATCGTCTTTCACGCTGTGGGTGCGTTGGCTTCATCTTCTTACCCCAACCACTTACAGGAGTAAGCACCTGGGGTTCCCAGACTTGCCGCCTTCCTACAACGCGAAATCTATAGAGCACTTACCGGTAAGGACTGCAACCCGCAGCCCGCTAACTGCCTGAAAGATCAATACGTCTTACGCCATTGCTGCGTTGATGATCGGTCGGGCAAAATTGGGTCATTCCGGAAAAGGTCTTGTTTTAACAAGATTCAACACGGAAACAACCTCATTATTCCACTGCTAACCTTGTTATAGCAAGATGACTTTTGCCATTTATCACCCGGTTACTCACAGTTTTTTCACTTCCGCGTAGTGATTGCTTTAATAACCACCAAATCGGCTATGTCAAACTTAAGTAATAAGGTATAGCAGTTAATATAAGCATAGAAAAATGTGTGGCGCGAATCTTGATGGCTATTTAAAATCGGCCCCCATGAAAACAGAGACTCCAGCCGTAAAAACAGTTGCCATTACTGCCGACGAAGCAGGGCAACGCATCGACAACTTTTTGCGCACCCAGCTCAAGGGCGTGCCGAAAAGTATGATTTATCGCATTTTGCGTAAAGGCGAAGTGCGGGTGAACAAAAAACGCATTAAACCCGAGTACAAACTCGAAGACGGGGACATTGTGCGTATTCCACCTGTACGTGTCGCTGAACGTGAAGAAGAGGCCATTTCACCGAATTTGCAGAAGGTCGCGGCGCTGACCGATGTCATTTTATATGAAGATGACCACATTCTGGTGCTTAACAAGCCTTCAGGTACGGCCGTGCATGGTGGAAGCGGGTTAAGCTTTGGCGTCATTGAAGGCTTACGTGCGCTGCGCCCGGAAGCGCGTTTCCTTGAACTGGTGCATCGCCTCGACCGGGATACCTCCGGCGTGCTGCTGGTGGCCAAAAAACGATCTGCCTTGCGTTCGTTGCATGAACAACTGCGTGAAAAAGGCATGCAGAAAGACTACCTCGCGTTGGTACGCGGCCAGTGGCAGTCCCATGTCAAAACCGTTCAGGCCCCGCTGTTAAAGAACATTCTGCAAAGCGGCGAGCGTATCGTGCGGGTGAATCAGGAAGGCAAACCATCGGAAACACGCTTTAAAGTGGAAGAGCGTTACGCGTTCGCTACGCTTGTGCGCTGCAGTCCCGTGACCGGACGCACGCACCAGATTCGCGTGCATACGCAATATGCCGGACATCCGATTGCCTTTGACGACCGCTATGGCGATCGTGAGTTCGATAAGCAACTGGCGGATACCGGACTGAGCAGGCTCTTTTTGCACGCCGCTGCGTTGAAATTTACTCATCCTGGGACGGGTGAAGTAATGCGTATTGAAGCGCCAATGGATAAGCAGTTGAAGCGCTGCCTCGAGGTGTTACGCAGTAAAGGCTGATGCGCATTGATATTATCGCGCATTACCTGTAGGCCTGATGGCGCTGCGCCTATCAGGCCTACAGGATTGGCCTGTACAGCCGTCAACCCGTCAGGCTTTTAACGGGTTCATATCTTCTCGTCGCAGCATTTGACACAGTGCGATCAGCGGCAAACCGATTAAGGTATTTGGGTCGCG
The DNA here is from genome assembly GCF_030336655.1 of Citrobacter sp. Cb041. Lineage (NCBI taxonomy): Bacteria > Pseudomonadati > Pseudomonadota > Gammaproteobacteria > Enterobacterales > Enterobacteriaceae > Citrobacter > Citrobacter sp. Cb041. The sequence goes on along the minus strand of NZ_JAOWDD010000039.1, from coordinate 442,864 downwards.
GCCTTCCAGGCGCTCAAAAAGTGCAATGCCCAATCCTTCGCTTTTAAAACTACCGGCACAATGCAGCGGGCGCTCTTTGCGCACGTAATCTTCAATTTCCGTTTCGCTTAAGTGACGAAAATGGACGTCGAACGGTTCAACTTCAGTTTGTAAATGTCCGGTCGCAGAATTATACAGTGCCAGTCCGGTATAAAACGTCACAATATTGCCACGGGCTTTGAGTAACTGCTGGCGTGCATTTTCTTCTGTTAACGGTTTGCCGGTTATTTCACCATCGAGAACACAAATTTGATCGGAACCAATAATAAGGTGCGATGGATAACGGTGGGCGAGAGATTGCGCTTTTTTCTGCGCCAGTCGCAAGACTAAGTGCCGGGGGGCTTCGCCTGGTAACGGCGTTTCATCAACCTCTGGTGCTGCGCATTCGAACGGGATTGCCAGTTTTTCTAGTAAAGCGCGACGCCAGGGAGAGGTAGAAGCAAGAATAAGTTGAGGCATATTTTTTCCCTCGCATATAGCGTATTGATGAGAGCCATTTTAAACTATGGACTTCGTCCTACAAGCTGGCTGTAATGGCTTGTGTTGAGCGATTTTAAGTCGATGACCCGCAATGTGTGCGAATTATTGGCAAAAGGCAACCACAGGCTGCCTTTTTCTTTGACTATATGACGTTACAAAGTTAATATGCGCGCCCTATGCAAAAGGTAAAATTACCCCTGACTCTTGATCCGGTTCGTACGGCTCAGAAACGCCTCGATTATGAAGGTATCTATACTTCTGATCTGGTTGAGCGTGTCGCCGATTCTGTAGTCAGTGTGGACAGTGATGTGGAATGCTCCATGTCGTTCGCTATCGATAACCAGCGCCTTGCCGTTATAACCGGTGATGCAAAGGTGTCGGTTACGCTCGAATGTCAGCGTTGCGGGAAACCGTTCCCACTTCATGTTCACACAACATATTGTTTTAGTCCTGTCCGTTCTGACGAGCAGGCTGAAGCACTCCCGGAAGCGTATGAGCCGATTGAGGTTAACGAATTCGGTGAAATCGATCTGCTTGCAATGGTTGAAGATGAGATTATCCTCTCCTTGCCGGTAGTTCCGGTGCATGATTCTGAACACTGTGAAGTGTCCGAGGCGGACATGGTCTTTGGCGAATTGCCTGATGAAGCGCAAAAACCAAACCCATTTGCCGTATTAGCCAGCTTAAAGCGTAAGTAATTGAGGAGTAAGGTCCATGGCCGTACAACAGAATAAACCAACCCGTTCCAAACGTGGCATGCGTCGTTCTCATGACGCTCTGACCGCAGTCACCAGCCTGTCTGTAGACAAAACTTCTGGTGAACAACACCTGCGTCACCACATCACTGCCGACGGTTTTTACCGTGGCCGTAAGGTAATCGCTAAGTAATCACGCATGACTCAATGGCTTTCCCGCTACGGTGAGAAAGACAAAGAGTACACGCGTGATGAAGCTTAGTGAGGCTTTCCCCGGGTAACTGGGGAAACACCTAACCGGGCAGCGACGATACCTTGACACGTCTAACCCTGGCGTTAGATGTCATGGGGGGTGATTTTGGCCCTACCGTGACAGTGCCTGCAGCATTGCAGGCACTGAATTCTAATTCGCAACTCACACTTCTTTTAGTCGGGGATCCCGATACAATCACGCCATTACTTGCCAAAGCTGACTTCGAACAACGTTCACGTCTGCAGATTATCCCTGCTCAGTCAGTTATTGCCAGTGATGCCCGGCCCTCGCAAGCTATTCGCGCCAGTCGTGGAAGCTCAATGCGTGTTGCCCTGGAGCTCGTGAAAGAAGGACGAGCGGAAGCCTGTGTGAGCGCCGGTAATACAGGTGCGCTAATGGGTCTTGCGAAGTTATTGCTCAAACCCCTTGAGGGGATTGAGCGTCCTGCGCTGGTGACGGTTTTACCCCATCAGCAAAAGGGCAAAACGGTGGTGCTGGATTTGGGTGCCAACGTGGATTGTGATAGCACGATGTTGGTGCAATTTGCCGTCATGGGTTCCGTGCTGGCAGAAGAGGTGGTTGGAATTGCCAATCCCCGTGTTGCGTTGCTCAATATCGGTGAAGAAGAAACCAAGGGTCTCGACAGTATTCGGGATGCTTCTGCAGTGCTAAAAACAATCCCTTCTATCAATTATATCGGCTATCTTGAAGCCAATGAGTTACTGACTGGCAAAACTGATGTGTTGGTCTGTGACGGCTTTACAGGTAATGTCACATTAAAGACGATGGAAGGTGTTGTCAGAATGTTCCTTTCACTGCTGAAGTCTCAGGGTGAGGGCAAAAAACGGTCGTGGTGGCTGCTGTTATTAAAACGTTGGTTACAAAAAAGCCTGACAAGGCGATTTAGTCACCTCAACCCCGACCAGTATAATGGCGCCTGTCTGTTAGGATTGCGCGGCACGGTGATTAAGAGTCATGGTGCGGCCAATCAGCGAGCATTTGAAGTCGCGATTGAACAGGCAGTGCAGGCGGTGCAGCGACAAGTTCCTCAGCGAATTGCCGCTCGCCTGGAATCTGTATACCCAGCTGGATTCGAACTGCTGGACGGTGGCGAAAACGCAAACTCGCGAGCACACAGATAACCGTGCGTTTGTGAATGCTGCCAACGTATCAGCGATTTGCTCGTGGCGGTATATAACCAAAAAGTGACTGAGCGTACATGTATACGAAGATTATTGGTACTGGCAGCTATCTGCCTGAACAAGTGCGTACTAACGCCGATTTGGAAAAAATGGTTGAGACATCTGATGAGTGGATCGTCACTCGCACAGGTATCCGTGAACGCCATATTGCAGCGCCAAATGAAACAGTTGCGACGATGGGCTTTGCCGCCGCAAACCGTGCAATTGAAATGGCGGGCATCGACAAAGAACAAATTGGTCTGATTGTGGTTGCCACCACATCATCCACACACGCATTTCCAAGTGCGGCATGCCAGATCCAAAGTATGCTGGGGATCAAAGGCTGTCCGGCGTTTGACGTTGCAGCCGCTTGTGCCGGTTTCACCTACGCCCTGAGCGTTGCCGACCAGTACGTTAAGTCTGGCGCAGTGAAGCATGCTCTGGTGGTTGGCTCAGATGTCCTCGCTCGTACCTGTGATCCAACCGATCGCGGGACGATCATTATTTTCGGCGATGGCGCAGGTGCGGTTGTACTGAGCGCATCAGAAGAGCCCGGCATTCTTTCTACGCATCTGCACGCTGATGGTCGCTATGGCGAACTGTTGACGCTGCCTAATGCCGATCGCGTGAACCCGGAAAACCCGATCCACCTGACGATGGCGGGTAACGAAGTATTTAAAGTCGCGGTGACCGAGCTTGCACACATCGTTGATGAAACGCTGGAAGCAAATAATCTCGATCGTTCTGCACTGGACTGGCTGGTGCCGCATCAGGCAAACCTCCGCATTATTAGCGCAACCGCGAAAAAGCTGGGTATGTCGATGGATAATGTTGTCGTGACGCTCGACAGACATGGCAATACCTCCGCGGCCTCCGTACCGTGCGCGCTGGACGAAGCCGTCCGCGACGGGCGTATTAAAGCTGGGCAGTTGATATTGCTTGAAGCCTTTGGGGGTGGATTCACCTGGGGCTCTGCGCTGATTCGTTTCTAGTATAAGGATTTAAACATGACGCAATTTGCATTTGTGTTCCCGGGGCAGGGTTCCCAGACCGTTGGGATGTTGTCTGAAATGGCAGCAACCTACCCAATTGTTGAAGAAACTTTTGCTGAAGCATCAGCTGCGCTGGGCTATGATCTGTGGGCGTTGACTCAGCAGGGACCGGCCGAAGAGCTGAATAAAACCTGGCAGACGCAGCCAGCACTGTTGACTGCCTCTGTTGCGCTTTATCGCGTATGGCAGCAGCAGGGTGGTAAAACACCTGCGCTGATGGCTGGTCACAGCCTGGGCGAATACTCTGCGCTGGTATGTGCGGGTGTTATCGGTTTTGCCGATGCCGTTCGTCTGGTTGAACTGCGTGGCAAATTCATGCAGGAAGCGGTACCGGAAGGCACTGGCGGCATGTCTGCTATTATCGGTCTGGACGACGCTGCTATTGCTAAAGCGTGTGAAGAGTCTGCCGAAGGTCAGGTGGTTTCACCGGTAAACTTTAACTCACCAGGTCAGGTGGTTATTGCCGGGCACAAAGAAGCCGTAGAACGTGCCGGCGCAGCCTGTAAAGCGGCTGGCGCTAAGCGTGCTCTGCCACTGCCGGTCAGCGTTCCTTCTCACTGCGCGCTGATGAAGCCTGCTGCTGAGAAACTGGCTGTTGAACTGCAAAAAATCACTTTTAACGCGCCGACTGTTCCGGTTGTGAACAACGTCGACGTGAAGTGCGAAACAGACGCAGACGCTATTCGCGATGCGCTGGTTCGCCAGCTGTACAGCCCGGTTCAATGGACTAAAACCGTTGAATTTATGGCGTCCCAGGGCGTAGAGCACCTGTATGAAGTTGGTCCGGGCAAAGTTCTGACCGGTTTGACGAAACGTATTGTTGACACCCTGACTGCTTCGGCACTGAATGAGCCGGCGGCATTATCTGCGGCGCTAGAGCAATAAAAGAGGAAGACCATGAGTTTTGAAGGAAAAGTCGCGCTGGTTACCGGTGCAAGCCGTGGCATTGGCCGCGCAATTGCTGAAACACTCGTTGCCCGTGGCGCGAAAGTTATCGGTACTGCAACCAGCGAAAGCGGTGCGCAGGCCATTAGCGATTACTTAGGTGCAAATGGTAAAGGTCTGATGTTGAATGTGACCGATCCGGCATCTATCGAATCTGTTCTGGGAAATATTCGCGCAGAATTTGGTGAAGTCGATATCCTGGTCAATAATGCCGGGATTACTCGTGATAACCTGTTAATGCGCATGAAAGATGACGAGTGGAACGATATCATCGAAACCAACCTGTCATCTGTTTTCCGTCTGTCAAAAGCGGTAATGCGAGCTATGATGAAAAAGCGTCATGGGCGTATTATCACTATCGGTTCTGTGGTTGGTACCATGGGAAATGCGGGTCAGGCAAACTACGCTGCGGCGAAAGCGGGTCTGATCGGCTTCAGTAAATCACTGGCGCGCGAAGTTGCGTCTCGTGGCATTACTGTAAACGTTGTTGCTCCGGGCTTTATTGAAACGGACATGACGCGTGCGCTGTCTGATGATCAGCGTGCGGGTATTCTGGCGCAGGTTCCTGCGGGTCGCCTTGGCGGCGCTCAGGAAATCGCCAGTGCGGTTGCATTTTTAGCTTCTGACGAAGCAAGTTACATCACAGGTGAGACTTTGCACGTCAACGGCGGGATGTACATGGTTTAACCACGAGATAAAAAAATTTGCGTTATTAGGGTGAATGCCCTCAAAATAACGTAAAATCGTGGTAAGACCTGCCGGGATTTAGTTGCAAATTTTTCAACATTTTATACACTACGAAAACCATCGCGAAAGCGAGTTTTGATAGGAAATTTAAGAGTATGAGCACTATCGAAGAACGCGTTAAGAAAATTATCGGCGAACAGCTGGGCGTTAAGCAGGAAGAAGTAACCAACAATGCTTCCTTCGTTGAAGACCTGGGCGCAGATTCTCTTGACACCGTTGAGCTGGTAATGGCTCTGGAAGAAGAGTTTGATACTGAGATTCCGGACGAAGAAGCTGAGAAAATCACTACCGTTCAGGCTGCCATTGATTACATCAACGGCCACCAGGCGTAAGTGAACATCTCCAGGCGGTCATTCGACCGCCTGAGTTTTATCTTTTTATCCCACTTGAATTATTTTCCCTCCCTGGAGGACAACCGTGTCTAAGCGTCGTGTAGTTGTGACCGGACTGGGCATGTTGTCTCCTGTCGGCAATACCGTAGAGTCTACCTGGAAAGCTCTCCTTGCCGGTCAGAGTGGCATCAGCCTGATCGACCATTTCGATACTAGCGCCTATGCAACGAAATTTGCTGGCTTAGTAAAGGATTTTAACTGTGAAGACATTATCTCGCGCAAAGAACAGCGCAAGATGGATGCTTTCATTCAATATGGAATTGTCGCTGGCGTTCAGGCCATGCAGGATTCTGGTCTCGAAATTACGGAAGAGAACGCTCACCGTATTGGCGCCGCTATCGGCTCTGGTATTGGCGGTCTCGGATTGATCGAAGAAAACCACACCTCTTTGGTGAATGGCGGTCCACGTAAGATCAGCCCGTTCTTCGTTCCGTCAACGATTGTTAACATGGTGGCAGGTCACCTGACCATCATGTACGGCCTGCAAGGGCCAAGCATCTCCATTGCGACCGCCTGTACCTCAGGTGTGCATAACATTGGTCATGCAGCACGTATCATTGCATACGGCGATGCAGACGCGATGGTTGCGGGTGGTGCAGAAAAAGCCAGTACCCCGCTGGGCGTGGGTGGTTTTGGCGCGGCACGTGCGCTGTCTACACGTAATGATAACCCGCAAGCGGCAAGCCGTCCGTGGGATAAAGAACGTGATGGCTTTGTGCTGGGCGACGGCGCAGGCATGGTGGTACTGGAAGAGTACGAGCATGCGAAAGCGCGCGGTGCAAAAATCTATGCTGAAGTCGTTGGTTTTGGCATGAGCAGCGATGCTTACCACATGACGTCACCACCTGAAAACGGTGCGGGCGCTGCGCTGGCAATGGTCAACGCACTACGCGATGCGGCTATCGAAGCGGGTCAGATCGGCTATGTCAACGCGCATGGCACGTCTACTCCTGCTGGCGATAAAGCCGAAACCCAGGCAGTGAAATCTGTCTTTGGCGATGCGGCAAGCCGTGTAATGGTAAGCTCCACTAAATCCATGACCGGACACCTGTTGGGTGCGGCGGGCGCGGTAGAGTCTATTTTCTCTATCCTGGCGCTGCGCGATCAGGCTATTCCGCCAACCATCAACCTGGATAACCCGGATGAAGGTTGTGACCTGGACTTCGTACCTCACGAAGCGCGTCAGGTTAGTGGTCTGGAGTACGCACTGTGTAACTCCTTCGGCTTTGGCGGCACCAACGGCTCTTTGATCTTTAAAAAGATTTAAGTCTGTCAGGTGGTGCGTTAGCATCGATAGCAATTTAAAAAGGTCCGCTTGTCGGGCCTTTTTTTATTCGGTTTTCCACCCTTGTCCTGTGTTGTTCATCCTGCCAAACTAGCGGACCAGAAATAAGGAGCCACCATGTTCTTAATTAATGGCTGCGAGCAGAATATGCTGGCCGCAAGCGATCGAGCGACCCAATTCGGTGATGGCTGTTTTACCACTGCGCGTATTATTGACGGCGAAATTTGCCTCTTTGCAGCGCATCTTGCGCGTTTACAAGACGCCTGCCAAAAATTGCTGATCTCTTTCGAAGATTGGTCAGAGCTGCAAAGTGAAATGAAAATGCTGGCGCAAGGGCATGCGCATGGCGTGTTAAAAGTGATTATCAGCCGTGGTAGCGGTGGCCGTGGTTACAGCGGCGCAAACTGTCGCAGTGCCACACGTATTCTCTCTGTTTCAGCCTGGCCCGATCATTACGATCGTTGGCGACTGGAGGGGATAACGCTGGCGTTAAGTCCAGTGCGTCTGGGGCGTAATCCGTTGCTTGCCGGACTTAAGCACCTGAATAGACTGGAACAGGTGTTGATTCGCTCTCATCTTGAGCAGACGGCAGCTGATGAAGCACTGGTTCTTGACAGTGAGGGATGGGTTACGGAATGCTGTGCGGCTAATTTGTTCTGGCGTAAGGGGGATGTGGTTTACACTCCCCGGCTGGATCAGGCCGGAGTGAACGGCATTATGCGACAATTCTGTATCCGGATGCTGGCACAATCGTCGTTCAGCATTGTCGAAGTGTATGCCGGGTTGGAAGAGGTTATGCAGGCCGATGAAATCGTCGTCTGTAATGCGTTAATGCCTGTTATTCCCGTACGCACCTGTGGCGACACGCTGCTGTCTGCACGTTTATTGTTCGATTTTTTAGCCCCACTTTGTGAGCACCCGAATTAGTCATGAAAAAACTGTTACTTGTTGTCCTGTTATTGCTGGTTGTGCTGGGCATAGCCGCGGGAGTGGGAATGTGGAAAGTTCGCCATCTGGCGGACAGTAAATTATTGATTAAAGAAGAGACGATTTTTACGCTGAAAGCGGGTACGGGCCGTCTGGCTCTCGGTGAACAGTTGTATGCGGACAACGTTATCAATCGTCCGCGTGTGTTCCAGTGGCTGCTGCGTGTGGAACCCGAACTGTCGCATTTTAAAGCCGGAACCTACCGTTTTACGCCCGACATGACGGTGCGGGATATGTTGCAACTGCTGGAAAGCGGTAAAGAGGCGCAGTTTCCGTTACGTCTGGTTGAAGGGATGCGTCTGAGCGACTACCTCAAGCAGCTGCGCGACGCCCCGTACATCAAACATACGCTGAGCGATGATAATTACGAGACCGTTGCTCAGGCGCTGAAGCTGGAGAACCCGCAATGGGTAGAAGGCTGGTTCTGGCCAGATACCTGGATGTATACCGCCAATACAACCGACGTGGCGTTGCTAAAACGCGCGCATCAGAAAATGGTTAAAGCGGTAGACTCCGTCTGGGAAGGGCGCGCTGAAGGCCTGCCTTATCAGGACAAAAATCAGCTGGTAACCATGGCCTCTATTATCGAAAAAGAGACTGCGGTTGCCAGCGAGCGTGACCAGGTGGCTTCCGTCTTTATTAACCGCTTACGGATTGGCATGCGTTTACAGACCGATCCGACGGTGATTTACGGGATGGGGTCACGGTATAATGGCAAGTTGTCGCGTGTGGATTTAGATACCCCGACCGCCTATAACACCTATACCATTACGGGGTTGCCGCCTGGCCCGATTGCCATGCCGGGAGAGGCCTCATTGCAGGCCGCGGCGCATCCGGCAAAAACGCCGTACCTCTATTTCGTGGCTGACGGTAAAGGCGGTCACACGTTTAACACCAATCTTGCCAGCCACAACCGGTCCGTGCAGGATTACCTGAAAGTGCTTAAGGAAAAAAATGGGCAGTAACTATATCGTCATCGAGGGCCTGGAAGGCGCCGGAAAAACCACCGCGCGTAACGTGGTGGTAGAGACACTTGAGCAACTCGGTATTCGTGACATGGTTTTTACCCGCGAACCGGGGGGAACGCAGCTCGCTGAGAAACTAAGAAGTCTGGTGCTGGACATTAAGTCGGTGGGTGACGAGGTCATCACTGACAAAGCTGAAGTTCTGATGTTTTACGCCGCGCGCGTACAGCTGGTCGAAACCGTTATTAAACCTGCGCTGGCAAAAGGCGCATGGGTAATTGGCGACCGTCACGATTTGTCGACCCAGGCGTATCAGGGGGGCGGACGCGGCATCGATCAAAACATGCTGGCAACCTTGCGCGATGCGGTGCTCGGTGATTTTCGCCCGGACCTGACGCTCTATCTGGACGTGACTCCAGAGGTCGGATTGAAACGTGCCCGTGCGCGCGGCGAGCTGGATCGTATTGAGCAGGAATCTTTCGATTTCTTTAATCGCACCCGCGCGCGCTATCTTGAACTGGCTGCCAAAGATGCCAGCATTCGTACCATCGACGCTACGCAGCCGCTGGAAGCTGTGATGGCTGATATCCGCAATACCATCACCCAGTGGGTGCAGGAGCAGGGCGCATGAAATGGTACCCATGGTTACGACCAGATTTTGAAAAACTGGTAGCCAGCTACCAGGCGGGTCGTGGTCACCATGCGTTACTGATTCAGGCATTACCCGGAATGGGTGACGACGCGCTGATTTACGCGCTCAGTCGCTATTTAATGTGCCAGCAGCCGGAAGAGCATAAAAGCTGCGGACACTGTCGGGGCTGTCAGCTGATGCAGGCGGGGACGCATCCTGACTACTATTCGCTGCTGCCGGAAAAAGGTAAAAGCACGCTGGGAGTTGATGCGGTACGTGAAGTGAGTGAAAAGCTGTACGAGCATTCACGCCTTGGCGGTGCGAAAGTGGTGTGGATCCCTGATGCCGCCCAGTTAACTGATGCTGCTGCCAATGCCCTGCTAAAAACGCTGGAAGAACCGCCGGCACAAACCTGGTTTTTCCTCGCCAGCACAGAGCCTGCGCGATTGCTGGCGACATTGCGCAGCCGCTGCCGGTTACACCATCTTGCGCCGCCGGCTGAGTCGTACGCTATCTCCTGGCTCGCCCGCGAAGTGACCGCATCTCCAGAAGCTCTGTTGAGCGCATTACGCCTGAGCGCGGGTTCGCCAGGTGCGGCACTCTCGTTGTTACAGGCTGAAAGCTGGGCGCATCGCACAGATTTTTGTGCGGCACTGGCAAACACATTAAACGCAGGTGACTGGTATATCCTGCTCGCGGCGTTAAACCACGATCAGGCCGCCGCCCGTTTACACTGGCTGGCAACGTTGTTGACGGATGCCTTGAAGCGTCCGTATGGGGTTTCCCATTTAACCAATCCTGATGCGCTGGACCTGATATCTTCTATCGCAGAACGGTTATCCGTCGCCCGGATACAGGCGATACTCGGTGACGTTTGTCATTGCCGTCAGCAGTTGCTGAACGTAACAGGCGTAAACCGTGAACTGGTGTTAACCGATCTTATCCTGCGTATTGAGCATTACCTGCAACCAGGCACCGTATTGCCTGTTCCCCATCTTTGAGAGAGACATTATGTTTTTAGTCGACTCACACTGCCATCTTGATGGCCTGGATTATCAATCTCTGCATAAGGACGTGGATGACGTGCTGGCGAAAGCAGCCGCACGCGATGTGAAATTCTGTCTTGCCGTCGCGACCACTCTGCCAGGATACCGCAGTATGCGCGAACTGGTCGGTGAACGTGACAATGTGGTGTTCTCCTGCGGCGTGCATCCGTTAAATCAGGATGAAGCCTATGATGTTGAAGACCTGCGCCGTTTTGCCGCCGAAGAGGGCGTTGTGGCGATGGGGGAAACCGGGCTGGACTATTTCTATACGCCGGAAACAAAAGTGCGCCAGCAGGAATCTTTTATCCATCATATTCAGATTGGCCGTGAGTTACAAAAGCCAGTTATCGTACATACCCGCGATGCGCGAGCCGATACGCTGTCTATTCTGCGCGAAGAAAAAGTGACGGATTGTGGTGGCGTACTACACTGTTTTACAGAGGACAGAGAAACGGCGGGCAAATTGCTGGACCTCGGATTTTATATCTCGTTTTCCGGCATCGTCACGTTCCGTAACGCAGATCAGCTCCGTGATGCCGCCCGCTATGTTCCTCTGGATCGGTTGCTGGTTGAGACGGATTCTCCCTACCTTGCGCCTGTACCGCATCGTGGAAAAGAGAACCAGCCCGCCATGACCCGTGACGTTGCGGAGTATATGGCCGTAGTGAAAGGTGTTGCCGTTGAAGAACTGGCGCAGGCAACCACTGATAACTTTGCCCGCCTGTTTCACATCGACGCTTCTCGCCTGCAATCCGTTCGTTAACTGACTTTTTTTAAAGCTCGTAATTAATAAGCAAAGCGAGTAAAGTTCACCGCCTCAAAATGGGCGGTGAATAACCGGTTTGACACATTCAGAAACGCATTTTATCGGAATGTGCGGATTTTACGGCCATCCACGACTGAATTGTGATAGCCGTCAAACAAAAACAAACTGAATTATTTTACTCTGTGTAATAAATAAAGGGTACTTAGATGCCCTGTACACGGCGAGGTTCTCCCCCCTCGCTAATGCGTGAGAACGTAGAAAAGCACAAATACTCAGGAGCACTCTCAATTATGTTTAAGAATGCATTTGCTAACCTGCAAAAGGTCGGTAAATCGCTGATGCTGCCGGTATCCGTACTCCCGATTGCAGGTATCCTGCTGGGTGTCGGTTCCGCTAACTTCAGCTGGCTGCCAGCCGTTGTATCGCACGTAATGGCAGAAGCAGGCGGTTCTGTTTTTGCAAACATGCCGCTGATTTTTGCCATCGGTGTCGCGTTAGGCTTCACCAATAACGACGGCGTATCTGCACTGGCATCCGTTGTTGCCTACGGCATTATGGTTAAGACCATGGCTGTTGTTGCGCCGCTGGTTCTGCATTTACCTGCTGAAGAGATCGCAGCTAAACACCTTGCTGATACGGGTGTTCTCGGGGGGATTATCTCCGGTGCGATTGCAGCGTATATGTTCAACCGTTTCTACCGTATCAAATTGCCTGAGTATCTTGGCTTCTTTGCGGGTAAGCGCTTCGTTCCTATCATTTCTGGTCTGGCCGCTATCTTCACCGGTGTGGTTCTGTCCTTCATTTGGCCGCCGATCGGGACTGCTATTCAGACGTTTTCCCAGTGGGCTGCATACCAGAACCCGGTCGTAGCGTTCGGTATCTATGGCTTCATTGAACGCTGCCTGGTGCCGTTTGGTCTGCACCATATCTGGAACGTTCCATTCCAGATGCAGATCGGTGAATACACCAACGCTGCGGGCCAGGTATTCCACGGCGATATCCCTCGCTATATGGCGGGTGACCCGACTGCGGGCAAACTGTCTGGTGGCTTCCTGTTCAAAATGTACGGTCTGCCGGCTGCCGCTATCGCTATCTGGCACTCTGCTAAACCAGAAAACCGCGCGAAAGTGGGCGGTATCATGATCTCCGCGGCGCTGACCTCGTTCCTGACCGGTATTACCGAACCGATCGAGTTCTCGTTCATGTTCGTGGCACCGATCCTGTACATCATCCACGCAATTCTGGCTGGTCTGGCATTCCCGATCTGTATCCTGCTGGGTATGCGAGACGGTACGTCGTTCTCCCACGGTTTGATCGACTTTATCGTTCTGTCCGGTAACAGCAGCAAACTGTGGCTGTTCCCGATTGTCGGTATCGGTTATGCGATTGTTTACTACACCATCTTCCGTGTGCTGATCAAAGCGCTGGACCTGAAAACTCCGGGTCGTGAAGATGCTACCGAAGACACCAAAGCGGGTGCGTCCGGCGAAATGGCTCCGGCCCTGGTTGCGGCATTCGGCGGTAAAGAAAACATCACTAACCTCGATGCGTGCATCACTCGTCTGCGTGTCAGCGTCGCTGACGTTGCCAAAGTGGATCAGGCTGGCCTGAAGAAACTGGGTGCGGCAGGCGTTGTAGTGGCGGGTTCCGGTGTTCAGGCTATCTTCGGTACTAAGTCCGATAACCTGAAAACAGAAATGGATGAGTACATCCGTCACAGCTAAGCAGTAAAAGGTTGGGGAGAATTAAGGCAGCCTGCGGGCTGCCTTTTTTAATGCATTAATTGGCCTGAACGCGAATCGGCGCAGTGGCGGCAAACAACCACGGACGAGCCTCTGCGTTCACGCGTGGGGATAACGTCTCTCTGACCTGCTGGTGGTAATCATCAATCCACTGTTTTTCTGCCTCACTTAGCAGATGCAGTTCAACCAGACTTAAATCAATCGGCACCAGCGTCAGCGTTGAGAAGCGACAGAAGCCAGGACGACTGTTGATAATCTCCACCTGATTCTCAATACGGATCCCATATTCTCCGGCCAGATAATAACCCGGCTCGATGGTAATGATATTGCCCGCAACCAGGGGCCAGGGGTTTACTTTTTTGGCAATGCGATGGGGCTGCTCATGGATCAGGAGCTGATGGCCTACGCCGTGTCCCGTACCGTGATCAAAATCCAGACCCAGATCCCACAGCGCCCGACGGCTAAAGGCATCCAGTTGATGACCCTGAGTGCCGCTGGGAAATTGCAGCGAGATAAGCGACAAAAAGCCTTTCAACACAGCGGTGTAATGCAGACGACGCTGCGGATCCTGTGGACCAAACGCGAGGGTGCGAGTTGTATCCGTTGTACCATTATGGTACTGGCCGCCGGAATCATTCAGATACATGGCCTGAGAGGTAATGGGCGTATTGGTTTTTTCGCTGGAATGGTAATGGCACATTGCGGCATTGCTGGCTGAGGCCGAAATCGTGTTGAAGCTTTGCTCGATAAATCCCGGCTGCTGCTGGCGAAATTCCAGTTGCCTGGCCTGCGCTTCCAGCTCAGTGACCGGATTGCCTGCCGCTTCGCGCAAGGGAACTTCATGCGTAAGCCATGCCAGAAAGTTAACCCAGGCCGCGCCATCTTGTTCATGGCATTCCCGATAACCCGCCAGTTCAACGTCATTCTTGTGCGCTTTCATCAAGGTGATGGGATCGGGTGCCCATAAGACTTCGCCACCGTGTTCTACAATGGCAAAACGCAGCGCGACCGGGGCGTAGTCTTTATCGACCAAAAAGCGTTTCCCTTTGGCTAACTGCTGGCAGCGGGCAAGAAAACTCTCTTGTGGGGCCAGCGTGAGCGTATTCAGCAGTGCAGCAGGGAGCTGCTGTGTTTTGTTGCTATCCACAAACCATTCCAGCTCGCCGCTGCGATGGAGCAGGGCGAACGAAAACGGCACTGGCACCATTGGCAGATCGGAACCGCGCACATTCAGCAGCCAGGCAATGTTATCCGGCAGCGTGATCGCCAGAACGTCTGCCTGTTGTTGCGTGAGCAGATCCACGACGCGGGTTCGTTTTTGTGTGCTGCTTTCCCCGCTGATTTCAATGGGCATTTCACGAATGATGCCGCAGGGTGCAGCCGGGCGGTCAAGCCATACCTGGTCGAAAGGATCTTGCTCAAGAGACACCAGCTCGCAATGGGTCGCCGACAGTGCTTCAAACTGGCTGTTGACCATCAGCAACGGTTCAAAACCGATACGCGCGCCCGCAGCAACGTGAGACTGCAAATAGTCGGCCAGCGGTTCGTCATGTAAATGGTGAATTTCAAAATCATCCAACGAGACTTCATTGCGCACCTGGACCTGATAGCGTCCATCGACAAACATTAATGCGCGGTCGCGCAGGACCAACGCGAGACCAGCGGAGCCGCTAAAACCGGTCAGCCAGGCCAGCTTATTGTCATGCGGTGTACAATCTTCGCTTTGGTGAGCGTCGGCGCGCGGAACAATCATGCCATCCAGCCCTTGCGCTAACAGCAGGTTGCGCAGAGCGGAAAGAGGAGTTGAGTTGTGCATAGTTACCTTCAGGCCTTAACGGAACGGCGGTTCGTTGAACGTACGTAATTTACGGGAGTGCAGTCGATCGCCTTCAGCACGCAGACGATCGATTGCCCGGATACCTATTTGCAGGTGCTCGGAAATGGCACCTTCATAAAAACGGTTGGCCTGACCAGGCAATTTGATCTCGCCGTGTAGCGGTTTATCGGAAACGCACAGCAGCGTGCCGTAAGGGACGCGGAAGCGGTAGCCCTGGGCGGCGATAGTGGCGCTTTCCATATCAATAGCCACCGCGCGACTAAGGTTAAAACGCAGCGCAGAAGCGGAATAGCGTAACTCCCAGTTGCGATCGTCGGTGGTGACGACGGTACCGGTACGCAGGCGCTGTTTCACCTCCTCGCCGGGCATGCCGCTGACTTCTTTGGTGGCGTCGTACAGTGCGCGTTGTACTTCCGCAATGCTCGGAATCGGAATATCCGGCGGTAGTACGGCATCCAGCACATGGTCGTCACGCAGATAAGCGTGGGCCAGAACATAGTCGCCAATCGCCTGACTTTCGCGCAGGCCGCCACAGTGTCCAATCATCAGCCAGACGTCAGGGCGCAGGACGGCCAGATGATCGCAAATGGTTTTAGCGTTGGACGGGCCAACGCCGATATTGACCAGCGTGATCCCCTGACCGTCGGCGGTGATTAGATGCCAGGCGGGCATCTGATGTTTCTTCCAGGCGAGATCGGAGATGGCCTCTTCCGGAGCTTCCGTTTCAGCGGTGATCCAGATCCCGCCTGCGCATGACAGCGCGATATAGGGGCTGTTCGGATCGAGGATCTGGCTGCAGCCCCAGCGCACGAACTCATCGACATAGCGGGTGTAGTTGGTGAACAGCACAAATGGCTGGAAATGTTCAACCGGCGTTCCCGTGTAGTGACGCAGTCGTGCGAGCGAAAAATCAACTCGTCGGGCGTCGAAGTGCGACAGCGGGGAGAATTCCGCCGGATGATAGGTACCATCGGCTGTTTCGTCGCCGATCTGTGACAACTCGGTAGTGGGGAAATGGCGCGTTAATCCGGCGCTCATCGAGCGGTCGAGCGTCAGCTCAGAACCGTCAATCACATAGGGATAAGGGATTTCATGCTGCGACGGTTCGACGGAGATATGCGCATCATAATCCTGATACAGCAGCGTGAGTTGTTCTTCAAGATAGGGACGAAAAAGCGACGGACGGGTGATCGTAGTGGTATAGCTACCCGCATGGGTAAAACGGCCATAAGCGCGGGTTTTCGGGGGATTGGTGGCGCTGCCATCCCAGGTGACACAAAGCGATGGGTAAACAAAAAGACCATTATGGCGGGCAATTATGTCAGGGAGCGTCCCTGTTTCAATGTACTTACCAATGGCGCTACGCAGTGCTTTAACCGACTGCTCGTACAGCGCGTCCAGTTTATCCAGTGCCTGAGTTGGGGTCAGGCTGGAGCCCTTATTGTTCATGTCTGTCTCCTTGTTCCACAGATGTACTGCTCTCCCGATAGTATGTCACAGGAATATGAAACAAAAGTCAGACGTTGAGGAAGATTGTGCGAAGGCCGAATGACCTTCGCATCAGGGCTTAACTGTGCTGCTTATCCCGCATCAGCAATGCAGTGGCGGCGGAAATAAGACACCCGGCCATCAGATAAATGGCCACGCTGTGCCAGTCTCCGCCCGAGAATGTTACCAGTGCTGCAGCAATGAAAGGGGTAAAACCACCGCCAACCACACTTGCCACCTGATAGCCAACGCCTGCGCCGCTGTAGCGATAACTTGCGCCAAACAAACCGGTAAACATAGGCTGCTGTACGCAGACCACCATATCGTGCGCAATATTGGCCAACATAATCGCGAAGAACACGATCCAGAAAATAGACTGTGCTTCCAGCGCCATAAAGAACGGGAAGGCGCTCAGCGTACCGACCAGTGCACCGGTAATGTACACGCGCCGTCGACCAAAACGGTCGGCAAGCCAGGCAAAGCAGGGGATGGTCAGACAGCTCAGTCCTCCCACTAACAAACCGATATTCAGAAACAGCTCGCGGGGTAGGCCCAGGTTCTGCGTAGAGTAATTAAGGGCAAACGCGGTGACGATATACATCGTTAGCAGTTCACATAAGCGCAAGCCGATAATTTTTAAGAATGCGCCCGGATGACGGATTAACGCCTCGACCACCGGTAACCGCTTTTTCTCTGGTTGCGCTGTCTGTTGCTGCTGTTCGAATTCGGCTGATTCATCCATTCTGTTACGCATCCACAACGCGCCCAAAACCAGTACGATGCTGAACAGGAACGGAATACGCCAGCCCCAGCTCAGGAACTGCTCGTCGGTGGTTTGCGAACTAATCAGTGAGACCAGACCGGTAGAAAGCAGCAGTCCGACGCCGTAACCGACCTGAACGCCACTACTGTAGAAGGCTTTTTTATTTTTCGGCGCGCTTTCGACCGAGAGCAACGCCGCGCCGCCCCATTCACCACCAACGGCGAATCCCTGAATGGCGCGTAGCGTCACCAGCAGCACAGGGGCCCACCAGCCAATAGTGTCAAAAGAAGGAATAATCCCTATCAGCGCAGTGGCAATCCCCATCATCCAGACGGTGAGCATCAGCATGCGTTTACGGCCAAGGCGATCGCCAAAGTGGCCGAAGATAACCCCGCCTAACGGACGGAACAAAAATCCGACGCCAAAGGTGGCAAATGCGGCAAGTGTTCCCATTGCCGGGCTAACCTGCGGGAAGAACTCGCGATTAAAGACCAGTGCGGCGGTGATGCCATAAAGCAGAAAATCATACCAGTCGACCACGGCGCCAGCGAAGCTACCAAGCGCAGCGCGTCGGGCACGATGAAGCGAAGAGACGTCCTCTTGGGGACCCGCGGAGGTGAGAGTGGAATCCATAGTTATCCTGTCTGTACTGTCTTTTAGTTATTAGTATTTGAATTGGGCTACACACATTGCAGTCGATATATTAACGACCGTTATGAGATTACCGCGACAGACGGGAAGAGAAAACGATTATCTCCCTCACCAGAGGGCTACATGAAAAATAAGATGAATGAAAAACAGAAAAGCAAAAAGCCTGCTTAGTTTCCTAAGCAGGCTTCTTAAATTTGGCTCCTCTGACTGGACTCGAACCAGTGACATACGGATTAACAGTCCGCCGTTCTACCGACTGAACTACAGAGGAATCGTTTGAACGAGGCGCATATTAGCGAGGGCGATGAGGCTTGTCAAAGGGGGAAATACATTTGTGCGTTCGTTTGCTGACAAAATCAGCAAAGCGGCGATCTTTCCGTCTTTTTATGCTTTTGCCCCATTCTGGTGCGCGCCTACCTCTTCCAGGGCAGCCAGAATGAGAGATTCAGGTGTGCAAAAAGTCCATTCTTCACCTTTGAGCCTGACTTTACGCGGTTTTAACCGTAAAACACGGCTGCTGACTAAACTGGCAAGCATCTTGCAATCCTGAATTTAATGACTGCCAGCACGGGTTCTGGTATTCCGACAGGAGGCAAAATGAACTTCAGACGACTGAAATATTTCGTGAAAATCGTCGATATTGGTAGCCTGACCCAGGCAGCGGAAGTGTTGCATATCGCGCAACCCGCGCTGAGCCAGCAGGTTGCTACGCTGGAAGGCGAACTGGATCAGCAACTGCTGATTCGCACCAAACGCGGCGTCACACCGACGGAAGCGGGGAAAGTGTTGTATGCCCATGCGCGGACGATTTTACGCCAGTGCGAGCAGGCGCAACTTGCGGTCAATAACGTAGGTCAGACCCTGGGGGGACAGGTCTCTATTGGCCTGGCGCCGGGGACGGCGGCGTCAGCCATCACTATGCCGTTATTACAGACAGTACGAGCAGAGCTGCCCGATGTGCTGGTCTATTTGCATGAAAACAGTGGGGCGGTGCTGAATGACAAGCTGCTCAGCGGGCATTTAGACATGGCGGTGCTCTACGAGCGCTCACCCGTGGCGGGTATCAGCAGTCAACCGTTGCTTAAAGAGGATTTGTACCTGGTCGGGACGCGTGATTGCCCAGGACAAAGCGTCGATTTAGCCGCGGTGGCGCAGATGAATCTGTTTTTGCCACGGGATTACAGCGCAGTTCGCCTGCGTGTAGATGAAGCTTTTTCGCTTCGTCGCCTGACGGCCAAAGTGATTGGCGAAATTGAATCTATCGCCACCTTAACGGCTGCCATCGCCAGTGGGATGGGCGTCACAGTGTTGCCTGAGTCGGCGGCCCGTTCATTATGTAATGCCGCGAACGGCTGGATGGCGCGGATAACAACCCCGTCGATGAATCTGCCATTATCGCTGAACGTCTCAGCCAGAGGGAGCTTATCGCCGCAGGCACAGGCCGTGAAGGAGATCCTGTTGTCGCTGGTAAGCCGTCCGGCACTGGAAAACCGCGAGCTACAGCTGGTCAGCTAAACCTTATTCCCTTCAGGAATAAGATGCGGGTTTTTATTATTTGTTATGCCGGGCATCAGACTTTAACAATAGCGTAATGTCTGATGTGCCCGGAGCAAAAAGTGAATTTCCAGCAACTTAAAATAATCCGCGAGGCGGCCCGTCAGGATTACAACCTGACGGAAGTCGCGAATATACTGTACACCTCGCAGTCAGGAGTCAGCCGACATATTCGTGAACTTGAAGATGAACTTGGCATTGAGATTTTTATCCGTCGCGGTAAACGCCTGCTGGGCATGACCGAACCGGGCAAAGCCTTGCTGGTTATTGCCGAGCGTATTCTGAATGAGGCCAGCAACGTTCGCAGACTGGCGGATCTGTTTACCAATGACACGTCCGGTGTACTGACGATTGCCACCACGCATACACAGGCACGCTATAGCCTGCCCGCGGTGATTAAAGCCTTTCGTGAGCTCTTCCCTGAGGTGCGTCTGGAACTGATCCAGGGTACTCCGCAGGAGATTGACGTACTGTTGCAAAACGGTGGGGCAGACATTGGGATTGCCAGCGAGCGACTTAGCAGCGATCCGCTGTTGGTAGCTTTTCCCTGGTTCCGTTGGCACCACAGCCTGCTTGTTCCTCACGATCATCCCTTGGTGAAAACGTCTCCTCTCACACTGGAATCTATCGCCCACTGGCCATTAATTACGTATCGTCAGGGGATTACGGGGCGTTCCCGTATCGATGAGGCATTTGCCCGTAAAGGGTTAGTGCCGGATATTATCCTCAGCGCCCAGGACTCGGATGTGATTAAAACTTATGTGTCGCTGGGGCTGGGAATCGGGCTGGTGGCAGAACAATCCAGTGGAGAGCAGGAGGAGGGGAGCTTAACCCGTCTGGATACCCGGTACTTATTTGATGCAAATACCGTCTGGCTGGGCCTGAAACGCGGGCAACTGCAGCGCAACTACGTTTGGCGATTCATTGAGCTATGCAACGCAGGGTTATCCGTCGATGAAATCAAGCGCCAGGCGATGGAGCCAGATGAAGCCGTGATTGATTATCAGATATAATGCAAAAAGCCTGCTTAGTTTCCTAAGCAGGCTTTTTGTGCACAGAAAACCCCCAGCTAGGCTGGGGGTTCCGGAAAGCTTTCAGCTTTGGGCCAGTTATTAAAACTGGACTGCCCCCACAACTATAGAGCAGGATCGTCTACCGGGGTGGGGGCAGTCCACAACGGCTCGGAAGTGTCTAGATTATCCGTGGCGATTCAGTTTTCCCACTGTTGTTTCGACCAACAATGACTGTCGTCTGTTCCTCTAATACAAGCTCCACGTCAGCTAAAAGTCGGAAATTCTTTATTTGAACTTGATGAATGCGCATACGTCCCTCAATCTGTGTATAGGATATCGACAAAGCTGATGTTATTACATTGCATGTGAACTTTATTCTTCTAATAGCTTATTTGTTCACAATGCCTCAGGTCCTATATTATTACCTGAGGCATTGAAACTTTACTCTGTCAGTGATACATCACGCACATCATCCAGTTGAACCTGACATTCCTTCCATCGACGCACAAGCGTAGCCACACAGGGATTGCCCGCTAGTTGATTCATTCTGACCCAATCAACATCAACTAGTCCGGCAAGAAGTTCGGAATTAAGTTCACCCATGCAATGCATGCCATTGGCGAATACTGGGTTGACGTTGAATAATAGGTTGAGGGGAGGAAAGACTGCCAACAATGACGTAATTTTGCTCTGGATCATGCCAGAGTCGTGTAATACCTGGTACGTTCTTGAGCCAGTTGCGAGGATCGCCTAAAGGTAAATCGAAGACACGAGATAATAATTTATTCCATGATGCTATTAATGATGTACTGGCTCTTTTTACTGATTTTTTAGCGACTTCCACCATAAGCACATTTTTCTTTTCAGGCCATTGGGAAAAAAAATAATTTTTTAAAACATCATAAGTGACATTGAATTCATTGTTGGAATAATATTTTCTTAAAGCACATTTCCATAGGTCACACAACAACTCGAGTTCACGAAGTAACGTATTTTTATTTGTATCGGATAATTCACCTTCTTCAGTAAGTTGGTCTATATGAAACATTATTTCAGCCATTTCAGGTAATAACCATTTATTAAGAGGGAGTTGTTGCTGTTGAGAATCCAGAATAGTCATTAAATCGTTTAATTTCTCCGGAAGCATATGAGGTGCTCCATATTGTGGATCCTGAAGGAGGATAGTCACTTCTTCCGTTTTGTGAATTATCACCGTCAACCGATTAATAAATCGGGTCAACTTCTCTGCTTCATTCCAAATCCCTTGTGTAATACTGACAAAAACCGGCAATGTGTTTCGTTGTTCTGGGTTTTTTTGCTTGGGATAACGTATGTTCGATAACGGCATTATAGGAACGCAGTAAAGGGGAATTCACATATCACCTCATCTATCTCGACTTTTCGACGACTAATATTTCAACAATTTATGTTACGCCGCTCGGATGACATTGCAATAGTTGTGGTTAATTTTTCTTTATAAATCAATGAGCATGATATATTTTGTAAAGTTATGATTAGTCTTGATGTCATATTGTTACTTTAGGTCATATGTTCTCTGTAAACGCGTGTTCGTCCTTTTTCTCTTGCCTAATTGCCGGGTGTCACATCTGAACTAATTTGGCCTTTGCACTATCGCTGATACTTCTCCGGAGAAGGTCCGTGCCGGAAGCTGCGCCGCATTTCGTTTATCTGATCCGCCATAATCCTTTGAACCGCAAACATAGTTTTCTATTATCGGTCTTCTTACCACGAACTAAGCTCCCACCTGCATAAAATGCTTCATGACCTGAAAGAAGCGCCTGATGTATCAGGGATGGTTGCCGTTTTACCGATAATGCAGCCTATGAAAACTGCCGGATCTGTCTTAGGACGGATTAAGGCCTCCTTCACGCTTAGCCACGCTAAGGAAATAACAATGAATCTGACTAAAAATTGCGCACCATCCACCATTGATGTTATATTAAAATATAATATTCGGAGGTGTTCTATGTATACCACTCGCCTGAAAAAGGTCGGCGGATCCATCATGCTGGCGGTTCCTCCCGCCGTGCTGAAAACGCTGGCGCTGTCGACAGACAGCGAAGTGGGTATGACCATTGATAATGGCTGCCTGATTATTGAACCCCAGAAACGGCCCCGTTATTCGCTTGAGGAACTACTGGCGCAGTGCGATCCGCACGCCGAAATGAGTGAAGAGGAGCGGGAATGGATTGATGCGCCTGCGGTGGGCAAGGAGATCCTGTAAATGGACAGAGGAGAAATCTGGCTCGTCTCACTGGATCCTACAGCCGGACATGAACAAAGCGGAAAACGTCCGGTGCTTATCGTTTCTCCTGCATCATTTAATAAGTTCACCCGGCTACCCGTTGTCGTTCCCGTCACCAGCGGCGGAAACTTTGCCCGCGCAGCCGGTTTTACCGTCTCCCTGGACGGTGTGGGAACAAAAACAACGGGCGTTATTCGCTGCGACCAACCCAGAACGATTGATATGGGGGCCCGGAACGGTAAGTGTCTGGAACGTATACCCGAAGCTGTCGTAAATGAAGTGCTGGCCCGACTGGAAGCCATTCTAAACTGAGGCTTTCGGTGTGATTAACAAACGTAGAAAAGCAAAAATCCTGCTTAGTTTCCTAAGCAGGCTTCTTAAATATGGCTCCTCTGACTGGACTCGAACCAGTGACATACGGATTAACAGTCCGCCGTTCTACCGACTGAACTACAGAGGAATCGTGTGAACGAGGCGAATATTAGCGATGCCACTCAGCGTTGTCAAAGCCTGAATAGCTAAATGCGATCGTTTGCTGAAATATTCCCCATTTCGCCGCTTATTCAGACGCAACCGGTTGTTTTATGCACTTTTCACGCTCGGGACGAGGGTATTTCCATAACCAGCGGCCTGTGACCATACGCCAGTAAAATAACGCGGCGCGCACGGCCCAGTCGAAGAACATCCCTAACCAAACGCCGACTACACCCCATCCTAATACGATTCCCAACGTGTAACCCGCCACAACACGACAGCCCCACATGCCCAACATCGATACCCACATCGCAAAACGCACATCACGCGCGCCCTTAAACCCTGATGGTAGCACCCAGGATGCTGCCCATATCGGCATAAACGCTGCGTTGAGCCAAATTAGGATGACTATGACCTCTTTTACATCCTGATCGTGGGTATAAAATGAGGCCATAACGCCGGCAAAGGGGGCGGTTAGCCAGGCGATGGCGGTTAAGCCGATTGTTGAGAGCCAGAATATATGGCGTAACTGGATTTCCGCTTGGGCTATCTGACCATTTCCCAGACGCCTGCCGGTAATGATTGTCGACGCGGAGCCTAAAGCATTCCCCGGCAGGTTGATGAGTGCGGCGATGGAAAATGCAATGAAGTTTCCGGCAATTACGCTGGTTCCCATGCCGGAGACAAACATCTGCGTTAACAGTTTACCGCCATTAAATAGCACTGACTCAATACTTGCCGGAATACCGATCCCCATAACTTCCCAGATAATGGCGAGATTGAGCGGCTTAAAATAGCTTTTGAAGGGAATACGCAGCGCCGGATTAAAACCAATCATCAGCACCCAGATAATGGCGAACGCACCGATGTAGCGTGAAATGGTCAGCCCGAGTCCTGCCCCCACAAATCCCAGCCCTTGCCAGGAAAAGACCCCGTAGATCAGGATGCTGCTGATGATGATATTTAGGATATTCATACCGCCATTAATCAACAGCGGAATTTTGGTATTTCCGGCTCCGCGGAGTGCGCCGCTACCGATCAAAGCAATGGCTGCCGCCGGGTAGCTGAGCACCGTAAGTTCCAGATAGGTGAGTGCCAAAGCCTTAACATCGGGGGTGGCTTCACCGGCGACAACGTCAATAATCTGTTCACCAAAATAGTGAATGACCGCTGCCAGCACGGTAGCAAAAATCGTCATGATCACCAGCGATTGTCTGGCTGCTGCCCTTGCCCGTCGACGATCTCGTTTTCCCAGGCTAAATGCTACCACCACCGTGGTTCCCAGATCGATGGCGGCAAAAAACGCCATGATGACCATGTTGAAACTATCGGCGAGACCAACGCCAGCCATTGCTTCTTTTCCCAACCAGCTAACAAGGAAGGTACTCAGTACGCCCATCAACAGCACACAGGTGTTTTCCAGAAAAATGGGGACCGCAAGCGGAGTGATTTCGCGCCAAAAGAGAACCTTATAACTCTTGCGTTTGGCATACCAGGGCGTGCGGGAAGCGACCTGGCGTAAGGCAGCGGAGACGTTCAAAGTGGACCTTAAAGAAGAAAGTTGAAACCTCATTTCAAATGATGAGGGAGAATCCAAAAAGCTGCAAAGTTTTTTCCATTTAAAATGTCTGGAAATGCAACAAACTGTCGAGAGAAGCATCAATTGAAACTTATTCGGGGAAATGGGGTTTGACAAAATTTTTTTCGCCGCTAAGATAAGCCTCCACAACGATTCCTCTGTAGTTCAGTCGGTAGAACGGCGGACTGTTAATCCGTATGTCACTGGTTCGAGTCCAGTCAGAGGAGCCATATTTAAGAAGTCCGCTTAAGGAAACTTAAGCGGGCTTTTTGTTTTCAATGCGTTAGGCGACATCAGGCTTGCCAATGGCTTTCCCATCCAGCTTGCCTCAAGTTTTGCAGGGTTTTACCCGAACGAGAGGGGCAAGCAGCATAATCACGCCCATCATGGCGGCCATCCCTATATATACGACAGGAAATCCCGTCAGTTCAGCGACCAGACCAACAGGAGCAGGTGCCAGCAACGTGCCCAGATAACCAATGGTGGTAACGACACCCATTCCTGCATTGGTTGAGATATCAGGCTGGTTTCCGGCCGCGGAAAAAGCAATCGGTACCAGATTGGCGATACCGATACCAGCAATAGCGAAACCAACGGTAGCCTGCCAAGGGGTATTTGCCGCTGCCGCTGCCAGCAGTCCGATTCCAGCCACCAGACTGGATGTGCGCATTACACGAATGGCATCGAAACGATTGCGAATGAAATCCCCCAAAAAGCGAAAAATCGCCATGGTTCCCGCGAAGCAGGCAAAAGCAAGACTTGCCGTTTCCGTAGTTGCATTAAGGTTTTTCAGTAAATAACGTGACGACCAGTCAACGACCGCACATTCCGGGATCATGGCCAGCAGGGCAATAACACCGATAACGTAGATGGTGCTCGAATGATGAGGCTGTTTTTCTTTAATTGAACGTTTAATTCTTATCGATTTATCTTTGATGACATGTGGACATACCGACAATGTTATCGCTAAGGAAAACGTGCCAATCAAAAAAAGGTGCGTGAGAAAACCGAACTGCTTAACCAGATACCCCCCAATCAGGCCTGAAGTGAAAAGCCCTATGCTCCAAAAACAGTGACATGAAGATAACACTGTACGTGATAAGGCTTTCTCGACGGCAACTGCATTCGAATTCATCGCAACGTTCATTGCCCCGATCATGGCACCAAGAAAAAAGAGTATCGGTGTTAACAGGTAGATATCAGGTGCGAGTCCCACAGGAATAAGAGCAGGCGAGGCTGCGATGGAAAAAATACGCACGATGCGTTGTGAGCCATATTTTTCCATCGCCATGCCGGACAGCGGCATCATAAATAATGCACCCAGACCGAAAATAAGTATCAAATGGCCTATTACTTTATCAGTAATGTGAAAACGTGAAACCAGTTGGGCAATTTGCACAGCCCAGGCACCGGTAACTAATCCATTAACAAAAAATAATGTTGTAACAGCCCAGCGTCCTTTTTGCGCGATTTCCATTGATGGCCCTTTTAACTCTACTTTGTTTCTTGAGATGCGTCTTTTTTATCGATCATCAAAACATGCCCTGGGCAAAATGAAATCGCGATGTTTCCATCCAGTCGTGATATGACTTCAACACCGGTAAAGTCCGAAATAGTAAGCCGAGCTCCGCAGGAAATCAGTTCAGCGCTACCGATCCCGACGCAAAAAGCTCCAGCTGCAACAGCAGACGTGACGCCACTTTTGGAATCTTCAAAGACGATTGTTTTCTCCGCGGGAATAGAAAAACGCTCGGCTGCAAGAAGATAAGGGTCTGGGAAAGGTTTCCCTCGGGCGACGTCATCGCGCTCAACAATCACAGAAATGCAGGACTGAATCTGAAGCATCGCCGTCACACGGTCGATTTTCTCACGCCAGCCGCTGGTTACAATGCCAACCTGAATACCTGAAGCATCCAGTACGGTAATAAGTTCTGCGACTCCCGGGATAGGATTATAAGACGCAGTATTTTCAACATGAATAATATGAGCCTGAACCTTTTGCTGATCAACGAGCGGTAGGTCACTGAAGAGCGCCCGAATAGTATGCGGACCAGGCTGTCCGTGAATATGCTTAATAATTTCTTGTTCCGATATTGTTTTACCATACATTGCAGCCGCTTCACGCCAGGCTTTTTCAATCACTTCATTTGAATCAATAAGCACACCGTCCATATCAAATAATACGGCAGCAGCTTTCAGGATGGCATTACACATATTTTATTTCCTTATTATTAATTTAATTCGTTTGGCTTAGGCTGGATGCAACGACAATTTGCCCTAAAGAGATGCCACCATCATTAGTGGGGACGAGTTGATGGCAGTAAACTTTAAGTCCGGCCGCTTGCAGTCTGTCAAGGGCATTGTAGAGAAGGAACGCATTACAAAAGACACCTCCACTCAGTACAACTTGCCGTGTCATGGCAAGGGCAGATAAACGGGTAGAGACTGCGGTAATAATCTCTACGATAGTTGAATGAAAGCGTCTGCTTAATTCAGGTAAATCGAGGGAGTGTACTGTTAATGCTGTAATCATCTCATGAACCATCGGGCGATAATCCACCTCGAGATGGTCTTCTGACTCGACAATCGAGAAAGAAAAAGGTTGCGACATATGAAGATCGCTCTGCAATAATGCTTCCAATTCAATGGCGGCCTGTGCTTCATATTCAATATGTGTACAAATGCCCATTAATGCGGAAATGCCATCGAAAAGTCGGCCGATACTGCTGGTTACTGGTGTATTGATCCTTCGGAAAGTCATTTTGGCGAAAACGTCCCTCTGGACAGCCGACAATGTTTGCAGGCCAGGAATAGAAAGCTCAGGAATATATTCCCCGTAGATTTCCGTTAATAACGAAATAGCAATCCGAATGGGTTCTTTAACCGCGCTATCACCGCCTGGTAGGCCGATATAACGAAGGTGTGCTGCACGTTTAACGCTTCTGGTATCCCCTACAAGAAATTCGCCACCCCAGATAGTGCCATCAACGCCGTAGCCCGTACCGTCGAACACAACGCCAATAGTTTTTCCACTGAGTCCGTTTTCAGCCATGCACGATGCCATGTGTGCATGATGATGCTGCACCTGAATAACCCGCAGTTGCGATTGTTCCAGTGCACGACGCGTCGAGCGAAACGCTGGATGGAGATCGCAAGCCACAACCTTCGGCTCAATATTAAGAAGCTTTTGCAGATGATTAACGCACGTAAGGTGTGATGTAAACGTAAGATCATTTTTGAGATCGCCAATGTGCTGGCTCATAAACACCTCATTACCCTTCGCTATACTCACGGTTGTTTTTAGTTCTGCGCCAAGAGCGATGATCGGATCAACCCGGGAAGTAAGGTGTACAGGATAGGGGGCATAACCTCGTGAGCGCCGAAGGAATGAAAGGTTATTACCATGGGTCATGACACGGACAACGGAATCATCGACACGAGTATGAATGTCACGATCGTTAAGAATAAAATAGTCTGCGATTTCACCCAACTGCACAATAGCACTCGTATTATCAAATACGATTGGATGGCCTGAGAGATTACCACTGGTCATCACCAGGGCTGGCATTGTGGTATCTTCTAGCATTAAATACTGAAGTGGTGTTGATGGGAGCATGACACCAATATTGGGGTTATGCGGTGCGATGATTTCCGGCAGTGTATTTTTACGTTTACGCAGTAATACGATTGGGCGCTCAACACTTTCCAGAATTTTTTTTTCATGCGCGCTGACACGGGCTATGCGAGCTGCCTGATTTGAATCCCTTACCATAATAGCAAAAGCTTTGGCATCTCTGTGCTTGCGCTTTCGCAGTTGCGAAACGGCATTTTCATTATTCGCATCAACAACCAGATGAAAACCACCAAGGCTTTTCATCGCAATAATCGCGCCCTCTTGTAGCCTTGCTAGGGCAAATTTGACGATATCGTTTGTGATTATCGTTTCGCCGTTGCAAGACCTTAGGTCCAGTTTTGGTCCGCATTCTGGACAAGCATTGGGCTGCGCGTGATAACGGCGATTATTGATGTCATCATACTCACGCTGACAGGCAGGACACATTGCAAAGGCTTGCATTGTTGTTTGTGAACGATCATAAGGCATTGCCTGGATAATTGAGTATCGTGGCCCGCAGTTGGTGCAATTAATAAAAGCGTACCGATACCTCGGGTTTAGCGGGTCAGACATTTCATTAAGGCAATCCTGACAGACGTTTGAATCTGGTGGGATAATAGTATCCATCCGCGCCAACTGACGGCTTTTACGGATACTAAATTCTGCGTATTGTTGAACCGAATTTTCTCGTGGTACTTCCACAATACTATT
The DNA here is from genome assembly GCF_030336655.1 of Citrobacter sp. Cb041. Taxonomy (NCBI): domain Bacteria; kingdom Pseudomonadati; phylum Pseudomonadota; class Gammaproteobacteria; order Enterobacterales; family Enterobacteriaceae; genus Citrobacter; species Citrobacter sp. Cb041. The sequence continues at coordinate 413,709 of NZ_JAOWDD010000039.1, read as the reverse complement.
GATGCGGGCCATTGGTGGCGGTTTAGATACTAGCTCATCAATGAGTTGCGCGATATGTCTGGACGTGGCCTGTAGCTCCAGCAATACGCCTTCGGAATCATTAAGTACCCAGCCTGTGGCTTCGAAGGTGCGAGCCAGTCGATGGACTAAAGGACGAAATCCTACCCCCTGGACGATACCGCAAATGCGGTAACGCCGGGTTTCCACTGCGTCGCATTGCTTAGCAGAGTCGTGGCAATTCTGCACCGTAGAGCTCCTCTATAGTCGATACGGTTCCATCCTGTTCAAGCATGCTGACTTTGGCTTGAGGGATTGTTAATACCTCGCCAATAATCGCGGCCTTTTGGCCAAGCGGGTGCGCTTGTAAGAGTTTGAGCACTTCTTCTGCACTATCCGATTCTACAAACAAGCAAAGGCATCCCTCGTTAGCAAGATTGATGACATCGACGCCCAGCATATTTGCCGCCATCGCTGTTTCAGGCTGGATCGGCAAAGATTGTCGCTCGCAACGCATTTCATGTTTTGCTGCACGCGCATATTCATGAAGCACTGCAGAGAGGCCACCGCGAGTTACATCCCTCATTGAGGTAATTTTTCCGGCAGGAACGGTATCGAGAAGTTGGCGAATCATCATGTTGAGTGGGGCGCAGTCGCTGAGGATATTTCGTTCAAATCCTAGTCCTTCTCGCAGGGATAGCAGGTGGATAGAGTGATTTCCAATATAGCCACTCAGTATTATTTTTTGCCCAGGACGAACGTTTTTAATTGAAACAGGGGACTGTTCAAGAACGCCCAAGCCAGCCGTGTTAATGAACAGACGATCGGCTTCTCCCTTCCCAACAACTTTGGTGTCCCCGGCAACGATTTTGACGTCTGCCGCAATAGCAGTATCGCGGACCGATTCAATAACAGTGACGAGTTCGGATATGGGCATGCCGTCCTCAATAATAAGACTCAGCGTCAGATACAGCGGACGTGCACCACTCACAGCAAGATCGTTGACGGTACCGCATACCGCAATTTTACCGATATCCCCATTACCAAAGATCAGTGGTGTAACAACGAAAGAGTCGGTAGTAAATGCAATTTGTCGCGACGGTAGGTCGAGTAAGGCGCTGTCTTCCATGGTACCCAGATAGGTATCGCCGAGAATTTCCGCAATTAGTTCGACAAGTTCTCGACTAAGGCGAGCGCCTGTCCCATGGTCCAGAACAACGGTATCTGTCGGTTCCAGTTCCTGTATTAATGGATTTTTCATGCGGATTTCCCTTCATTGCGCTCAGGAAGATCGCTATGTTTTGCCAACAGCGATAAAATCTCAGTTGAAGGGGCAACGGTTGCGCAATAGTTGGCAAGCCACTCTAAGGCGCGAGTGGTGTCATCTGTGGAAGGGGCAAAAACGCAGTCCTCTGGCACCCACACATTGTATCCGCGGAAAAAAGCATCTGCAGCGGTGGTTTGAACGCAGACATGCGTTTGCAAACCGGTCACGATAACCGTTTTGATGCCCAGATTTTGCAGCGTTTCATCGAGGTTATTGTTAAAGAAACCACTGTCTCTCCCTTTTACTACGATGAGGTCAGAAGGGTGGTAAATACTGTCGATTATTTGGTTTTCTGGCCGCCCGGCCAAAGCTGGAATACCCGCAGCGCGATTTTTATAGCGGCGCTGTACTGCGGGGTCGTCGGGATCGTTTATTAACTGCAAATGGATGACGGCCTGGTTTTGGTTTCTGACACCATCAAGAAATTGATTAAATGCTGTTAGTTTTTGTTCTAATTCCTGAGCCGATCGGGTGATTTTATACGTAAACTCATATTGCAAATCATTTGTTAGCACGGCTACATTTGGCATATTTATATTCCTTTATAATTAAATGTTAATTGATGGGTTTTTTTACAGTTTTCTACTGGTCAGTTATTTTTCTTTATTGCCATCCCTTGCTATCATGGGCCTGTTATAGGTATTTGTATAATTCCATTTTTTTTCAGGGTTCAATAAATGAAAGGAATAGATATAAAACTGCTTCGAGCTTTTGTTACCTTGGCGATGAAAGGAAGTTACAGCAATGCTGCAAAAGAACTCTTCTTGACGCAACCAGCACTATCAAAGCAGATACAGACGCTGGAACATTTGACAGGTGGCGTTCTTTTTTTGCGCGGACGTCATGGCGCAAGTTTAACTGTATTGGGGCAGCAGCTTTTCTCTAAAGCAAATGAGCTTTTACAATCCCATATTGAATTTCTGAACTATGCGAGAGAGGTAAATTCAAAAAATCGTGAAAAGTTATTTATGGGCTTTGGGATTTCGTCATTTCAGCAAGTTCCAAAGTGGATAAGACAATTTCATCAGCAAGTTCCTGAGTGTGAGGTTGTTATTAATCATCTTCCTTCTAGTGTTCAAATGAAAATGCTGTTGGAGGGGCGGTTGCATATTGGTTTTGTGCGGGCACCTGTAAGTAAAGGTCTGGTTTCATATATTCTTTATGAGGAAACGCTGGCGCTTGCTATGCCGGCGAATAGCGATATACACAATATGAATATTCAGAGTGCACTATCGGCATATCCCTTACTCCAACTCGATCCGTCTACCAGCCCTTGCCTTGCTGAACAAACTGCATATTTTCTCCAAAGTAACCAGTTGAAGGCTGTTACGGTGTCCGCTACGGATGATATGACGTCGTTACTGGCATTAATTGCTGGTGGTAACGGCGTTGCCTTTTTACCCGCAAGCGTTCGTACTTTTTTGCCCGCCAATGTTAATTTATTAATGCCTATGGAAAAGCAAATACGCTGGGATATAGGTGTGGTGTGGAACCCAAAAATAAAAAATCATCGTCGGGATGATTTTTTGCGCTTGGTCGTAGCAGGAGATACCTCTATTGTGGTGTAAAAAAGGGGGGAGTTTTCGCCGCAATGTATCAATATCACTCCACCTGACGAGCAGGTGGAGCGTGATGTGTTTCGAATCAGAACTGATAGCTGGCGGTGACGCTGACGTTGCGCGGCTCGCCATAGACGATAGAACCGTCGACATTGGTGTCGTAGGTTTTATCGAACAGGTTATTGAGGTTACCCTGCACAGAGAAGTTTTTCGTCACCTGATAGCGGGTGAATAAATCGACCAGGGCGTAGCTTCCCTGTTCCGCTCGGAATGTGCCATACGGCGTGACCGTATCGCTATAAACACGATTCTGCCAGTTAACCCCACCGCCCACGGTCAGTTCCGGCATGGCTGGCAGGCGATAACGGGTAAACAGTTTTACTGTGGTACGCGGTAGGTTCGGGTTTACCGCATTGCCTTCGTTGTCTTCAGCAACATAGCGTGTCGCGCCGAACGTCATCTGCCAGTTATCGGTGATCGCACCGTTAACTTCGAATTCGACCCCTTTGCTGACCGTTCCATCCATCGCTCTATAGGCCGTGTCGCCATTGCTACCGGCAATTGGTACGCCGGTTGATTGGCCCACGTTATCCTGTTCAATGCGGAAGACCGCGAGGGTGGTGGTTAAACGGCTGTTCATCCAGTCGGACTTCAGGCCAAGTTCATAGTTATTGCCGGTAATTGGGGAGAGATATTTACCGGAACTGTCGCGCTTGTTCTGCGGCTGAAAGATTGAGGTATAGCTGGCGTACGTAGACCAGTTATCGTCAATGTCATACACCAGGCCCGCATACGGCGTGGTATGGTTTTGTTCCATGCTGTAGGCGAGGGTGTCGATACGCCAGTTGGTATAACGCGCGCCGACAATCAAATGCAGTGGGTCGGCCAGCGAAATACGTGTTGCGGCGTAGAGCGATTTCATGTGCGTGGTATCGTCCTGAGCCAATGACTGCGGGTTCCAGTTGGTTTCCGGGAAGTTACCATCGAAGGTATAGAAACTGCCGATTTCGTTGGGGAATACGTTCGCCCACGCGCTTTCGTAACGGTTATTCTGTTTGCTGTAGCTGCCGCCCAGCATCAGATTATGCTGACGACCAAACAGGTCGTAACCGCCGTCGGCGAACAGATCGACGGCATCCACCTTACGCTTGCCGCTGTTCCAGCCGGTACCTCCGACGTAGTCATAGCCCGGACCATAGCTGCCATACGGGCCAATCAGCGTACCATCGGCTTTATTGACATAGGCATCGACGTACATCATTTTACTGTCAAACTTGACCTCGGAGTGGGTGGCATTCATGGTCGCCTGCCAGGTATCGGCAAAACGTTGCTTGATGGTGACAAACACTTTGTTGAAGTCTTTATCGTTGTACGCCCAGTCCGGCGCAGTGCTGCGCGAGCGGTCATAGCTGTTTTTACTGCCGTCGGTATTCCAGCGCGGCAATCCACCCCAGGTTGGACTGTTGATATCAATGCGCTGGTATTCATAACCCGCAGACAGGCTGGTGGTGTCGCCCAGATCGGCATCGACAATCCCGGAGAAGAACATTTTTTCGCTATTGTAGCGATCAAGCCAGGCGTCGTTATTCTGGTAGCCCGCCACGATGCGCCCGCGCACGTTGCCGTCTGCCGTGAGCGGGCTTTGAAGATCGGTCACATATCGTTGTTTATTCCAACTGCCATATTCCGCAGAAACATTACCGGTGAACTCGCGGCTGGTGGCATGCTTACGGATCATATTAATCGAGGCTGAGGGGTTACCCGTCCCGGTCATTAGCCCGTTTGCGCCACGGACCACTTCGATACGCTCAAAAAGGGCCGTGTCGGAAAGGGCATCACCGAGATTCCAGCGGGATTCAAAATAGGTCGGAATCCCATCGACCATATAGTTATCAATCTGAAATCCGCGAGAGTAATAGCTACTGCGATCTGAATCCGCCTGACTTCTGCTTATCCCCAACGTGTTGTCCATCACATCGCCCAGCGTTTGCAGTTGCTGATCTTCCATGCGCTGCTGACTGATAATGCTGACCGATTGCGGAATATCGCGCTGCGTCATCTGCATTTTGGTGCCAGCAGTCGTTGATTTAACGCTGTAATCCTGCTCCTCGCTGGATGTGGCTGGAGCAGAGCCCTCAACGATCACCGTCTCTTCAGCAGGGGCTGCGAGGCCGGTGGAAGGCAATAGTGCTAACGTGATGCAGGCTGCCAGTACAGAAGGGGCAAGCCCCGGTTGGCGTTGGTCATCCCCGTTGTGTGTTGTGAAAGACATCGAAAAGTCCTTGATAATTATTAATATTAAGTTCGAATCACTGAGGTTGTGATGAACCCTTTGGTTGTAAATTATTAAGTTCGCACGCGAATACAAATGCGAAATATACGCATTCACATTCAATGTGTAAACAGATGCTACGGCATAAGTAAAATGTTGTTTCAGTACTATGCTTAAGCAATAGCGACGGGAAATGGTTATAAGAACAACAGTGGCAGGGCTTTTTGCTTAAAAAATCGAGGGTTAAAGTTGAAAGAGCGTGAGTAACTCGCTCATACTCTATACTCGCAGAGTGACCCGGCGTAGCATGGCATAACGCTTGGGCTGTTAATGAAAAAGGAAAACGTCGTGGCAGAAGAAACTATATTCAGCAAAATTATCCGTCGTGAAATTCCGTCAGATATCGTGTACCAGGATGAACTGGTCACTGCGTTTCGTGATATTTCCCCTCAGGCACCTACGCACATTCTGATCATTCCTAACGTCCTGATCCCGACCGTCAACGATGTGACGGCGGAACACGAGCAGGCGTTGGGTCGCATGATCACCGTAGCGGCGAAAATCGCCGAGCAGGAAGGCATTGCTGCGGATGGGTATCGTTTAATTATGAATACCAATCGTCACGGCGGTCAGGAGGTGTATCACATTCATATGCACCTGCTGGGTGGACGTGCGCTGGGTCCAATGCTTGCGCATAAAGGTCTCTAAGCATGACCAGAGGATGCATTGCACTTTCACTGAGCTTGCTGCTACTGGCTGGCTGTCGGGCACATCCTGAAATCCCGGTAAGTGATGAACAGTCGCTGGTGATGGAATCAACGATTCTGGCGTCGGGCATTACAGCAGAACAGCCGACGTTAACCACGTCTGATATTCAGGCCTCAGCATCCTCGCGACTTTATAACGAAAGACAAGAACCCGTTACCGTTCATTATCGGTTTTACTGGTATGACGCCAGAGGACTGGAAATGCATCCTCTGGAAGCGCCACGCAGCGTGACTATCCCGGCTCATTCGTCGGTGACGCTGTACGGCAGCGCCAATTTTCTGGGGGCGCACAAGGTTAGACTTTATCTTTATTTGTAAGGGGTGAATCTTGATGATCAAAATGAATCGCTACGCACTGATTGCCGCGCTGGCGATGTTTCTCTCTGGCTGTGTGGCGCAACGTGAGCCCGCACCCGTAGAGGAAGTGAAGCCGGTGCCGGAACAGCCCGCGCAGCCGCAACAGCCGGTGCCGGTTGTACCAACGGTGCCAAGCATACCGCAGCAGCCGGGTCCGATTGAGCACGAGGACCAAACGGCGCAGCCGACGCCGCGTCAACGTCACTATGACTGGAACGGGGCTATGCAGCCGATGGTCGGTAAAATGCTGCAGGCTGACGGCGTCAAAGCGGGAGGCGTTCTGCTGGTTGATAGCGTGAATAACCGGACCAACGGCTCGTTGAATGCCGGTGAAGCCACCGAGACCTTGAGGAACGCGCTGGCGAATAACGGCAAGTTTACCCTGGTTTCCGCCCAGCAGTTGGCTCTCGCCAAACAGCAGTTAGGTCTGTCGCCGAACGACAGTCTGGGAACGCGCAGCAAAGCGATTGGTATCGCCCGTAACGTTGGCGCACAGTATGTGCTTTATTCCAGCGCCTCCGGCAACGTCAATTCGCCGGCCCTGCAAATGCAATTAATGCTGGTACAAACTGGCGAGATAATCTGGTCAGGTAAAGGTGCCGTACAGCAACAATAACCGGCTAACGCGCGACGAGGTGTTGTCGCGCTATTTCCCGCAGTATCATCCCGTCGTAGCCAACCAGAGCGGCCTGAGCGGCGGGAGCTGCATCATCAAACACGATACCCACCGCTTAGTGTTGCGCTGTCATCACGACCCTGACGCGCCGGAATCGCATTTCTTACGCCACTATCACGCGTTAAAGCATCTGCCTGAAAGCCTTGCGCCGCGCCCCCGCTTTTATATACGTGGGTGGATGGCGGTCGACTTTTTTCACGGTAAGGTTGAATCCAGATTACCGGACGCCGACGAACTCGCTGGCTTATTGTATCATCTGCACCAACAACCCCAATTGGGCTGGCGAATCAGTCTGCTGCCGCTACTCGAACAGTACTGGCAGTGTGGCGATCCGGCGCGTCGCACGCCATGCTGGTTGCGAGCGTTGAAGCGACTCAGGAAAAGCGGTGAGCCTCGACCTTTGCGTCTGGGGCCTCTGCATATGGATATCCACGGTGACAACATCGTACGTACAGCATCAGGACTGCGGCTGATTGACTGGGAATATGCCGGAGACGGTGATATCGCTCTGGAGCTGGCGGCGGTTTGGGTCAACGACGAATCTCAGCACCAACGGCTGGTTAGCGCCTACGCCCAACGAGCGCACATTGAACAAAACGCGCTGTGGCGGCAGGTCAGACGATGGCGGCCCTGGGTCATAATGCTGAAAGCGGGGTGGTTTGAGTATCGCTGGCGACAAACCGGCGATCGACAATTTATCAGGCTGGCCGATGAAACCTGGCGGCAGCTAATAATGAAAGGATAAGGAGAGCAGTGTGGGCCCAGTAATGTTGGATGTCGAAGGGTATGAGCTGGACGCTGAAGAGCGTGAGATTCTGGCGCATCCGCTGGTAGGTGGGTTGATCCTCTTTACCCGAAATTATCATGACCCGGAACAGTTGCGTGAATTAGTGCGCCAGATTCGCGCGGCATCAGGCAATCATCTGGTGGTGGCGGTAGATCAGGAAGGCGGCAGGGTACAGCGTTTTCGCGAAGGATTTACGCGTCTGCCCGCGGCCCAATCCTTTGCTGCGTTGCACGGTCTGGAAGACGGTGGCAATCTGGCTCAGGACGCCGGATGGCTAATGGCCAGCGAAATGATCGCAATGGATATAGATATCAGTTTTGCGCCGGTGCTGGATGTGGGGCATATCAGCGCGGCGATTGGCGAACGCTCTTACCATGCCGATCCGCGGAAAGCGCTGGCTATGGCGACCCGCTTCATTGACGGTATGCATGCTGCTGGCATGAAAACTACCGGTAAACATTTCCCCGGGCATGGGGCAGTGACGGCGGATTCGCATAAAGAAACCCCAACCGATCCACGTTCAGAAGCCGAAATTCGTGCAAAAGATATGTCCGTGTTCCAGACGTTGATTACGGAAAACAAACTCGATGCCATTATGCCTGCGCATGTCATCTACAGTGACGTGGACCCGCGTCCGGCGAGCGGTTCGCCACACTGGCTGAAAACGGTGCTGCGTCAGGAGCTTGGTTTCGATGGCGTCATTTTCTCCGATGATTTGTCGATGGAAGGGGCGGCGATTATGGGAAGCTATGCGGAACGTGGTCAGGCATCGCTGGATGCGGGTTGCGATATGATCCTGGTCTGCAATAATCGTAAAGGAGCGGTCAGTGTGTTAGATAATCTGTCGCCGATCAATGCAGAACGTGTTACACGTTTGTATCATAAAGGTTCATTTTCACGTCAGGAACTGATGGACTCGGCACGCTGGAAGACGGTAAGCGCCCAGCTCAACCAGCTTCATGAGCGCTGGCAGCAAGAGAAAGCAGGTCATTAACGCAAGTTTGGCGAGGATGCGATGATTATCTATTTACACGGTTTTGACTCTAACAGCCCGGGCAACCACGAAAAGGTGTTGCAGCTACAGTTCATCGACCCGGATGTCAGGCTGATTAGCTACAGTACGCGGCATCCTAAACATGACATGCAGCATCTACTGAAAGAAGTGGACAAAATGCTGCAGCTTAATGTGGACGACCGTCCGCTGATTTGTGGCGTGGGGCTCGGGGGATATTGGGCTGAACGGATTGGTTTCCTGTGTGATATTCGTCAGGTAGTGTTTAATCCCAACCTGTTCCCGTATGAGAACATGGAAGGAAAAATCGACAGGCCTGAAGAGTATGCCGATATCGCGACAAAATGCGTGACCAATTTCCGCGAAAAGAATCGCGATCGCTGCCTGGTGATCCTGTCACGTCATGATGAAGCGCTCAATAGTCAGCGTTCGTCAGAAGAGCTGCATCATTTTTACGAGATAGTCTGGGACGAAGAGCAGACGCACAAGTTTAAGAATATCTCCCCGCATTTGCAGCGCATCAAAGCGTTCAAGACGTTAGGTTAATCCTCAATGAACGTGTAAAAAACCAGCCTTCGGGCTGGTTTTTTTGTTCTTAAAGTTCGTGTTGTCTATCTTTTCAGCATCAAAACTTGATACACATCAATTTTGGTATGACCAATGCACCGTTCGTGTTATTCTCACTCTCGAAGAACATTTTCATTATCGTAACTTGTTGTTAATTAAAGGCTATGCCTATAACTTTTAATTAACAATTGGTTAATAAATTTAAGGGGGTCACGTTGACTACACCATTAAAAAGAATCGTGATTGTCGGCGGTGGTGCTGGCGGACTGGAAATGGCGACGCAGCTGGGTAAAAAGCTGGGGCGCAAGAAAAAGGCCAAAATCACGCTGGTGGACAGAAACCACAGCCATTTATGGAAACCGTTACTGCATGAAGTCGCGACGGGTTCCCTGGACGAAGGCGTGGATGCGCTGAGCTATCTGGCGCATGCCCGTAACCACGGTTTCCAGTTTCAGTTGGGTTCGGTGGTGGATATCGATCGCGAAGCGAAAACCATTACTCTTGCCGAGCTGCGCGATGAGAAGGGCGAACTGCTGGTTCCTGAGCGCAAAGTCCCGTATGACACGTTGGTGATGGCGTTGGGCAGTACCTCCAACGATTTCAATACGCCGGGCGTCAAAGAAAACTGCATTTTCCTGGATAACCCGCATCAGGCGCGTCGTTTCCACCAGGAGATGCTGAATCTGTTCCTGAAGTACTCCGCGAATCTGGGCGCTAACGGCAAAGTAAATATCGCCATTGTCGGCGGCGGTGCGACGGGGGTTGAACTCTCAGCCGAGCTGCACAATGCGGTAAAACAGCTGCACAGCTATGGTTACAAAGGGCTGACCAACGAAGCGCTGAACGTTACGCTGGTAGAAGCCGGTGAGCGTATTCTGCCTGCGTTGCCGCCGCGTATTTCCAGTGCTGCGCATAATGAGTTAACCAAACTGGGCGTACGCGTACTGACCCAGACGATGGTAACCAGCGCTGATGAAGGCGGACTGCATACCAAGGATGGCGAGTACATTGAAGCCGATCTGATGGTGTGGGCTGCGGGGATCAAAGCGCCAGACTTTATGAAAGACATTGGCGGTCTGGAAACCAATCGTATTAACCAACTGGTGGTTGAGCCGACTCTGCAGACCACGCGCGATCCCGACGTGTACGCGATTGGCGACTGCGCTTCCTGCGCTCGCCCGGAAGGTGGTTTTGTGCCGCCGCGCGCTCAGGCTGCGCACCAGATGGCAAGCTGCGCAATGAACAACATTTTGGCGCAGATGAACGGCAAGCCGCTGAAAGCGTATCAGTACAAAGACCACGGCTCTCTGGTTTCACTTTCTAACTTCTCTACCGTGGGTAGCCTGATGGGTAACTTGACCCGTGGTTCGATGATGGTAGAAGGGCGTATTGCGCGCTTTGTGTACATCTCACTGTACCGCATGCACCAGATTGCTCTGCACGGTTACTTTAAAACCGGTCTGATGATGCTGGTTGGCAGCATTAACCGGGTGATCCGCCCGCGTCTGAAACTGCATTAATACGGCTTATGGCGTCGGATGTTTGTACTTATCCGGCGCCTTCCTTCAGAGTTCTCCGAATCATCCTGCCTTCGCTCCTCCTCGTGCTATTTTCATCCGTAATCTGATTGGCATTCCTTACCTTCTGTTGCAAAGTTGTTGCTAATAGCAAAAAAGGAGGAAGTCCCGTGAATAAATCTATGTTGGCGGGTATAGGGATTGGCGTAGCTGCTGCGCTGGGTGTTGCAGCGGTGGCCAGTCTTAACGTTTTTGAGCGTGGCCCACAGTATGCACAAGTTGTCTCTGCAACACCGATTAAAGAGTCGGTAAAAACACCGCGCCAGGAGTGTCGGAACGTGACGGTCACGCACCGTAAGCCGGTACAAGATGAAAACCGTATCGCGGGTTCCGTGTTGGGTGCGGTTGCTGGTGGCGTTATCGGCCATCAGTTTGGCGGCGGACGCGGTAAAGATATTGCTACCGTGGCCGGTGCTTTAGGCGGCGGTTATGCAGGTAACCAGATCCAGGGTTCGATGCAAGAAAATGATACGTACACTACTACGCAGCAGCGTTGTAAAACGGTGTATGACAAATCTGAAAAAATGCTGGGCTACGACGTGACGTACAAAATTGGCGATCAGCAGGGGAAAATCCGTATGGAGAAGGACCCCGGCGCGCAAATTCCGTTGGATAACAACGGACAGTTGGTACTGAATAACAAAGCGTAAAATAGCATTATCCTGAACATTAGCCCCCCATTCGCTCAGGCTGGGGGGCTTTTTTTATCAGAAGGTTAAGGCGTAGTTCAGACCAAACGTGCGGCCCCGGCCTTTGTATTCATACAGTGACGGGCTACCGTAGGTTGGGCTGTACAGCAGTGGCGCACGTTGTCCCCACAGCGTGGTGTATTCTTCATTCAGCAGGTTTTCTACGCTAAAGGTCAGTTTACCCAACGGGAGCTGATAGCTGCCGATAAAGTCCATCGTGTTATAGCCGTCCAGCTTATTGCCGCTGGCGTCCGTCAGATCAAATGTTTGCTGGCTCTGTACGCGCAATGTCCACGGTTCAGGTGCCCAGCCGACCCACGCGGTGGCTTTGGACGGGGAAGCCAGGGTGACATCCCATTTCTGCCACTTACCGTTTTGCTTCACTTCCGATTTAATGACGTTGAAGTTGCCGCCCAGACTCCAGTCCGTATCCGCAATGAAATAATCCACCGCACCTTCAAGGCCATAAATACGGCGATCGTCGGGCTGGACGTTAATGGTCATATCGCTGCGGTTGATAACGATCGATTTATCCGAAGTAGAGTAGTAAGCGGCCAGCTGCGTGCGCAGACTGTCGCCAGTGTAGCGCCATCCCAGTTCGTAGGAGTTAACTTTAATCCCCTCCAGGCGTGAGTCCGCCACGTTGACGCTGCGCTGGAGCTGGTAATGATCGCCAACCAGGGAATAGGTGCCGTTACCGTAATATTTCCCCGGGTCCGGAAGCTCCACGCCCTGAGAGAAGTTAAACCATGTCTGCTGACGGTCGGTCAGGTGGGCGAGAATACCGGCGTTAAACAGGAAATTATCGTAATCGGTTTTACCGCCAGGAATGGTATCGGCGGAGTTTGCCAGGCCGGTGGCAATTCCCTGTTGTTGGGCATAGCCAACGAAATCATCCACCCTGTTTTCGGTCCATTGATAGCGCACACCGCCGCTGAGGGTAAAGATGTCGTTAATGTCATAGCTGTTCTGCAGGAAAGGCGCGAAGTTGGTGATGCTGTAACTGGGGTAACGCCCGGTAGTATAAGCGGTTCGGTTGTCCATACCGCCGGAGGGCAGGGACCAGGCCAGATCGAAGAATTTCTGATTGGAATCGAAGGTTTCGTGATCGGCATCGACACCCCACGTCAGCTCCCAGTTGTCCATCAGCTGGCTGTTGAGGGTGATTTTGGCACCAAACTGGTCTGTGTCCTGCTGAGATGCGGAGAAACTGGTGACCTTGCCTTTGCTCAGCGTAGGGAAGGGGTAGAATTTCAGCGATTCGTCACGGTAATAGATTTGGCTGACCAGGTTCTGGCCGAAGAAATCCGCGTCTGAATACTGCAGGCTGATCAGATGACGCTCGGTGCCGGGAATACGATCGGAATTCAGTCCGCTGCTGGTATAAGCCTTACCGTTTCCCGTCACGGCGGACATGTTCTCGCCAAGATCCAGTCCGTAATCGTCATCCCCCTGGCTCTTATAATACTGCGTAACCAGTTGTAACTGGCGGTTGTCGTCAAGCTCAATCGTTCCGGTGCCCATCACATCCAGACGATCGGAGTGCTGCAGACCGGTTTGGGTGTTATCCAGCAGCAGGGCATCGTGATTGCCGTCATACCAGCCGCCAAACCGTTGATACGCGACGGACATGCGCCCGGAAGCGCGATCGGTTCCTCCGCTCACCGCCGCGGCAACGCGTTCATCATGATCGTTACTGTTATTGAAGCCACTTTTACTCCCCAGTTCGAGTTCTACTTCACGCTCCGGCTGGCCTTTTTTGGTGACAATGTTGATTAACCCACCGGTACTGCCGCCGCCATACAGTGAGGTTGCACCTGAGATGACTTCAATGTGTGCGATGTTAAACGGATCAATAGAATCAAGTTGACGACTGTCAGTACGCGAGGAGTTCAGACGGACACCGTCTATCAGTACTACGATGGCACGACCGCGCATATTCATGCCGTAGTTTGTGCGCCCCTGGCTGCTGACATCGATTCCTGGGATTAACTGAGCAAGAACATCTTTGAACTCTTTCCCCCCCTGAACCTGCTGTTCAATCTCACTTCCTTCAATAACCCAGGTCGTTTGCGCCATTTCTGCCACGGTGCGTTGACTACGGTTGGCACTGACGATGAGGTTATCTTCCTCAGCCGCGATGGCTGGGAGAGTTAAAGACAACAAGAGAGGATTGAGCACCCAGAGACGCTTATGCATTTGTATTCCTTTTAAAAAGAGTCGATCTGTTTTTGTTATGGCGGTAGAGAAACCGATGGTTACATTGTGAAACAGGCGTTAAAACAAATGCGAATATTGCTGATAATAATTGTTGTTATCAATACATTTTACAAAAAATGATCGGATAAGATGCTGAAAACACTGAATAATGTAGGGATAATCCGCGGGAATCTAACCGGGGGCTTAATCAGCTCCCGGTGGTGTCAGTACTGCGGGGAAATAGCGGGAAAGGGTTAAACTTTGATAAGTTCAGGCCACAGTCGCAGAGTCGTGTGTGCGATCTGCATCAGTTTTTCAAACGTCGCGCCTTCACGGGCGCTGATCGACATACCCTGTAAAATACAGTTCAGGTATTCGGCCAGTTTTTGCACGTCGCAATGGGCCGGAATTTCGCCTCGTTGCTGGCGCTGGTGAAGGAACTGGGTAAGCGTCTGTTCCTGCATTGCATGGCGGGATTTCACCGTGTGCGCAATATCCCGGGAAGAGGCCGCCAGTGTCGCGGATGTGTTAATCATGAAACATCCCGCCGGGGTGTCTTTACTGGTAAAGCAGGTTGCTATTGCGGTGAAATAGTCTTCCAGCGCGCACTCAAGACTTTTTTCTTCACAAAATAACTGGGCTTCATGTTTCGCCGCGAAGCGGGTGATGTAGCGGTCCAGTACGGCACGAAACAACCCCTCTTTATTGGTGAACTCCGCATACAGCGTGGGCGCTTTTGCGCCGGTTGCTTCTACCAGATCGGCGAGCGATGTCGCTTCATACCCGTGCTGCCAGAAGAGTGTCATGGCCTTATCAAGCGCGGCTTCCCTGTCGAACACTTTTGGTCGGCCACGGCTTTTTTTAGCACAACCTGTCATTTCAGTTGTCATGGCGCCGATGTACCTTTGTTGGGTTTATTGAATAACCATTATAAAAATATTCGACTGCACACTCCAGCGGATTAGCGATAAAAATAATTTAACGCTATTGATATGAAAAATAAGGTCTTTGTATTTTATATAACGATCATTACAAAAAAGTGTTGACGTGTGACCTGGATCACATCTATGATTTACATATCGATCGTTAAGTTAATCTTTGCGACACACATTCATCTGCTAAAGGTCACTATCATGAAAAACGTAAAAACTCTGTTTGTTGCTGCTGTTCTTAGCTCACTCTCATTTGCAAGCTTTGCTGCCGTTGAAGTTCAGGCCACACCTGCGGGCCAACAGAAAGTCGGTACTATTTCTGCGAATGCGGGGACTAACTTAGGTTCTCTGGAAGATCAACTGGCGCAGAAAGCGGATGAGATGGGGGCGAAGTCTTTCCGTATTACTTCCGTTACCGGTCCTAACACCCTCCACGGGACTGCAGTTATCTACAAATAAGATTTAACCCATCGCAATGCCACTGCGAGTTAAATAAAAAACCCCCGCGGAATAAAATCCAGCGGGGGTTTTTTATGCGCTGAGTTTACAGCGGTTGTTGAGCAACGTCGTGATGACGGGTGACATCGACCGGCATGCCTGAGCGAATCTCCATCGCATGTTCCATGACGGCAGAGTCCGTTTGCGCCGCATTCTTAAACGTCTGCATGGATGCGTTCAGCACGATCGGCAGCAATTGCGGGTCGTCATTGATTTTTTCGGACAACGGCTGGTGTACTTCAACCAGGCGCACGCCGTTAGGTTCAACAGATGCTTTGATTGGCGTATTGATAATATTGACCTTGGTTCCTGGCTTCACCTGACGGAACAGGGTTTCGATATCACCGTCGCGTAGACGAATACAGCCGGAACTGACGCGCATTCCGATGCCAAAGTCAGCATTAGTTCCGTGCAGCAGGTACACACCGCCGTATGCCGCTAAGCGAATGGCATGATGGCCCATCGGGTTATCCGGCCCGGCAGGCACCACGGCAGGAAGGTCGATCCCGTTCGCTTTGTATCGCGCGCGGATATTTGCCGTAGGCGTCCAGGTCGGGTTGGCACGTTTATCAGAGATGGTGGTTACCATTGTGGGCGTCAGCGTGTCACCGCCTAACTGGCCAATACCAATAGGATACACGGTCACCGAATTTGTCCCCGGCTGGTAATAATAAAGACGCAGTTCGGCGAGGTTGATAACAATGCCTTCGCGCGGCGCGTCCGGCAGCAGGGTTTGCAACGGAATAGTCAGCACGCTGCCAGGTCGTGGTACGTAAGGGTCAACGCCGGGGTTGGCCTGTAGCAGCGCCAGAAAGCCGACATTGTATTTTTTCGCAATCGCTTCCAGAGAACCGCCATTGTCTTCGACAACGTGAACGGCATTCTGACCCACCACGCGGCTTCCCGGTGGCGGCAGCGGCCAGGTATTTGCCTGGGCCGGAAGTGCTAACGCGAAGGTCGCGGCAAGCGTAAAAAATGCTAACCAGCGAGAGAGTCGTTTATTGTTTAACATCACCATAAATCCATTGTTTTTACGTGGTTTTTATTATGTAAAAGTAAACAAGAATTATGGCGGTTTGCAGTGTCGGGAAGTGCAGGGAAGTGCAAAGAGTTTGTAAATTCATCAGGCCGGGTGAGCGGAGGGCTCACCCGGCTTGACGCTAGGCTACTGCGTTTTCTTCAAGCTGGCGCATAAACTGGCGAACCCAGTCGATCCGTGCTTTACGCTCGCCCAACTCCTGCATGAATTTCAGGCGTGTTGGACCATCCAGACGGAAGTGCTGCGGTTGTTTTTGCAGTAAACCAATTAGCCAGACTGGGTTAACATGGTTTTTCTCGGCAAACTCAATAGTACCGCCTTTTTCATTGCCTTCGAGCTTTCTGATCCCCAGTTTCTGCGCCTGCTGGCGTAAACGGGCAATATCCAGCAACGTCCGGGCCGGGTCGGGCAGCAGGCCAAAACGGTCTATCAGCTCGACCTTAATTTCTTCCAGCTCGGTTTCGCCTTTCGCACTGGCAATGCGCTTGTAGAACGACAGTCGCGTGTTGACATCCGGGATATAGTTATCCGGCAGAAGCGATGGCATGCGCAGTTCGACTTCGGTTTGCTGGCTGGTGAGATCTTCCAGCGACGGTTCACGCCCTTCTTTGAGCGCATCGACAGCGTTTTCCAGCAGCTCCATATACAGTGAGAAACCGATGCTTTCCATGGAGCCACTTTGATCTTCGCCCAGCAGTTCCCCAGCGCCACGAATTTCGAGGTCGTGGGTTGCCAGCGCAAAACCTGCACCTAAATCTTCCAGCGAGGCGATGGCTTCCAGGCGTTTTTGTGCGTCGGTGGTCATCGCTTTTGGATGCGGCGTTAGCAGCCAGGCGTATGCCTGATGGTGTGAGCGTCCCACACGACCCCGTAGCTGATGCAATTGCGCTAAACCGAAGTGGTCAGCTCGTTCAATGATGATAGTGTTGGCAGTGGGAATGTCGATCCCGGTTTCGATAATGGTGGTACACACCAGCACGTTAAAACGCTGATGGTGGAAATCGTTCATCACGCGTTCCAGTTCGCGCTCGCGCATTTGCCCGTGGCCGATACCAATGCGCGCTTCCGGCACCAGTTCCGCTAATCTGTCAGCGGTTTTCTGGATATTTTCGACGTCGTTAAAGAGATAATAAACTTGTCCTCCGCGCATAACTTCACGCAGGATAGCCTCGCGTACCACCAGGTTGTCATATTCGCGCACGAAGGTTTTGACCGCCAGACGACGAGCGGGCGGTGTGGCGATGATCGACAGATCGCGCATGCCGCTCATCGCCATGTTGAGCGTGCGTGGAATTGGCGTTGCCGTCAGAGTCAGAATATCTACATCCGCGCGCATTGCCTTGATACGCTCTTTGTGGCGAACGCCGAAACGGTGCTCTTCATCGACAATTAGCAGCCCCAGATCTTTTAGCTTCACATCCGCTTGCAGCAGTTTGTGAGTGCCGATGAGAATATCGATTTTACCTTCGGCAACCTGCTCCAGAATCTGCGCTTGCTCTTTAGCGCTACGGAAACGGGACAGCATCTCAATGCGTACCGGCCAGTTGGCAAAGCGGTCGCGGAAGTTGTCGAAGTGCTGCTGAGCGAGCAGGGTGGTCGGTACCAACACGGCAACCTGCTTGTGATTCTCTACGGCGAGAAAGGCGGCACGCATCGCGACTTCGGTTTTACCAAAGCCGACATCGCCACACACCAGGCGGTCCATGGCCAGCGGTTGACACATATCGCTGAGTACCGCGTTGATCGCCTGCGCCTGGTCCGGCGTGGTTTCAAACGGGAAGCTGTCGCAAAACAGCTGATACTGTTCACGGTCATGCTTAAAGGCAAAGCCTTCTTTCGCTGCGCGCTGGGCATAAATATCCAGCAGCTCTGCCGCGACATCGCGAACCTTCTCAGCGGCTTTCTGTCGGGCGCGTGACCAGGCATCACCGCCCAGTTTATGCAGCGGCGCATTCTCTTCCGCGCCGCCGGCGTAGCGGCTGATCAGATGCAGCGACGACACCGGCACATACAGTTTGGCGTCGTTGGCATAGGTGAGCATCAGGTATTCACCGGTAATGCCGCCTGCTTCCAGCGTGGTCATACCGGCATAGCGACCCACGCCGTGCTCCAGATGCACCACTGGCTGACCGGGGTGCAGCTCCGCGAGGTTACGAATTAACGTGTCCGGGTTGATGGTGCGACGAGAATCCTGGCGGCGACGCGCCACGCGTTCACCGAGCAGATCGCTTTCACAAATCAGCGCCAGATTGCGTTTGCTATCGATGAAGCCGTGCTCGGCTGAGCCAATCATCAGATAACGACCGTTGTCTACGGCTTCGTCGAGTCGCAATATCCGCTTCGGCGCGACTTTGATGCGGGCGAGCAGTTCGCCTAGCGCTTCCCGGCGTCCTTCACTTTCCACCGAGAAAATTACCGGACCGGTAAAGCCTTCAAGGAATTTACGTAATGCATCTAACGGTGCTTTTTGCTGTGCCTGAACGGCGATATCTGGCAGCTTCTGGAACCCGAGGTTGGTATTCGCCGCTTTCTTCGGCAGACTCTCGGTTTTCAGCTGAACACGCGGCCAGCGTTTAAGTTCAGAAAACAGCTCATCAACCCGCAGCCACAGCGATTCCGGTGGCAGAAGCGGGCGCATCGGATCAACGCCGCGATTCTCAAAGCGTGACAGGGTATCGGCCTGGAAGCGTGCAGCGCTGGTCTCGATATCGCCGGTATTTACCAACAACGTATTGGCGGGGAAGTAGCTGAACAGCGGCGGCAGCGGCTCGCTGAAAAACAGCGGCTGCCAGTATTCAATCCCCGTAGGTAACGTGCCTTTGCTGACCTGTTGATAAATATGCTCGGCGTCGCGTTTTACCTCAAACGTATCACGCCACTGACTACGGAACAGTTCGATGGCCGTTTTGTCAGTCGGGAATTCGTGTGCGGGCAGCAAATTAATGGCATCGACTTCTTCCAGCGTGCGCTGAGTGTCAGTATCAAACAGACGCAGGCTGTCGATTTCGTCATCAAAGAAATCCAGACGATAAGGCAATTCGCTGCCCATCGGGAACAGATCTAACAATGCGCCACGCGTGGCGTATTCGCCGTGTTCCATGACCTGATCAACATGGCGATAGCCAGCACTGTCCAGTTGTTCGCGCAGGGCGTCGCGCGAAAGCCGCTGGCCTTTTTTCATGACCAGCGCATGACCGTGCAGATAGCTGTGCGGACAGACACGCTGCATCAGCGTATTTACCGGAACGATCAGCACGCCGCGCTGCATGGCGGGCAGTTGATACAGCGTGGAGAGCCGTGAGGAGATAATCTCCTGATGGGGAGAAAAGCTGTCATAGGGAAGCGTTTCCCAGTCGGGCAGGTTCATCACCATCTGGTCTGTAAACTGACGAATTTCATCATGCAGACGCAAAGCATTTTGCATGTCCGGCGCGATCAGCACCACTGGACCCGCGTGACGTTCGGCGATTTCGGCGACCAGCGTTGCGCAGGCGGCACCCGTAAGCTCACCCAACTGGCGCTGATCGGAAGCGCCCGTTGGGAGCGTGTAACGATGTTGTTCAGGCATTCGGTTGTCAGGATCTCGTTTAGATATACATCTGATAAGCAATGTTCTTTATTATCCGTGATCGTTTCTCATAAGCAAATTGATTCGCCCCCAAATGGGGGCAAAAGCGCGTAGGGGTTAGCGCGAGGCGAGCGATAAAGAGGGCGGGGAAAAGAGCAGATCGGCCACGGTTTTTTGTGAAATCTTACGCACCAGCAGGCCAAACAGGGTGCACAGCAGCAGACAGGCGAACGGATACACCAGTAGCATGGCCAGCTCCGCGTATGCAGGCCAGGCGGCATGATTGATTTTGGGGATAAGCGTTAAGCTGAACAGCTCAACCAGAATACGGTGTGTGGTGTAGATGGCGATGGTATTGGCGCCAATCACGCTTAACGGACTGGACGCGCGCATGCCAAAGTGGAGCTCGAACTGATAAAACAGCTTCATGATCAGCGCAATGGAAAGGAGAGAAAGCAATAGCGAGACATTTGCCAGCCACGCGATGATGGCGACGATTGTGCAACCCAGAACAATGACCGCATGACGGCGCAGGGGCACCTCCTTGATCCACGCCATCAGCATTGCGCCAAACCATGCGCCGAGGCTATACCAGGGCAAATTGCGAATCACGCTGTTCATTCCCCACCACGGGGTCGGGAAAAAATTGATCGCCACGCTCAGCGCCACAAATAACGCTAACAGCGGCATCGCCCAACGGCTGAAAATTTTACACAGAACAAAATAGACAATCAGTGCGTACAGATACCACAGGCTGGTACTGGCGGTCAGCATCCCGTGGGTAAAACCCGCAATCGAATCCGCATAAGCGGCGTTGGCGGCATGGGTCAGATCGCGCTGCGGGGCGAGCCAGTTATTGAGCGCCACCAACGCCAGCCATTGCACCACTCCCCAAAGCACCAGCACCCAGGCGATACTCCAGATCCGTTTATCCACGCAGGTTGTCCACGGGACGTTATCGATGTAGCGGCGGATCAGATACCCCGAAATAAAGAAAAACACCGGCATGCGAAACGGTGCCAGGTACAAATTGAGGTAAATCCAGCATTTGCTCAACACCTCTGACAGTGGATGCTGAAAAGTGGTGAGGTGCGGGTAAAATGTGATCACCGAGTGGTAAATCACCACCAGACAAATGCATAACCCCTTGATTTGATTAATCCATAGTTCTTTTTTATTCATTGAGACGGCGCATCCATATTGATTGCAATAGCCTGCCATCCTGCGCAACCCGCTGTGTGCTGTAATGCGTAACTGTCTGCATTTTGTTTTTTTAGGATAAAGGTCAGGGATCAGGGTTGCAGGGGAGAGGGACAACTTTAGCGGTTTGATTTATTTATACTTTTAAGAATAGTGCTGACGAACACTTACGGTTCAGTCATTTACCCATTCCGCTTTCGCTTATATACTCGTGACTTTGCTAACAGCAACCAGACGGATTTCATGTACCAACCTGTCGCTCTATTCATTGGCCTGCGTTATATGCGTGGGCGTGCAGCAGATCGCTTCGGTCGCTTCGTTTCCTGGCTCTCCACCATTGGCATTACTCTCGGGGTAATGGCGCTGGTTACGGTGTTGTCGGTGATGAACGGTTTCGAGCGCGAGCTGCAAAACAATATTCTTGGCCTGATGCCTCAGGCCGTCCTCTCGTCTGAACAGGGTTCCCTAAACCCGCAACAGCTACCGGAAAAAGCGGTGGTGTTGAACGGCGTCAACCGCGTCGCACCGATAACCACAGGGGATGTGGTACTGCAAAGTGCGCGTAGCGTGGCAGTCGGCGTGATGCTGGGTATTGACCCGGCGCAAAAAGATCCATTAACGCCATATCTGGTCAATGTGAAGCAAACAGATCTGCAGCCGGGTAAGTATAATGTCATCCTCGGAGAGCAGCTTGCCGGGCAACTGGGTGTTAATCGTGGCGATCAAATTCGCGTGATGGTGCCCTCAGCCAGCCAGTTTACCCCGATGGGACGTCTGCCGAGCCAGCGTCTGTTTACGGTAATTGGCACCTTCGCCGCCAACAGCGAAGTCGACGGCTACCAGATGCTGACCAACATCCAGGATGCGTCACGTTTGATGCGTTACCCGGTGGGCAATATTACCGGCTGGCGTCTGTGGCTGAACGAACCGTTAAAGGTTGATACGCTGAGCCAGCAAACGCTGCCGCAAGGTACCAAATGGCAGGACTGGCGCGAGCGCAAAGGGGAATTGTTCCAGGCCGTGCGTATGGAGAAAAACATGATGGGGCTGCTGCTTAGCCTGATCGTGGCGGTGGCGGCATTTAATATTATTACCTCGCTGGGTCTGATGGTAATGGAGAAGCAAGGGGAAGTGGCGATTCTACAAACGCAGGGGCTGACGCCGCGGCAGATAATGATGGTGTTTATGGTGCAGGGGGCCAGTGCCGGGATTATCGGCGCGCTGCTGGGCGCGGTGCTGGGCGCATTACTCGCCAGTCAACTGAACAACCTGATGCCAATTATCGGTGTGCTTCTGGATGGGGCTGCGCTGCCGGTCGCCATTGAGCCGCTGCAGGTTATCGTCATTGCGCTGGTGGCGATGGCCATCGCGCTGCTGTCTACGCTTTATCCTTCCTGGCGCGCTGCCGCCACTCAACCCGCTGAGGCTTTACGTTATGAATAAGATCCTGTTGCAATGCGACAACCTGTGCAAACGCTATCAGGAAGGCACAGTGCAGACCGATGTACTGCACGATGTCAGTTTTTGCGTCGGTGAAGGTGAGATGATGGCGATTGTCGGCAGCTCCGGTTCCGGTAAGAGTACGTTGCTGCATCTGTTAGGCGGGCTGGATACGCCAACTTCCGGCGATGTCATTTTTAGCGGTCAGCCGATGAGCAAACTCTCGTCGGCGGCGAAAGCGGAACTGCGCAATCAGAAGCTGGGCTTCATTTATCAGTTCCACCATCTGCTGCCGGACTTTACCGCGCTGGAAAACGTGGCGATGCCGTTGCTGATCGGCAAGAAAAAACCGGCTGAAATCACCGAGCGCGCACGGGATATGCTGAAAGCAGTAGGGCTGGACCATCGTGCCAGCCATCGTCCGTCTGAACTTTCAGGCGGTGAACGCCAGCGCGTGGCCATCGCTCGTGCGCTGGTGAATAACCCGCGCCTGGTACTGGCGGATGAGCCAACGGGTAACCTTGATGCGCGTAACGCGGACAGCATTTTCGAGCTTCTGGGTGAGCTGAACCGCTCTCAGGGCACGGCATTTTTGGTGGTGACACACGATCTGCAACTGGCGAAGCGCATGAGCCGCCAGCTTGAAATGCGCGATGGTCGCCTGACGGCTGAACTGAGCCTGATGGGAGCTGAGTAATGGCTTCGCCTTTATCGTTATTGATTGGTTTGCGTTTTAGCCGTGGTCGGCGGCGCGGTGGCATGGTCTCGCTGATTTCCGTGATTTCCACCGTTGGCATTGCGTTGGGCGTAGCGGTATTGATCGTCGGCTTAAGCGCCATGAACGGATTTGAGCGTGAGCTTAACAACCGTATTCTGGCCGTGGTGCCGCACGGTGAGATTGAAGCCGTGAATCAGCCGTGGAACAACTGGCAGGAAGCGCTCGACAAGGTACAGAAGGTACCAGGCATTGCTGCTGCGGCGCCTTATATTAACTTTACCGGGCTGGTGGAGAGTGGGGCGAACCTACGCGCAGTGCAGGTGAAGGGCGTTGATCCGCAGCAGGAGCAGCGTTTAAGCGCGCTACCCTCGTTTGTGCAAAACCACGCATGGGATAATTTCAAAGCGGGTGAGCAACAAATCATTATTGGTAAGGGAATTGCCGATGCGCTGAAGGTGAAGCAGGGCGACTGGGTATCGATTATGATCCCTAACGCCAGTGCGGATCATAAGTTACAGCAGCCTAAACGCGTGCGTTTGCACGTCACGGGGATCCTGCAACTGAGCGGTCAGCTCGATCACAGCTTTGCCATGATCCCAATGGAAGATGCGCAGCAATACCTGGATATGGGATCCAGCGTTTCCGGGATCGCGCTGAAAGTGAACGACGTGTTTAACGCCAATAAGCTGGTGCGAGACGCGGGTGAAGTCACCAATAACTATGTGTACATTAAGAGCTGGATCGGTACATACGGCTATATGTATCGCGATATCCAGATGATCCGCGCCATTATGTATCTGGCGATGGTGCTGGTGATTGGCGTGGCCTGTTTTAATATCGTTTCCACGTTAGTGATGGCGGTAAAAGACAAGAGCGGCGATATTGCGGTATTAAGAACCCTGGGGGCTAAAGATGGCCTTATCCGTGCCATTTTTGTCTGGTACGGCCTGCTGGCGGGGCTGTTCGGTAGCCTGATAGGCGTCGTCATTGGGGTGGTTGTCTCGCTGCAACTGACGCCGATCATTAACGGTATTGAGGCGCTTATCGGCCATCAGTTCCTGTCCGGCGATATCTATTTCATTGACTTCCTGCCATCGGAATTACACTGGCTGGATGTGATTTACGTGCTGGTGACAGCACTCGTGCTGAGTCTTTTGGCAAGTTGGTATCCGGCGCGTCGCGCCAGCAATATTGATCCTGCGAGAGTACTTAGCGGCCAATAACAATATATACACGAAAGCATTCATGCGGCGGTAAGGCGGCAAACCGAAATCTCCATGAGCATAGATAACGATGTGACTGGAGGGTGAGGGCGCAGCCAACCCCAAGGCATCTTGAAGGATGACGTGTATCAAGGAGCGGTGATGTATTACGGATTTGACATCGGCGGGACCAAAATTGCGCTGGGCGTGTTTGATAAGCAACGTCGTTTGCAATGGGAAACACGCGTCCCTACGCCTCGCGACAGCTATGATGCTTTCCTTGATGCGGTCTGCAATCTGGTGACGGAAGCGGACCAGCGGTTCGGCGTTAAAGGTTCGGTAGGCATCGGCATTCCTGGCATGCCGGAAACGGAAGACGGCACGCTGTATGCGGCCAATGTTCCTGCTGCCAGTGGTAAGCCGCTCCGCGCCGATCTCAGCGCTCGCCTTGACCGCGATGTGCGTCTGGATAACGATGCTAACTGTTTTGCTCTTTCCGAAGCCTGGGATGACGAGTTCACCCAATATCCGCTCGTGATGGGGTTGATCCTCGGCACCGGTGTTGGCGGCGGTCTGGTGTTTAACGGGAAATCCATCACCGGGCGCAGCTATATCACCGGCGAGTTTGGTCATATTCGTTTGCCAGTCGATGCGCTGACGTTGATGGGCTTTGATTTCCCATTGCGCCGCTGCGGGTGCGGTCAACTGGGATGCATCGAAAGCTATCTTTCCGGCGGTGGATTTGCGTGGTTGTATCAGCATTACTACCATCAATCGCTGGATGCCCGGGAAATTATCGCGCTGTGGGAGCAGGGTGATGAACAAGCACGTGCCCATGTTGAACGCTATCTGGATTTGCTGGCGGTGTGCCTTGGGAATATCCTGACTATCGTCGATCCTGATTTGGTGGTGATTGGCGGAGGCTTGTCGAATTTTACCGCTATTACGACGCAACTGGCGGACCGACTGCCACGTCATCTGCTGCCGGTTGCCCGGGTGCCGCGTATTGAGCGGGCGCGGCACGGTGATGCGGGCGGGATGCGCGGAGCCGCTTTCCTACATCTTACCGATTAATACAAAGAGGTTGTTATGCTGTCGCGCCGGGGTCATCGGTTAAGCCGCTTTCGTAAAATTAAACGCCATATGCGCGATCGCCTGCGTCAACGAATCTTTTTCAGAGACAGAGTGGTGCCTGAATTGATGGAAAAACCAAGAGTGCTGGTACTGACGGGAGCGGGAATCTCCGCTGAGTCAGGAATTCGAACCTTTCGCGCGGCGGATGGTCTCTGGGAAGAACATCGGGTAGAGGACGTTGCGACTCCGGAAGGATTTAGTCGTAATCCGCAACTGGTCCAGTCGTTTTATAACGCCCGTCGTCATCAGTTGCAACAATCAGAAATCCAGCCTAACGCGGCGCATATCGCGCTGGCAAAACTCGAAGCCGAGCTGGGCGACCGTTTTTTACTGGTGACGCAGAACATTGATAATCTGCATGAACGTGCGGGCAGCCAGAACGTAATCCATATGCACGGCGAACTGCTCAAGGTTCGCTGTTCGCAAAGCGGGCAGATTCTGGAGTGGACTGGCGATGTGACTGCGGAAGATAAATGCCATTGTTGCCAGTTTCCGGCGCCGCTGCGCCCGCACGTGGTGTGGTTTGGTGAAATGCCGCTGGGCATGGATGAAATTTATATGGCACTGGCAATGGCCGATGTGTTCATTGCGATTGGTACATCGGGCCATGTATACCCGGCAGCGGGGTTTGTGCATGAAGCTCGACTACATGGGGCGCATACGGTAGAGCTAAATCTCGAACCGAGCCAGGTAGGAAGCGAGTTTGAAGAGAAGTATTACGGTCCGGCAAGCCAGGTGGTGCCTGAGTTTGTTGAGAAATTATTGAAAGGACTGTGATTTTTTTGCCCGATACGCGCAGCGCCATCGGGCATTCCTTACAACGCTGAATTAGCGTCCTGCTTTCAGCTTCTGATAATACTCTTCATAGATAGCGCTGGCGGAACCGACATCATTCTGCCATTCCCCTTTGTTGATGGTTTCTGCATCAGGGTAGAGGGTTTTATCGTTCGCGACTTCAGGGCTTAACAGCTTACGTGCTGCCAGGTTTGGCGTCGGATAACCGATGGTTTCCGCGACTTCTTTCGCCACGTCCGGGCGTAGCAGGAAGTTAATCAGCTTCAGCGCACCTTCTTTATTTTTTGCGTTTGCTGGAATAGACAGGCTGTCCATCCAGAAAATCCCACCTTCTTTCGGCCATACCACTTCCAGCGGTGTACCTGCCTGACGCGCAACATACGCGGAGCCGTTCCACACCATCCCCAGATTGACTTCGCCTTCCATATACGGGTTGGCCGGGTTGTCAGAGTTAAATGCCGCGACGTTAGGCATCAGCTTCTTCAACTCGTTATAGGCGGCTTCAATCTCTTTAGGATCGGTGGTATTGCCGGAGTATCCCAGCTTGCGCAGCGCCATCTGGAACACTTCACGCGCATCATCCGTTAACAGCAGGCTACCTTTGTACTCCGGTTTCCACAGATCGGCCCAGCTGGTTACTGTTTTCGGGTCGATGGCATCGCTATTGATGCCAATGGCCGTCGCACCCCAGATATACGGGATAGAGTAGTCATTGTTGGGGTCGAATGGCTTGTTGAGCATTTCCGGATCGAGGTTGTGGAAGTTGGTCAACGTCGACTTGTCGATCTTCTGGATCATGCCTTCTTTGCGCATTTTATCGACGTAATAGGTGGACGGAACCACCAGATCGTATGCGCCGTCTTTATAGGTTTTGAGCTTGGCGTACATGGTTTCGTTCGACTCGTAGGTCGAATAGATAACCTTAATGCCGGTCTCTTTGGTGAACTGCTCCAGCAGTCCAGGCGGGACATACTCGGTCCAGTTATAGAAATAGAGCGTGTTGTTGTCATTAGCGTGAGCGGCGCTCATGCCCAGTGCCAGAGCACCCGCCGCGAGCAGGTGGCGTGACCATTTTTTCATCATTTAACGTCCCCTGAATTAAGGGCCTTAGCGGCCCTTGGTTTTATCACGTGCAATAAGCTGGCTGGCAATCACCATAACCAGCGACAGAACCAACAAAATGGTCGCCAGCGCGTTCACCTCTGGTGATACGCCGACTTTTACCATTGAGTAGATTTTTAACGGCAAAATTTCATAACCAGGCCCGGTAACGAAGGACGACACGACGACATCATCCATCGACAACGTAAAGCTCAGCAACCAGCCGGCAGCCACTGCAGGCATTGCCAGAGGCAGTATAATCTTGCGCAGAATAGTCACTTCACTGGCGCCGAGATCTTTGGCGGCTTCAAGCATTCGTACATCAAAACCTTTCAGACGTGAGTAAACCGTCACCACCACAAAAGGTAGACAAAAAGTGATATGCGAGAACAGCAGTGACCAGAAACCCAGTTGAATGCCGATCAGCATAAACAGCACCAGCAAAGAAATCGCCATTACGATATCCGGCGACATCATCACCACGAACAGCATGCCGCTGACAAACGGTTTACCGCGAAAACGGTAGCGGTACAGTGCAACCGCTGTGAGTGAGCCGATCAGCGTGGCAAACGTGGCGGATAGCACCGCCATCGTCAGCGAGTGTTGCGCTGCCTGTAGCAGGCTGTCGTTGTTCATCAGCAGGCCGTACCATTTGGTGGTAAAACCCTGCCAGTTGATGCCAAAGCGCGAGCTGTTAAAGGAGTTCACAATCAAAATAATGATTGGAATATACAGATACGCGTAGATGGCGGTCATAAAACCGCCTCTGAGCAGCCGACCGATCATTCGCGTTTCACCTTCTTGTTCAGAAGGCGCGATGTTTTCAGAGTATTGAAAATAATCAACTTTTTCTCTTCTCCAAAATCTCTCCAAAACTTCCCGCCAAAACAGATAGCCAAAAAGAAGCAGCTATCACTAAGGCCGCGAATTTTACAACAATTTTTAGGATGATCGGGAAAAAAAGGCCATTTAAATGACCAGCTTTACCCATTGCTGACTGTGAGTGTCGGTATAGCAATCGGTTCAGGGAACAATTAGCGCACGCTGCCGCTGTGGTGGTAAAGGGGAGGTACTTGACTGCAAAGCCACGAAAGAGCATGGCGTCCCAGTGTTTGAAACCTGTGAACGCTGCAGGGAGCATGCTTAACGAAGGGTAACGAAATTGACGGGAATAGTGGTTTTTTGGATATCAATTTCCTGGCCCGGTGGTAACAAAAAACAGAAAACACCAGAACGGCGTTTTACGCTATCTACAGCGTAAATTTCTTGAATCACCCTGTTTTACGACACAAGAATTTACCTTTAATGACACCGTCAAAGAAACGGCCTTTAGATTGCACCGTGAGAAAAGAGTTATAGATGCTTTCTGGAACGCCCACATACTGGAAAGTTGAAGAATTTACGAACCCTATCTCCAGAATCTTTTCTAATGGGTAGTAACCAATAAATTTTATTTTTGATGAAATCATTGCCTGTCGTTGCATCTTTTCTCCTTCAAATTTTTTAATTTTCCTTCTCTAATAATACACTGATATGAAACAAAAGGAGCATAGTTTTGTAAATGTTATGGTTGTTTCAGAGTTTACTGGTTGGATGAAATGATTTTCTTTGTTGCTTTAATTTCCTGAACTGCGAAAAATAGCACGAAAATTCGTTGCTGGATTTTTACGGATTGACACGGGCTTTCCTTTAAGTAACTGATAAATATATTCTATTTTATTTTTCGTTATCCAGGGGACGACCGGTTGTATGTTATTGCTGGTGAACAGAACTCATTGATTATGCTGTCTCAGTTTCCATTTCTAAGATTTTGCGAAAAATTAAATGAAAAAATAACTTGCTATTGTTTGTGGGGTGTGTGATTAATGAGGGGTTGGTTAGGTACACAGACCCATTAAAGCGGTTTAGTAAAGCAGTTCTCATCTCAAGCGTTATCCATAGATAATCCTTTCTTTTGAGCCTTCTTATCGTTACTAATTAGATTGTGTGCGAAGCCCTTTTCGCCGTAAGGCTACATAGAATTTAAGGAATTACCTGTGTCTAATAAAATGACTGGTTTAGTAAAATGGTTTAACGAGTCTAAAGGTTTTGGTTTTATTACCCCTGACAATGGTAGTAAAGATGTGTTTGTACACTTCTCTGCTATTCAGAGTGGTGGCTTTAAAACGCTGAATGAAGGCCAAAAAGTTGAGTTCAGCATTACTGCTGGTGCAAAAGGGCCGTCAGCTGAAAACGTTGTAGCTGCCTGATATTTTTCCTGATGTAAACTAATATACGATAGCGAAGACGGTGAATGCCTGAGTAGATATATTGGTTTTTCAGAAACTCAACATCTGTCAACATAAAGCTGAACAGATGTCTGAGTCTAATCATTGGGTAGAACAGTTGAAATGATTATTTTATAAATGTCATTTGTTGTTTTACCTCTGTAGTTTTTCTTGCACGCTTAAGTGCATTCGTAAAAGCTAACAACATCCCAAAAATCGCTGGTGCTATAATATAAAGAAAATTATATTATTTTAGATTCCTCATGTGAACTGATAAGAAATATTTATTTTTTATTGCTTTTAATAGTGAGTTGTAACCTGATACTGAAAACCAAGAGAAATTATTAGTTAAATAGATCTTTTGGATATCACTGCGGTAGTGAGTGTTGTAGCAAATAAAGGCTAACATCATGACCGACCATATTTATTTTAAGTGCCCTTGTTGTCATGGGTCACAGTACAGAACTTCCCATTTTGATGTGACTGAGAAAAATCCCTTTGGGGCAAAGTGTATTTTTTGTAAATCATCAATGATCACACCTGATAACTATGCGCCATATACTTCCAGTAAATCAAATGAACAGGTGTTGCGAAAGTAACATTTGGCTCTGACCTTCCAGTTAAGGCGGCAAGATTCATTATGGCCGGGCACTGGTTTAAGTCCAACAAGGGCCGCCAGTCAGCTACTACCTCATCGAATTGAGCGGGCGACTTTTGAACTTGCAGGAGACGAGGGTTTGATCCTCTATGGTTACACCATGAATAAAAACCTCGTTCTAACGGGGTTTTGTCATTTCAGGGTTATCCGTGCAACATACAAGTAAGTTGGGCAAAGAATTGTATTTTTTGTTTTGCTATTAACATCATGTCTGATGTGTAACGGTATTACTAATAACCATATAAAGGGCAACGCATTGAGAATCATACAAAACCATATTATGGCCCAGGAAATTGGTGAAACAGTTATCCAGCTACTTGAAAATGGCAAAAGGGTTACGACAGGGAATATCATTGATTTGCTCGAACGGAAAAGTCATGCCTTGCACGGTCAAAAGGCCGATGAGATAAGAGAAATATTGATATTTATCAGGAAAAAATCTGTTCTGTAAGCGCTTTTGTGATTAAGGTTGATAGTGCTTCAAGTTGGATAGCAAGCTGAATGCTCAACCAAACATATCCGTGAACGGCGCTTTCAATGATTTCCTCGCCCTCATTGGCGAGTAAAAGACAATGCAACTCTTTAGTAATTTCGAGAAGATGCTCGCTATTTGATGCTATCGGCGTTGGGTTTCCTTCATGCAAGGCATGTGCGAGGGTGTTGAGGGTGCTACGGGTCATTTGTTCCATATCTGACAGCGTGTGAGTATTCAATATGAGAAATCGACTGCCACGGGATGCCCAGTGGGCATTTATCTGAAATTTTTGCGCCGCTATCATATCGCGGGTTATCGATTGAATATCTTCAAGTAGACTCTTCGCAATCTTTGTTTCTTTATTTACTGGTGTAATAAGACTGCGCATTTTTACTACATTATTCAGCGCTCGCGTTTGAAGTTTGGTCATTCTCGGGGGCGCAAGAACGTTTCGGGATACTCCCGCAGTTGTTATTTTTAGATAATCAGAAAGAAAGTCAGCAAGTTGTATACGCCAGTTAATGAATGCTCTTTGGGGAAAAATGCTTGTAAACAACATCGCCAGAATGCATCCTATAATAATGTTGGTGCTTCGCCACAATGCTGTTTGTAAGTCTCCTGCAGGAGCGCTGCTGACAACCGCCAGCGTGATACCAATCAATAATGCGGCATAGGGACGTTTACTCATGGCCAGAAAACCACAAAGGAAAGCTGCGCATCCACACCACAGCATCATCATAGTGAGAGAGTACATTTCAATGTGTAATGCGATGATCCCCAAAATCGCACCCCCTACAGTTCCCGCCATACGTTCAAGTGCCCTGGGTATCACATTGCCCATGTAACTAATTGGTCCCATGACCACAACCAGTGTAATCAGGGGCCAGGAGTGGTCTGGTAAATTCAATATTCTTATTAGTAAGAAAGTTATAACAAATGCTAAAGCAATACGGATCCCATGAACTACGCGATAGTTGCGGTAAATCTTAAGTTCTAAAGGACTTATCGGTTTATTCCGTTCAATGGAAAAAATATTGTTTTTCATTAGTTAAAATCTTTAACATAGACAGAATTATAAAGAATGTTCAGATATACACTGAAAAAATAATCTCGTCTTACTTTTTTAACTTATAAAAAAGGAGGGCGATGCCTGACATAGGTTATTGTTAATCAATTGCTAATGCAGTAGCGAAAGAAGAGGTATTTTTTAATACCCACATTATCTGTGGATTTGCCATTATGGTGGTTAGCGGTTCTACACATCTTGAGTGGCCTCTGACTTAAATTCAACATGTTGACTTTGACAGATATTAAAAAGTTGTGGACTTCTAAAATACTGGTTAGCATGTTTAAAACGTTTTCTTTTACAGGTTGTTATAAGGCTAATCAAAACAGGTCAAATAGTGTCTGTGCACGGCTTTATATCAGCAACGGTATCATTATATTAATAACAATGCACTTTGATGAGCTAAGGCCCGGACCAAAGCTCATGAAATATAAGTTCTGGCTACATCAGATGGAAGCAGTACACAACCTATTCATGTGTTATCGAAAAGCAACTACGTAAACAGAAAGTGCAAGTGCGAGAAATATCCAGTATTGAGAATGGTAATGGAAAAGTTTGAGCATAAATATCCTCCACAGATTCAGTTCCTAATTAATGGCAGATTTAAATGTCAACAACAAACAAAAAAGCATGGGCATTGATTGTTTGATTGTTTCATATTGTTTCAGTGATGCGCTATGACGGTGCGTTTGCACCAACAATAGGATTCTTGCATTGTTATGGTGAGCTTAGTGTCAGCCGGGCATTAAGACGCGATCAATCTACTGATAAATATAACCCAGGCAGCCATATGCGGCTTTTTCTATCCTTTCTGTCACTCTTTACCGGCTGCGCACCGATGCAACAAAGCTTGCCCGCCGCCTGAATGCCGCAAAGCACACCGGAAATCTTGCCGTTCCTGCCAAAAGCAAAACAGCAGGAGCTGACGTTGTAATCCTCTCTGATATGCTCGGAAATTTCGTGGTAGAAGCTAAATATTATGCTGAGATGGAGGAAATACGACTCTTCCGTGAGTCAAAATCCCTGAAAACTTAGGGTAATAGATAAAGGTCTTAAGCAGCATGACATAATTTTCGATTTAAGCTATTTAAATTCATTTTTATGATAAGAATCATGTGCGATTTCCCTATAAAACTAAATCTTGCTATGTTTGGTTAATCATGCGTTAATGAATTCTTGGTTTGTAACGAATTTATCTAAAGCAAGTGCTGTATTAATTTTATTTCTTGTTCCTGTTGAGATTTCCTTGCTGGCTTTTCTCTCTGATGATTTTTTTCGGACCATTCTGCCCAAGTGCTTACTCAAGAAAGGTAATAATTATGTCTAATAAAATGACTGGCTTAGTTAAATGGTTCAATCCTGAAAAAGGTTTTGGTTTTATCACCCCTAAAGATGGCAGTAAAGATGTGTTTGTCCACTTTTCTGCTATCCAGAGTAACGATTTCAAGACACTGAATGAGAATCAGGAAGTTGAGTTTAGTGTTGAACAGGGACCTAAAGGCCCCTCAGCAGTTAATGTCGTGGTTGTATAAGGTAACTGTTATTACACATCATATTCACTTCAGATGCCCGTGTTGCCACGGATCTCAGTACAGAACGTCGAGCTTTGATGTTACTGAAAAAAATCCTTTCGGAGCAAAATGTATTTTTTGCAAATCGGTAATGATTACATTTGACAATGTTGCGCTATACATTCGTTCTGGTCAGACTTTGTTAGATTTTAGAAAATAAAGTTCAGGTTCCTTATGGAGCCTTTTTTGTATGCTAAACCGTTCATCTTTGTACGAACCATCACGGTATCATTATGAAAAAAGTAATCGTTTTTTTTAACTCAGAACCGGCAGTTGTTGTATCCGTAATGAAGGGAATTACTTCGATAATGCGTGAGTTTCCCAATGGGGAAAAAGCACACCTGTCCGTGATGTCAGCAGGATTTCCATCTCTGACAGGAGACCATAAAATAGTTTATGTTGCCTCTGATCGCGATGTCAGTTCCGAAGAGATTCTCGAGGCAGCATCGAAGCTTTTGAAGTGACATCTGATTGTTTCTTTACCGACCAAGATAGTAGTCAAGTGGTTTGCAGATGTTTTGCGCTTTTCTTGTATGAAGATTGTACTGCAACCTCTTGATTATTGAGTCTTTCCATTCTATGTTTTAAACATGTCAGCGCTGTTATAAGTGCTCCACGGGGAATGTTACATACTTGGCGTTAATACGTTAGAGATCAAGAGAGGTAAATAATGAACGTCGAAGAGTTAAAAACAAAAACTGAAGCGGATATTTCTGAATTCATTACAAAAAAAATTGTTGAACTCAAAAAAAAGACAGGCAAAGAAGTTTCCGACATCCAGTTTACTGCTCGTGAAAAAATGACTGGGCTTGAAAGCTATGATATTAAAATTACATTGATCTAATTGTTAAAAGACCCAGCTTGAATGAAAAGCATTATCTTAAAAGGTAATGCTTTTTTATTGCTGTCAAAAAATTTGGATGTTGTCAAAACCTTCATTTTTAATCATAGAGACAAGGCCTGACTTTTTAATGGGGCCTTTCCGATGCCAGTCCGCGCTATCGGGCTACTGCTGGCTCAGGGCAGGGAATGCACTTGTCGGAAATTTCGTGGTCAGTGGGTATCACATTGAGGGGAGTGGGATGACGTAGTAGCCTGCGAATGGGTTAATTATCATTTCGGTCGGGATTGTTAGATAACCCAACTCCTACTTTTACCGCAGCAAACAACATAATGCACAGAGCGGTAATGACGGTAAATACCAATGAAAGGCTGGTAATCATAAATTTTCTTCATTTCAGATGGATTTGATTATTAGACTAAGGCATAAAGGAAAAGTTCAGGGTAAATATCATAGTATTTCCCGGAAAAAATATCGAAGCGGGTCATTGTATACCAGAGCGGGCTGCAGGGAGCCGTATCCAAGAGTGGCGGGTCAACGGTCTCAACGGCCCCTGTGGCTGCAAATATCTATCTTGGCAAACATCGTCATCTACCCTGTGATATCCCCCTTTTGGATAAAGAATAGGACGATAAATTAAATGGTTAAATTTTATCCAAACGTGGTACAGTGAATCTCATTCATCGAAAGGGTAATCACCATGTCTCTCATCGATTACGCAATGAAGTACCTCGGCGGCGTATCGACGACTACTGTCATCTGCCCGGCCTGCGGCTTACGTTCATCCCAATCTATTTCTAAAATTCGCCTTAAGCAGACAATGCTGTGTCCTGGCTGTAAAACACTGTTTGTTTCACCACGATAACCCTGACACTTAGTTGCACCTAAACCCGGTGTTCTATACTTAAGTCAAATCCCGGCAGCTGTTAAATCCCTGATGCCTTACGCCCATCCTGAGAGAACGTTTCTGAACTGATTTCGCAACTGCTCCTGCATGCTAACTCTGCATCAGAGCAATGCTATGAAAATGAACCCCAGGGCGTGGTTTAACCGCTCCCATATTCCGATGAATGCTACCGAAAGCGTAACGTTTTCGGCGAACGATCCTGCCGGTGAAAGCACGCTGCAGTCAGAACTCTTTTCGACCGCCCAGATGGAACGCTACGGTCAGAAGCTCGCACGGACCCATAAATTATCGCCGGATAAACATCCTTATTATCTTCTAAAAAGACTCGGCGAGAATGAGGCCATCATTACCCAAAGTTGTTATGAGCTTAACGCGGGTAAAAAGACCAGCATCATGCCTGCCGGGGAGTGGTTGCTGGACAATTATTATCTGATTGAGGAACAAATCCGCACTGTCCGCCAGCACTTGCCGAAAAGCTTTGGTAAAGGTCTCCCGTCGCTGATGTCGCCGCTGAATTGCCCTCGAATTTACAATATTGCATCAGAGGCCATTGCTCACGGTGACGGGCGCTGGGATGCCGCCAGCCTGACCAGCTATCTCACCGCCTATCAACAGGTGACCCCGCTGACATTAGGTGAAGTCTGGGCGTTACCGGGAATGCTGCGCCTGGCGCTGATTGAAAATCTTCGTCGTATCAGTATCGAAGTGATCAAAGCGCAGCAGGACAGAACGCTGGCTGATATGTGGATAACAAAGATTTTCGGATGTGCAGAGAATGCCCCTGGCGATTTAATCATGGTGGTTGCCGATATGGCACGCTCCCGACCTACGTTAACCAGTGCGTTTGTCGCAGAGCTGGTGCGGCGTCTGCAGGGGCATGGCAATGCGCTGTCGTTACCTCTGACCTGGGTTGATCAGTGCCTTCGGGAACAGGGGATCACCACCGACGTTCTCATACATAATTTCAATCAACAGCTTGCCGCCAGCCAGCTATCTGTCAGTAACAGTATCGCGGGCCTGCGATTACTGAGTGAAACGGATTGGGCTGATTTCGCCGAAACGATAAGTGTCGTCGAACAGGCATTACGCAATGATCCTGCCGGTATCTATCCTCGGATGCACTTCAATACCCGGGATCATTACCGGCACGTTGTTGAGGTCCTGGCCAGAGACAGTGGTCTCAGCGAGCCTGAAGTTGCTGACAGGGTGCTGACGCTTTCAGGAAACAGTGCTCCCGATACACTGGAATATCATGTTGGTTATTATCTCGCAGGCGAAGGTCGGCAGGCGCTGGAAATTCATCTGTTAGCAGACACCTCAAGGCTCATGCGCTTGCGGCACAGTTTCAACAGAATAACCCTGCTGTCATGGCTTGGAAGCCTGGCGTTGTTGACAACCGCAACGACCGCGGCAATTTTGCATGAAACAGCCATGCAGGGCGCAGACTGGCTGTTGATCGCGGTGATATTCCCTCTGATTATCGCTGTAACTCAGTTAATGAGCGATTTACTCAGTGACGCCACCACCCGTTTTCGCGTTCCTCGCCCCTTGCCGCGGATGGATTTCTCAACCGGCATTCCCCCTGACAGCGCCACTCTGTTAGTCATCCCCTGCATGCTGACCAGCCACGCAAGTTTCAGCCAACTCCTCACCAGTCTTGAAGTCTGCTGGCTGGGGAATGAAAACGAAAATCTCAGGTTTGCGCTGCTCACTGATTTCGCTGATTCTGTAAATGAACCCTCGCCGGAAAGCCAGATGCTGCTCAGACAGGCGATCGCCGATACGCAGGTGCTGAATCGCCGCTATCCCTCCAGCCGCCCGCGTTTTTACCTGCTACACCGCCAGCCTGAATGGAACCCCGCTGAAGGAACGTGGATGGGTTATGAACGCAAGCGGGGAAAGCTGGCGTTACTGAACAGCTGGTTGCGCCATCCGGGGACACAATTCGTCAGCGTTGCAGACATGCCTGCTAACCTTTTACCGGGCCACATTAAATACGTCATTACCCTGGACAGTGATACGGTGCTGCCGCGCGATACGGCGCACAAACTGGTCGCGACGATGGCGCATCCGCTGAATACGCCAGAGTATGATCCGGTACGCCAGAGGGTTGTCAAAGGATTTGGCATTTTACAACCCGGTCTTGCGGAGGAGATACCACGCAACGGCCAGGGACGTTACGCCGCCATGCGCAGCAGCATACCGGGCAATAATCCCTATTCGATGATGTCTTCGGATATCTATCAGGATCTTTTTGGGGAAGGATCGTTCGTGGGCAAAGGGATTTACGATGTTGACATTTTTATGCAGGCCACGGCCAACACCTGCCCGGAAAACCTGGTTCTCAGCCATGATCTACTCGAAGGATGCTATGCACGTTCGGGTCTGCTGAGTGAGGTGTTACTCTATGAACAGTACCCGAATAATTATCTGTCGGATGTTGCACGCCGTTCACGCTGGATCCGGGGTGACTGGCAACTGCTTAACTGGCTGAAACCACGTGTCAGAAGAGCCGATGGAACCCGGACCAGGAATCCGCTGACCGCGCTTTCTTACTGGAAATTACTTGATAATCTGCGTCGCAGTCTGGTCGCCCCCTCATTACTGGTATTGCTGTTCTTCACCCTGCTTGGGGTACCTAATCCGGTTTACTGGCTGGGCTTACTGTCGCTGATATGGCTGTTGCCAACCATCCTCTGCATCACCCATGACCTGCTGCATAAACCTCTGCGTCGCCGCCTGAAGCCGCATCTGTTACTGGTAGGGGCGGGTGCGCTGAAGCGTTTGTCAGGTATCGGCCTTAATTTTGCGATACTGCCGCACGAAGCCGGATATTCGCTAAAAGCGATCGCCGTGACGTTATGGCGATTGGGGATCAGCAGGCGTCACCTCAGCCAGTGGGTCAGCCACAGCCAGGACAGCAATCAGGCCGGCCCCACTGTCGCGCGTTTTTATCAGGCGATGTGGCTGAATGTTGCATGTGGTGTGATGCTGATAATTCTGACCGGACAATTTGCTCCACAACTGCTGGGGATTGCGTTGCCGATCGGTTTGTTATGGTGTGTGGCACCGCTGCTGATGAGCTGGCTGAGTCGCCAGCCTGCGCGTAAGGTGTTTTCGCCCAATCCGGAACAAAAACAGCTGTTGCGCCAGACAAGCCGTGAAATCTGGGCGTTTTTTGAAACCTTTGCCACAGAAAAAGAGAACTGGCTTCCGCCTGATAATTACCAGGAAATACCGCAGCCGACGGTGGCCCATCGAACTTCTCCTACCAATATTGGCCTTTCTCTCATGGCTAACCTGACGGCATGGGACTTTGGCTACCTGCCCGGCGGGGAAGTGCTCCGGCGCGTGTCGCTCACGCTCGACACAATGGATAAAATGGAGCACTACCGGGGCCATCTCTACAACTGGTATGACACTCGTACGCTGGCCCCCCTCAGTCCACGCTATATCTCAAGCGTCGACAGCGGCAACATGGCAGGGCATTTGTTAACCCTGCGTGCAGGGCTGTCCGCCATGCGTCATCAGCCAGTTTTAAACCGCCAACAGATAGTGGCAGGACTGAACGATACGCTGGATATTCTGGAAAAACAGTGGGGTCAGAACCCGCCTGACAGCTTGCGGTTGCTGCGAAAACACTGCCTGAGCGCGGTGTCGCTCTCTCCGCAGACATTTTTCAGCGAGCTGATAAATATGCGCACCCAGTGCAACCACCTGAACACGCTATGCCATCAGGGATCTCCTCTTCAGATGCGTTGGGCAGGACATCTGGAGCATCAACTGGTTCAGCTTTGCCATGAGTGGTCGCTGCTGCTTGGCTGGTTACCTGCATCCTGGAACGAACAGACGCTGCCGACTTTGTGCGAGCTTGCCCGCGCAACATTTACTGGTGTAGGAACCCCCCCGGCGTCAGCGACGGAGCAGGCCCGGATGCGACTCAATATTATCACTGAACTTGAACAACGGCTGGATGAGCATGCCCGGATGGATTTCGCCTTTCTGTACAGCGAAGCAACCAGTCTGCTCAGTGTTGGCTATAACTGTGACACGAATATGCCTGACAAGAGCCACTACGATCTTCTGCCGTCTGAAATCCGCCTGACCAGCTTTCTTGCCATTGCCACTAATCAGCTACCTCTTAAAAGCTGGTACGCGTTGGGACGACTGTTCACTACCATTGACAATGAAACCGCCCTGATGTCATGGAGCGGGTCAATGTTTGAATACCTGATGCCGAATCTGGTAATGCCCACCTGGCCTGGCAGCCTGCTCGATGAAATGAGTCAGTCGGCGGTTATGCGCCAGATTCATTGGGGGAAAGAACGCGGAGTACCGTGGGGCGTTTCAGAGTCTGGTTATCATGCTTTTGATGTTCAGCATAATTATCAATATCAGGCATTTGGTGTGCCGGGTCTCGGCCTGCGCAGGGGGCTTGCCGATGACATGGTAGTCGCCCCTTACGCCACACTGCTGGCGTTGATGGTCTCGCCACAGAAAGCCTGTGAGAACCTGATCAGGCTGCAAAAAAATGGCGCACATGGTGAATACGGTTTTTATGAAGCGCTGGACTATACTCCCTCTCGCCTCGCAACCGGTCAGCTCTATGCGGTGGTTCAGTCCTGGATGGCGCATCACCAGGGCATGGCGTTTCAGGCGCTGGCTCATGTGCTACTTGACGCCCCGATGACTGAACGCTTCATGTCCAGTACGGTCTTCCGATCAGCGAGCCTGCTGTTACAGGAACGCGTGCCGGATGCGGTCGATCTGTACAGCCCACGCCGTCATTTTGAATCTCATGAGGGCAGGGTCAAACCCGTTCGCTATGAACCCCGTATTTTCTATGGCGTGGACACGCCAGCCCCGGATATTCAACTGCTGTCCAACAACCATTATCATCTGATGTTGACCACGGGCGGCGGCGGCTATAGTCGCTGGAATAATATTGCGCTTACGCGCTGGCGCAGTGATACCACCCGCGATAACTGGGGAGCATTTTGCTATATCCGCGATATACAGACGGGGAATGTGTCGAGCAATACCTGGCAACCGACAGCCCACACCAGCGGGCATGACGAGGAAGTGATATTCACCGATGCGAGTGCTGAATTCAGACGCACTTTCGATGGGCTCAGCGTCAAAACTCAGGTTGTGATCTCCCCGGAGGATGATATTGAGTTGCGACGGCTCACACTGATTCATCGTGGTCGCCAGCCCCGCTCTCTGGAACTGACAACCTATGCCGAAGTAGTACTGGCGCCTGAAGCCAGCGATCTGGCACACCCGGCATTTAGCAATCTGTTTATTCAGACGGAACTGGATCCTGAGCGTGACGCTATTCTTTGCCACCGGCGCCCGCGTTCTCCGGGTGAAGCGAGTCCCTGCCTGTTTCACATGATGGTGGTGCATGGCGATAACCGTCATAACGTTTCGTTTGAAACAGACAGGGCAAAATTTCTTGGTCGTGGCAGAAACCCTGCGGATGCCCAGGCAATAAAGGCAGGCGGGGCGCTCAGCAACACGTCGGGGTCAGTGCTGGATCCTATCCTGGCAATACGCCACACCATCACTCTGCAGCCGGGGCAGCCGGTCACGATTGATATCATTTATGGCATCAGCGAGACCCGCCAGCAGAGCCTGGCGTTGCTGGAAAAATACCGCGATTACCCTATCGCTGATCGCGTCTTTGAACTGGCCTGGTCTCACAGTCTGGTGGTATTACGCCAGATGAACGCCAGTGAAGATGATGCCACTTTGTTTAATCGTCTTGCCAGCGCGGTGCTTTACCCTGTCCAGGAGCTGCGCGCCGAAGGCCAGGCGATCAGTCGCAACCGGCGTGGTCAGTCCGGTCTGTGGGGCTGGGCAATTTCAGGCGATCTGCCGATAGTGCTTCTCAGTATTACCAGCGAGGAAAGTATTGCCTCAGTGACCACACTGATTCAGGCGCACCGTTACTGGAGACAGAAAGGGCTGGATGTTGATTTGGTTATCCTGAATAACAGTCCCGGCGGCTACCAGCAGGGCTTACAAAATCAGATTATGGACTTAATTTATGCCGGATCTGAAGCCAGCCTGCTGGACAAAACGGGCGGTATTTTTGTTCGTAATGGCGAGCATCTCTCTGCTGAGGATAAGCTGCTTTTGATGAGCGTGGCCTGTCTTTATCTTGATGACCGCACAGGCAGTATTAATGAGCAGCTTAATCAGCGTACTCACACCCTTAAACCTCAGGCCAGAGCACTCATTCCACGGGCTGTACGCGAGCGTAATCAACATACGGACTGGAGTCCCGATATCAGTCAGTTATGCCATTTCAATGGGTACGGTGGATTTTCTCAGGATGGTCGGGAATATCAGATTGTCCTGCGGGAAGATGCGCAGACACCGGCACCCTGGTCAAACGTACTGGCAAATGCCCGTTTTGGCACTGTGATTTCAGAGGCGGGACAGGCCTACTCCTGGTATGAGAATGCACATGAATACCGGTTGACACCGTGGGAGAACGATCCGGTGAGCGATCGCAGCGGTGAGGCGTTTTATCTGCGCGATGAAGAGAGCGGTGAGTGTTGGTCACCGACGGCCTTACCTGTTCGCGGACATGGTGATTACCTGACCCGCCATGGTTTCGGTTACAGCGTGTTTGCCCATCGAGAGAGTGGTATAGACAGCGAGCTGACGGTCCTGGTTGCCGAAGAGGCACCGGTTAAGCTAGCGCTCCTGACGCTCAGTAACTCTTCGGGGCGGACACGCAAACTTTCCGTCACCGGCTATGTGGAGTGGACGCTCGGAGGAACACGAACTCGCTCAGCCCCTCACATTGTGACACATGCGGCCAGACCACCTGGCGGCTGCGGAGTGCTGGCGAACAACTTTTATGGCGATAACGGTAGCGGTCGTACTGCCTTTTTTGCCGTCAGCGGTAATGACTGTTCGTTGACCGGGGACCGCCGGGAGTTTATCGGTCGTAATGGTTCTCTGCACGCCCCGTCGGTCATGAAGCTACGCAGGCTTTCAGGTAAAACGGGCGCCGGTCTGGATCCCTGCGGGGCAGTACAATCGGCGGTTACATTAATTGATGGCGATCAGAGGACGTTTATTTTTATCCTCGGCGCAGAGGAGAATCATATTCGAGCTCAGGAGACGCTTGCCCGTTATATGAATGAGGAGACGGTCCGCCAGGAGCTGAACCGGGTTCACAACCACTGGCACAATGTGCTCGATAAAATCGTGGTTAACACCCCCGACACATCGGTAAATTTACTGGTGAATGGCTGGCTATTGTACCAGACGGTAGCCTGCCGCCTGATGGCTCGCAGCGGTTACTACCAGTCCGGCGGCGCATTTGGTTTTCGCGATCAACTGCAGGATACGCTGGCGCTGAGCCATGCTGATCCGAACCGGATGCGAGAACAGATAATCCTCTGTGCATCACGGCAATTTATTGAGGGTGATGTACAGCACTGGTGGCACCCGCCACACGGCAACGGGGTGCGCACCCGCTGTTCCGATGATTATCTGTGGCTTCCGCTTGCCGTTTGCCACTATGTTGAAACGACGGGGGATATGGATGTACTGGAAACACGTATTCCTTATCTGGAGGGACGTCCGCTTCAGCCTGGTGAAGAGTCTGCCTATGATACGCCGGTGATCAGCGGTACCGAAGAGACACTCTGGTTACACTGCGTCAAAGCCATTAAGTATGGACAACAGTTCGGGGAGCATGGTCTGCCGCTGATGGGGGCGGGTGACTGGAATGACGGCATGAACCGGGTGGGGATCGACGGCAAGGGTGAAAGCGTCTGGCTGGGCTTCTTCCTGTTCGACATTTTGCAGCGGTTTGCGGCGCTGGCTGATCGCAGGCTGGATGAAAGCGTCGCCTCAATGTGCCGTTCACAGGCTGTACGCCTGCAAAGCAATCTCGAAGCCCACGCCTGGGATGGTGAATGGTACCGGCGTGGATATTTTGACGATGGTACTCCCCTGGGGTCGAAAGCCTCACAGGACTGCCGGATTGATGCGATTGCCCAGAGCTGGTCAGTATTGTCCGGGGCCGCTAGCCCGGGACGGTGCGCAAAGGCCATGCAGGCGCTGGATAAGCACCTTGTGGATAGCGAGGGGGGACTGATAAAACTATTAACACCGCCTTTCGATGGGCACGGTCCAAATCCGGGTTACATACAGGGCTACCTGCCTGGTGTGCGGGAAAACGGAGGGCAGTATACACATGGCGCTATCTGGGCTGTGATGGCATTTGCCCGAATGGGGAATGCCGATCGTGCCTGGCAACTCTGGTCCATGCTCAGTCCGATAAATCATACTCTGAATGTGAACTCCGTCGGGATCTATAAAGCCGAGCCTTATGTCATGAGCGCTGATGTTTACAGCGTCGCTCCCCATATCGGACGTGCCGGATGGAGCTGGTATACCGGTTCATCA
Source organism: Citrobacter sp. Cb041 (assembly GCF_030336655.1). Taxonomy (NCBI): domain Bacteria; kingdom Pseudomonadati; phylum Pseudomonadota; class Gammaproteobacteria; order Enterobacterales; family Enterobacteriaceae; genus Citrobacter; species Citrobacter sp. Cb041. The sequence continues at coordinate 370,075 of NZ_JAOWDD010000039.1, read as the reverse complement.
GGCTGGGCCTGGCGTTTACTTACTGAGGAATTACTGGGGATAAAACGTTCCGGTGCTGACCTTACGGTTCATGCCCGGTTGCCGGATGGGTGGCCGTCTTTTTCTATGGCTTATCAATATGGCGAAAGCCATTATCAGATTAGTGTCTCACGCGGCGATGCAGAATATCGCGTTACACTGGATGGTGCTCTCCTCCCTGATGACAGAATACCGCTGCGGGATGATGGACAAAACCATACGGTTGAGATTATTCAGAACTGACACTGAGTCCTGACGCGCATTAACGTCTGCCGTTAATGCGCTGATTATCCCTGAGAACCTCAATCGCTGTCTGCATGGCGATTTTGTCATCTCGTTTTTTTTGCTTGTCCTGCATGACCTGAAGGTATTCCAGCAAAGTTCGGGTATTAATAGGTCGGCCCTGTTTGCCCACTGCCAGCACGGCTTCGCCAAGAATAATTTTCACTGGAGGCAACTGGGCCGGGTACCAGTCAAGGGTGTCTTCTGATTTCATGATAAATTTCTCACGGAAGGGTATTATATCATAAATCAGACGTTTAATTTTCAATATCTGATATCCTGATTTAATCATAAATTAACATAACTTAAGCCAGTTATTTTTATATTAAGGCGTATAATAATTACTGTGTTCCTCAGAGAATTATTTATGTCTTATACAAAAGGACTCAGGCACTTTAAAGAAAGACCGGTGCATGTTGCCTGCCCGGTATGCGCATACAGAGCCGATCAGAAAGCAGGTAAACTAAGAAAAGATGCGGTTCTGGAGTGCCCTGCCTGCGGGCTGTTGTTCAGACCATCAGAATGCTGGTGTATCGGCGGCTGATCGGCTTCTGCCACCTAACGTGAGTGATGTTGGGAAATGACAATATTGCTCCTGTACTGTAGTTTGAGAGGATATGATGATGAAATCTAAAAAATCTATTTTTATTGAAGGACATATCCTTTCGAACAGCTGTCATGGGCAGGTTGGTCAATCTTTCTGTATCCACAGGGCCAGGTTTAATAATGGTAAATATGCGATTATCCGGGAAGCATCAGGAATATGTTTCAAGCCTGGCGAAATTATTCAACGAAACGATTGCGAGTGGTTTTATAACCTTACCAAAATTCGCCTTCTCTCATTTGAGTACCTTGAAGATGATGAATCCAGAAGACAATTTCTTGAATATCGATAATAAATTCATGCGTATCATGACGGCATATTTTGGCGGGTTTACAATTCCTTTCTGATTTTACAAATCTTATCCCCGTTCCTGACCTGGCATGCAGTTTACTTGAGGGTAAACTGCATGCCATGATCATTTTAACTTTTTGAGTAATATCGGTTAACTATCAATGTCGCTAACCTTCTTGTTCAGCAAGCGGGAGGCGCGCCAGTAGATCAGCAGCATCAGACCCATGACGATGGTCAGCGTAATGCTGGTGGCAGCACCGAACGGCCAATCGCGGATGTTCAGGAACTGAACTTTAATCACGTTGCCAATCAGCAGGTTTTTCGCCCCGCCCATTAAGTCGGAAACGTAAAACAGCCCCATTGCGGGCAGCATAACCAGCAGGCATCCGGCGATAATTCCCGGCATCGTTAACGGAATAATGATGCGGGTGAAGGTCTGAAGTTTACTGGCGCCCAAATCGCGCGCGGCTTCCAGCAGCGGTTTATCGAGCTTTTCAATGCTGGAATAGAGCGGCATCACCATAAACGGCAGCAGGATGTACACCAGGCCGATAATCACCGCGCTGGGGGTAAACATGATGCGAATGGGGGTATCGATAACGCCGAGCCACAACAGAAATTCGTTGAGGTAGCCCTTGGTACTGAGGAATATTTTGAGTCCGTAGATGCGAATAAGCGAGTTGGTCCAGAACGGAACAATCAGCAGGAACAGCAGCAATGGACGCACTTTTTCCGGCAGTTTCACCAAAAACCAGGCAAACGGATAGCCGAGCACCAGACAGGCGAGCGTGGCAATCAGCGCCATATTGAGGGAGTGAACCAGTACCTCAAAATAGAGCGGATCGAGCAGGCGTGTATAGTTTTCCAGCGTAAAGACCATTTTGACGAAATTGGCGTCGTCGCGGGTCAAAAAGCTGGTGCCGATGATCATCAGGTTGGGCAGAAAGACAAATAACACAAGCCAACCGACAATGGTGACGATCACCACACTCTGGAATTTACTTGTGTTCTTCATCAGCCAGTACGACCTCCCAGCTTTCTACCCAGTTAATCGCCATTTTCTGGTCGAGAGAGTGGTCAAAGTCAGGATCGTCTTCGTTGAAGAATTCACTGACCATCACCATCTTGCCATTTTCCAGTTCCACAACCGACTCCAGCGTCATGCCCTTGTAGTTGCGTTCACGCACGTAGCCGATCAGGCCTTCGATATGATTGTCGTCGTTGATTTCATCAACGCGCAGATCTTCAGGGCGTAACAGGACGTGCAGCTTCTGCCCGGGAATCACCGCGAAGTTGACATAAATATTGCACTCGCGACCTTCAACGTTAGCACGAACGCGCTGTTCGTCCAGACGTTCTATCACCGTCGCGTTAAACATATTGATCTCACCGATAAACCCGGCGACGAACAGATTTTTCGGCTCTTCGTAGATTTCGCGCGGCGTACCGTCCTGCTCAATCTTGCCATCGCGCATCACCACGATACGGTCTGACATGGTCAGCGCCTCTTCCTGATCGTGAGTGACAAAGACAAAGGTGATACCAAGCTTACGTTGCAGCGCTTTCAGTTCGTTCTGCATCTGCTTGCGCAGTTTGTAGTCCAGCGCAGAGAGAGATTCGTCTAACAGGAGTAAACGGGGTTTATTGACCACCGCTCGGGCAATCGCCACGCGCTGCTGCTGTCCACCGGAGAGTTGATGCGGTTTTCGCTGGGCGAACTCTTCCAGCTGCACCATGCGCAGAGCTTCGGTAACGCGGGGGGGAATGTCGGCTGCGGGCGTTTTTTGCATGCGTAAGCCAAAGGCCACATTCTCAAATACGGACATGTGGGGAAATAACGCATAGCTTTGGAAGACGGTGTTCACGTAGCGGTTTTCCGCCGGAACGTGAGTGATGTCCTGGTTGTCCAACATGATATGACCGGAATCAACCGTTTCCAGACCGGCAATCAGGCGAAGAACGGTTGTTTTACCGCAGCCAGAGGGGCCAAGCAGCGTGAGAAACTCGCCATTATTGATGGTCAAATCCAGGCTGGAAATCACCTCTTTGCCATCGAAACTTTTGCGAATTCCCGCTAATTGCACCAGTGGAGAAAGCGAACGCGGTTGTTTATTCAATTTTTTACTCTGTCCCATGTAAACGCAACGGATGGCTGACCGCTGCGGGGTTCGTGGTTAACCACCTTGATGACTCTTAATGAGGGCCGTTATTCTACGGCAAACCATGGTAATCGCCAATCCTTGTTGCGAATTACTGACTTAGCCCTATAGTCAGAGGGGATGTCAGGGCGAAATATTCTCACTTGCGGGGATAAAAGTGACCTGACGCAATATTTGTCTTTTGTTGCTTATTGATAATGTTGTCACAAAAAGTGAGGGTGACTGCATGGATAAACTACTTGAGCGTTTTTTACACTACGTGTCGCTGGACACCCAATCAAAATCGGGTGTGCGGCAGGTACCCAGCACCGAAGGACAGTGGAAGTTATTACAACTGCTCAAACAACAGCTCGAAGAGATGGGGCTGATTAACATTTCACTGAGCGAAAAGGGGACGCTGATGGCCACGTTGCCCGCTAACGTTGCTGGCAATATTCCCGCGATCGGCTTTATTTCCCATGTGGATACCTCACCGGATTTCAGCGGTAAAAACGTTAATCCGCAAATCGTTGAAAACTATCGCGGCGGCGATATTGCGTTAGGCATTGGTGATGAAGTTCTGTCGCCGGTGATGTTCCCGGTGCTGCATCAACTTCTGGGTCAGACGCTGATCACCACAGACGGTAAAACGCTGCTGGGCGCGGATGATAAAGCAGGCGTGGCGGAAATCATGACCGCGCTGGCGGTGCTCATCCAAAAAGATATTCCGCACGGTGATATCCGCGTGGCCTTTACGCCGGACGAAGAGGTTGGTAAAGGGGCGAAGCATTTTGACGTTGCGGCATTTGATGCGCAGTGGGCCTATACCGTTGACGGCGGTGGCGTGGGAGAGCTGGAATTTGAAAACTTCAACGCCGCGTCGGTTAATATCAAAATTGTCGGCAACAATGTCCATCCCGGTACCGCAAAAGGGGTGATGGTGAATGCGCTGTCGCTGGCTGCTCGTATTCATGCTGAGGTTCCGGCAGACGAAAGCCCGGAAACGACGGAAGGCTACGAAGGCTTTTATCATCTGGCGAGCATGAAAGGGACGGTCGATCGGGCGGATATGCACTACATCATCCGTGATTTTGACCGCAAGCAGTTTGAAGCGCGCAAACGCAAGATCATGGAGATCGCCAAAAAGGTCGGCAAAGGGTTACACCCGGATTGCTATATCGAACTGGTGATTGAAGACAGCTACTACAATATGCGCGAAAAAGTGATTGAGCATCCGCATGTGCTGGATATCGCCCAGAAGGCGATGCGCGATTGCGATATTGAGCCGGTGCTGAAACCTATTCGTGGCGGCACCGACGGCGCGCAGCTGTCGTTTATGGGGTTACCGTGTCCGAATCTGTTTACCGGAGGCTACAACTATCATGGTAAACATGAGTTTGTAACTCTGGAAGGAATGGAAAAAGCGGTGCGGGTGATTGTACGTATTGCGGAGTTAACCGCAAAGCAGCAGTAAATTTATCGATAGATGCCGGATAGCGCTTCGCTTATCCGGCCTACAGTATTTCACTCCAAAAGGCCTGATAGGACGCGCTAGCGTCGCATCAGGCACCGTTCGTATTATCCTTCGAAGAACCAGTACCCGCTGTTAACCAGTGCGGCAAGCATGGCAAGGAAAGACGGATCTTCCAGCGCATCCTCAAAGTTCTCGGCCGTCAGAACAATATGGCTGGCAAGCGCTTCCAGGGCAGGGCGATGCGGTGAATCAATTTTCTCACCGTTGGCGTAGACGTCATCGCCGATGCGCAATACGCGCAATCCGCCCAGACGCACTAACACATCCCCTTGCTTCAGGGCATCGTAAATTTCGTCTGGCTGATACGGCGGCTCCGGTGGAGCAATATCCAGCTCATGACGAGACTGAGATATAAACTCGCCAAACCACTGCTGGAAATGTTCCGGCTGATTAATCAGTCCAAGCATCATTTCACGCAGCTTGTCCATTTCCTGCGGCAGAACGTCAGCCGGATGATCGCGCGGCGGCAGGTCAGGATCGCTGTAATACGTGCTGCCCAGCTCACGTTGCAAAACGTAATCGGCGAAGCCGCTGATCAGTTCGCGAGTATTCGGCGCGCGGAAACCGACCGAATAGTTCATGGCGTTTTCCAGCGCATAGCCTTCGTGCGGGAATCCTGGTGGAATGTACAGGATATCGCCGGGTTCCAGCTCTTCATCGATGATGGCTTCAAACGGGGCGACCTGCAGCAGGTCCGGGTGAGGGCAGTGCTGCTTCAACTGCAGTTTTTCGCCCACGCGCCAGCGACGTCGCCCGGTTCCCTGAATGATAAACACATCGTACTGATCAAGATGTGGGCCAACGCCGCCGCCGGGGACAGAGAAGGAGATCATCAGATCGTCAATCCGCCAGTCCGGCAGTTCGCGAAACGGACGCATCAGCGCGGCGGTGGGTTCATGCCAGTGATTGACCGCCTGTACCAGCAGCGACCAGTTGTTCTCGCCGAGATGATCATAGCTTTCGAACGGACCGTGGCTAACCTGCCATTTACCGTCCTGGTGGCTGACGAGTCGGCTGTCGACTTCGCTTTCCATTGCCAGTCCAGCCAGTTCGTCAGGAGAGAGTGGATCAATAAAGTTGTTAAACCCGCGTTTTAAGACCACCGGGCGTTTCTGCCAGTGGCGTTCAAGAAAATCGGGCCAGTTAAGTGTGAGTTGGTATTCCATAATGAGCATCCCGCAGGCTGGTATCTGCAACCGATTATAACGGATACTTAACCGCAAGCGGGAAATCAGTACATATTTATTACATGCGGCGATTACTCGTCTATCTGCCCCGGCTGCTGGCGGCCAAAAATAACTTCCATGCGCGCGCCACCCAGCAGGCTATCGCCTGCAATAATCTGCCCGTCATACTGTTCGGTGATTTCTCGCGCCACCGCCAGTCCAACGCCTTGCCCTGGTCGTAGCGTATCGACACGCTGTCCACGGTCAAACACCACTTCCCGTTTGCTTTGCGGAATACCAGGACCATCATCTTCAACCAGAATGTGTAGCTGATCCTCGGACAGATGCGCTGAAATCTCGACAAACTCCAGACAATATTTACATGCGTTATCCAGCACGTTGCCCATCACTTCGACAAAATCGTTCTGTTCGCCCACAAAACTGATTTCGGGTGAGATATCGAGATTTATGTTGACGCCTTTACGCTGATACACCTTATTTAGCGCCGAGGTGAGTTTATCCAGCAACGGCGCGACCGGATGCAGTTCGCGGCTAAGCAGCACGCTGCTACCACGCATGCTGGCGCGATGCAGGTAATAGCCAATCTGCTGGGAAATACGGCTGATTTGTTCCAGCATGATGGGTTCCGCGTCGCTTACGTTCATTTTTTCATTACGCATCGAGCGGAGCGTACTCTGTAATACCGCCAGCGGTGTTTTCAGGCTGTGGGTGAGGTCTGTTAACGTCGTACGGTATTTGTCGTAGCGCTCGCGTTCGCTTTTTAAAAGTCGATTAAGATTGCGGACCAGGCTGGTCAGTTCGCGAGTGGTGGCGGGGTTTAACATCTCTCGATGATGTTCCTCAAGCTCACGGACTTCACGCGCCAGCGATTCGATGGGCCGCAGACTCCACCAGGCGGCTACCCATAACAGCGGAATGACCAGCAACAGATTGGCGACCAGCACATAAATAAACCAACTCCAGACCATATACGAGCGCTTTAGCTCAACAGGAATGGTATCGACAACCACAATGGTCAACTGTGGCATTCTGGCAGTGGCGGGGTAGACGTTCACGGCGACCGAGTGGGTCATTTCGGCATCGTCGTCATCTTCTCTGACTTCTTTTAGCTGCTGCTGAGCGGAGTGATCTTCGCCCAGTAAAGTGCTGGTGGCATCTACATTGGCTTCAATCTCATGAAAACCGTTCGCTTTTAGCCATTCCGGTTGGATACTGTGCGTCAGCCAGGGAACATTGCGCTGCGCCCACAACAACTCACCGTCTTCGTTATAGATCAGCGACATTGTTGGGCTTTGCATATCGAGATTCTCGGGCAGCTCGACGTTTATCTTGCCGTTCTCCCATTTTGCCAGGGTATAGAACAGGTTACTTTCACCCCGCAGCAGGCGGAACGTTGTTTTATCAAAGCTGACGCTGTAACCCACCAGGGCAACCATGCCGTAGGCCAGCGAAAGCACCAATACCACGCCCGCGGTTGCCAGTAAAAAGCGCAACCGCAGTGATAACGGGAAAAAATGACGCAATAATTTATTCATTAGCGCAGTTCAAAAAGATATCCCTGGCCACGCACGGTGGTGATGACATCATCTGGGTATTGCGCCTGTATTTTTTTACGCAGACGCCCCATCAGAACATCAATGGTGTGGCTTTCACGCAGCTCGGCATCCGGGTAAAGCTGTAACATGAGCGAATCTTTACTGACCACTTTGCCGTTGTTACGGATAAGTGTTTCCATAATGGTGTATTCGAACGCCGTGAGCTTGATAACTTCATCATTGACGGATAACTCGCGTCGAGAGAGGTCCACCTGGAAAGGAGGAAGAGAAATAATCTGCGATGCCAGACCGCTGTTGCGACGCATCAGTGCCTGCATGCGCGCAGCCACCTCTTCGATATGAAACGGTTTTGTGACGTAATCGTCGGCTCCGGCGCTGAGTACTTCCACCTTGTCTTGCCAGCCTTCACGCGCGGTTAACACCAGAATCGGCAACGAAACCTCATTGCTGCGCCAACGGCGGATCAATGACAAACCGTCTTCATCGGGGAGTCCTAAATCAACGATCGCGATATCCGGCAGATGTTCATTCAGATAATAGTCCGCTTCCTTCGCATCTTCTGCATCATCCACCTGATGCCCTAAATCCTGTAACTGAACCTTGAGGTGGTGGCGTAATAAAGCATTATCCTCGACAACCAGTACGCGCATCATCGTTTCTCCCTAAAATAACGGTATAAATAGTTTAACGCTGATTATGTGGCTGTGGGGATAAACATTTAATAAACCGCGGGAAGGGAAGCATTTCGCTCATGAAATAAAAAGCCGGATAAGGCGATAGCCTCCATCCGGCTAAAATACGCATTAGCTCGCCTGTTTTTTCATCATGCTGAAGATAAACAGCAGCGCAGCACACAGCACCACGGAAGGACCTGCCGGGGTGTCATAGAAGGCCGAGAAGGTCAGCCCGCCTGTAACCGCTATCATTCCCACACCAACGGCAACCCCTGCCATCTGTTCTGGCGTACGGGCAAAGCGACGTGCGGTTGCCGCAGGGATAATAAGCAGAGAGGTGATAATTAACGCTCCGACAAATTTCATCGCCACGCCAATAGTTAATGCTGTGACCAGCATCAGCAGCAGCTTAACGCGTTGCAGTTTCACGCCATCCACAAATGCCAGATCCGGACTGATGGTCATCGACAGCAGGTTGCGCCACTGCCAGAACAAAATCGCCAGAACGATAACCACCCCAATGGCGATGGAAATAAGATCTTCTGGCGTCACGGCGAGCAAATCACCAAACAGGTAGGCCATCAGATCCACTCGGATGTTGGACATCAGGCTGACGACAACCAGCCCTAATGACAGCGCACTGTGGGCCATAATGCCCAATAAAGTATCGATCGCGAGGTGGGGGCGTTTTTCCAGCCATACCAGACCGCCTGCCAGCATCAAGGTGACGACGATGACCGCATAGAAAGGGTTTACATCCAGCAGCAGGCCAAAGGCGACCCCCAGTAGCGAAGCGTGGGCCAGCGTATCACCGAAATAAGACATTCGACGCCAGACCACAAACGAGCCGAGCGGGCCAGCGGCACAGGCCAGCATGATCCCGGCTAACCAACCGGGTAATAACAATTCAATCATGAGTGACCATTTCCCCGGCGTAAGACGATACGACCCTGTAAATCGTGGCGGTGATTATGATTATGACGGTAAATTCCGAGTTGTTCGGCACCGCGTTGTCCGAACATTGAGATGAATTCCGGGTGCATGGAAACCACTTCCGGCGCACCAGAACAACAAATATGATGGTTCAGGCACAGTACCTCATCGGTTTTTGCCATCACCAGATGCAGGTCATGAGAAACCATCAGTACGGCGCAATCCAGTTCACGTCGCAACTGGTCGATAAGATCGTACAGTGCGACTTGCCCATTGACATCCACGCCCTGGGTTGGCTCATCAAGCACCAGTAGCTGAGGTTTATTCAATAAAGCACGGGCCAACAGGACGCGTTGTGTCTCCCCGCCAGAGAGTTTTTGCATCGGCGCATTCATCAGATGTCCGGCCTGAACACGCTTCAGTGCCGGAAGGATATCTTCTTTTTTGGTGCCGGGACGTAGGCGCATAAACCGACTTACCGTCAGCGGAAGCGTCGTATCGAGGTACAGTTTTTGCGGCACATAGCCAATCCGCAATCGACCATTACGCTTGATAACTCCCTCATCAGCCTCTACCAGCCCTAATACAACGCGCACCAGCGTAGATTTCCCGGCACCATTTGGGCCGAGAAGCGTCAATATTTTACCGGGTCGAAGTTCAAGCGATACGTCAGAGAGGACGCGGCGTTGACCATAAGAGACCGAGACATTTTCCAGTGAAACCAAAGTCGTCATATCAATTTTAGTCTTGCAGAAGTTATAGAATGTTATAATATCACAATTCTCACATTCATTACGATGATTGGTCGCATTATGTTACATAAAAATACGCTTCTTTTCGCAGCATTATCCGCTGCTCTTTGGGGTAGTGCAACACAGTCGGCAAATGCCGCTGTCGTGGCTTCTCTTAAGCCGCTGGGGTTTATCGCTTCAGCCATTGCTGACGGGGTTACTGACACCCAGGTTCTGCTGCCTGACGGGGCTTCCGAACACGATTACTCATTGCGTCCTTCAGACGTAAAACGCTTACAGGGCGCGGACTTAGTCGTTTGGATTGGACCTGAGATGGAAGCGTTTATGGAAAAATCAGTCAAGAATATTCCTAACGCAAAACAGGTAACGATTGCGCAGCTCAATGACGTGAAGCCGTTACTCATGAAAGGTGCTGATGACGATGATGACGATCATGGACATAATGATGCCGGCAGTGAAAAAAGTGACGAGCATCACCATCACGGCGATTACAACATGCATCTTTGGCTTTCCCCAGAGATAGCACGGGCCTCAGCGGTTGCAATCCATGAAAAATTAGTGGAACTTATGCCGCAAAGTCGAGCCAAACTTGACGCCAACCTGAAGGATTTTGAGGCACAATTAGCCGCAACCGATAAGCAGGTAGGTAACGAGCTCGCGCCGCTCAAGGGAAAAGGTTACTTCGTTTTTCATGACGCCTATGGCTACTACGAAAAACACTACGGACTAACACCGCTTGGTCACTTTACCGTGAACCCTGAGATTCAACCTGGTGCGCAGCGTTTACATGAAATAAGAACACAGTTGGTTGAGCAAAAAGCAACCTGCGTTTTTGCTGAGCCACAGTTCAGGCCAGCGGTCGTTGAAGCCGTCGCGAGAGGGACATCCGTTCGAATGGGAACGTTGGATCCGCTCGGAACGAATATCAAACTGGGTAAAACAAGCTATTCAGCGTTTTTGAACCAATTAGCCAACCAGTATGCGAGCTGCCTGAAAGGAGATTAATGAGGAAGTGATTACGTGCAACAGATAGCCCGCTCTGTCGCTCTGGCATTTAATAATCTGCCGCGGCCCCATCGCGTTATGCTGGGGTCGCTTACCGTACTGACATTGGCCGTCGCTGTCTGGCGGCCCTATGTTTACCATCCTGATTCTGCACCCATCGTCAAAACTATCGAGCTGGAAAAAAGCGAGATTCGCTCACTATTGCCTGAGGCCAGCGAACCTATCGATCAGGCCGCTCAGGAAGACGAAGCTATCCCACAGGACGAACTGGATGACAAAACGTCTGGTGAAGCCGGCGTGCATGAGTATGTTGTCTCCACGGGCGATACGCTGAGCAGTATTCTGAATCAGTACGGCATCGATATGGGTGACATCAGCCAGCTCGCGGCTTCCGACAAACAACTGCGTAACCTGAAAATTGGTCAGCAACTTTCCTGGACGCTAGGCGCGGAAGGTGACTTGCAGCGCCTGACCTGGGAAGTCTCCCGTCGTGAAACCCGTACTTACGATCGCACCGCGACGGGTTTCAAAATGAGCAGCGAAATGCAGCAGGGCGATTGGGTTAACAGCCGAATCAAAGGCACCGTGGGCGGAAGTTTCGTCGCCAGTGCCAAAGATGCCGGACTGACCAGCTCTGAAATCAGCGCAGTGATTAAGGCCATGCAGTGGCAGATGGATTTCCGCAAACTGAAAAAAGGCGATGAGTTCTCGGTACTGATGTCTCGCGAAATGCTGGACGGTAAACGTGAGCAAAGCCAACTGCTGGGCGTCCGCTTGCGTTCTGAAGGTAAAGATTATTACGCAATCCGTGCTGAAGACGGTAAGTTCTATGACCGCAACGGTACCGGACTGGCGAAAGGCTTTATGCGTTTCCCGACGGCTAAGCAGTTCCGCATCTCTTCCAACTTTAACCCGCGTCGTCTGAACCCGGTGACCGGACGCGTTGCGCCGCACAAAGGTGTCGACTTTGCGATGCCGCAGGGGACGCCGGTGCTGTCGGTGGGTGATGGCGAAGTGGTTGTAGCGAAGCGCAGCGGCGCAGCCGGATACTATGTTGCGGTTCGTCATGGTCGCACCTATACCACACGTTATATGCACCTGCGTAAGTTGTTGGTCAAACCAGGACAAAAAGTGAAACGTGGCGATCGTATCGCGCTGTCTGGCAATACCGGGCGTTCAACGGGTCCGCATCTGCACTACGAAGTCTGGATCAACCAGCAGGCAGTGAATCCTCTGACGGCGAAACTGCCGCGCACAGAAGGTCTGACCGGGTCGGATCGTACCGATTACCTGGCACAGGTGAAAGAGGTTGTTCCTCAGTTGCGTTTCGATTAATTAACACGCTGACAGAGCCGGTACGCTATGCGTGCCGGCTTTTTTATTTTGTACGGCGCATCGCGCGCCGCTACACTATCAGCAGATCTACTTTTCGCCGCACCAGACACTGGAAGAGCATGGAAACGAAAAAAAAGAATATTGAATATATCCCCGAGTTTCACAAATCATTTCGCCATCCGCGCTACTGGGGTGCATGGCTTGGTGTGGCGGCGATAGCAGGCATTTCGTTAACGCCAGCATCATTTCGCGATCCAATTCTGGCAAAGCTCGGAAGAATGGCCGGGCGGCTGGGAAAAAGCTCGCGTCGCAGAGCACTGATCAATTTATCCCTCTGCTTTCCTGAGCGCAGCGAAGCTGAGCGTGAAGCTATTGTCGATGAGATGTTTGCGACTGCGCCTCAGGCGATGGTTATGATGTCGGAACTCGCCATACGCGGTCCGGAAAAAATTCAGCATCGGGTCGACTGGCAGGGGCTGGAAATCATCGAAGAGATGCGTCGCAACGATGAAAAAGTGATTTTTCTGGTTCCTCATGGTTGGGGCGTAGATATCCCAGCGATGCTGATGGCTTCCCAGGGACAGAAAATGGCTGCGATGTTCCACAATCAGGGAAACCCGGTATTCGATTATGTCTGGAACACGGTACGCCGTCGTTTCGGTGGTCGTTTGCATGCGCGTAATGATGGCATCAAACCGTTTATTCAGTCTGTACGTCAGGGATATTGGGGATACTACCTGCCGGATCAGGACCATGGCCCTGAGCACAGCGAGTTTGTGGATTTTTTTGCTACCTATAAAGCCACGTTACCGGCGATTGGCCGCCTGATGAAGGTGTGTCACGCCCGTGTGGTGCCGCTGTTCCCGGTATACAATGGGAAAACGCATCGCTTAACGATTCAGGTTCGTCCTCCGATGGATGACATCCTGACGGCGGATGACCACACCATTGCCAGACGAATGAACGAAGAAGTGGAAATCTTTGTGACGCCGCATCTCGAGCAATACACCTGGATTCTAAAACTGCTTAAGACGCGCAAACCCGGTGAAATTGAGCCTTATAAGCGCAAAGATCTTTATCCGAAGAAATAAAAAAAAGCCTCTCAAACGAGAGGCTTTTTTACGTCAAACGGGGCGTTACTCGACGGTCAGAATACGCGTGGTATTCGTTGAGCCAATGGTGCTCATGACATCGCCTTGCGTCACAATGACCAGATCGCCGGAAACCAGATAGCCTTTATCGCGCAGCAGGTTCACTGCTTCACTGGCGGCAACGACGCCGTCTGTTTCGCTGTCAAAGTGAACCGGGGTGACGCCGCGATACAGGGAAGTCAGATTCAGCGTACGTTCATGACGAGACATCGCGAAAATCGGCAGACCAGAACTGATACGTGAAGTCATCAGCGCAGTACGACCGGATTCCGTCATTGTGATGATAGCGGTGACCCCTTTCAGGTGGTTAGCGGCATACATCGCTGACATGGCAATCGCTTCTTCAACGTTATCAAACTGCACGTCAAGGCGGTGTTTAGAGACGTTGATGCTCGGGATCTTCTCAGCACCCAAACAGACGCGTGCCATAGCCGCGACGGTTTCAGCCGGGTACTGACCTGCTGCAGTTTCTGCAGAGAGCATAACGGCATCGGTACCGTCGAGGACGGCGTTAGCCACGTCCATCACTTCCGCACGGGTCGGCATTGGGTTGGTGATCATCGACTCCATCATCTGCGTGGCGGTAATGACCGCACGGTTCAGCTGACGTGCGCGGCGAATCAACGCTTTCTGAATACCTACCAGCTCAGGATCGCCAATTTCAACGCCCAGGTCGCCACGCGCCACCATCACCACGTCGGAGGCAAGGATGATGTCATCCATCGCATTCTGGTCGCAGACGGCTTCTGCACGTTCTACCTTGGCGACAATTTTCGCATCGCAGCCAGCGTCGCGCGCCAGACGGCGGGCATAGTTCAGATCTTCGCCGCAGCGCGGGAAGGAGACGGCCAGATAGTCAACGCTGATTTGCGCAGCGGTGACGATGTCGGCTTTGTCTTTTTCGGTCAGGGCTTCAGCAGAGAGACCGCCGCCCAGTTTGTTAATGCCCTTATTGTTGGACAGTGGGCCACCGACGGTAACTTCGGTGAAGACTTTCATGCCCTGGACTTCCAGCACTTTAAGCTGTACGCGACCGTCGTCGAGCAGCAGGATATCGCCCGGGACGACGTCAGCAGGCAGTCCTTTATAATCAATACCGACTTTTTCTTTGTCGCCTTCGCCTTTGCCGAGGTTGGCGTCTAACAGGAACTTGTCGCCAACGTTAAGAAATACTTTACCTTCTTTAAAGGTTGATACGCGGATTTTAGGTCCCTGCAGGTCACCCAAAATAGCTACATGACGTCCCAGTTTTGCGGCAATTTCACGGACCTTATCCGCCCGCAGTTTGTGATCTTCTGGAGAGCCGTGAGAAAAGTTCATACGTACGACGTTTGCACCCGCGGCGATAATCTTTTCAAGGTTATTATCGCGGTCAGTTGCCGGGCCTAACGTGGTAACGATTTTGGTTCTGCGAAGCCTTCTGGACATGTAATACTCCGTTGACTGAAACAACTTGGTGTTGCGTGAACATTAATCCGGTCGTTCTCAAATATTAACGGTAAATGAACGACCCGGATGATAAAAGGGTAGAACATTGTTATTGCTTTTAGCGGTCATCACTCTTGATGAGTAATTCTTTATCAAAACGCGATTCCTTGAGCGCTTCCTTGACACGCTTCAAGTTATCTCTAAATTTTGCCCCACGGCGCAAAGTAAATCCTGTAGCCAGCACATCTATCACGGTCAGTTGAGCAAGTCGAGAGACCATGGGCATATAAATGTCAGTATCTTCCGGTACATCGAGGGTAATTGCCAGCGTTGCTTCACGCGCCAGTGGCGTGCCGGGAGAGGTGAGGGCGATAACCATGGCGTCATTTTCCCGCGCCAACTGCGCCAGTTCCACCAGACTTTTGGTTCTTCCGGTATGAGAAATAAGCACAATGACGTCGTCGTCACTACAATTCATGCAACTCATGCGTTGCAGAACAATATCGTCGGAATAGATTACCGGTACGTTAAACCGGAAAAATTTATTCATTGCGTCATGCGCCACTGCGGCAGAAGAACCGAGGCCAAAGAAGGCAATTTTTTTCGCCTGAGTTAATAAATCTACTGCCCGGTTTACCGCTGCGTTATCCAGAGACTGGCGGACGTGGTCGAGGCTTGCCATCGCTGACTCGAAGATTTTCGCCGTGTAAGATTCTACGCTGTCATCCTCATCCACATTGCGATTAACATATGGGGTGCCATTTGCCAGACTTTGCGCCAGATGCAGTTTAAAATCAGGGACGCCGCGGGTATCCATGCTGCGACAGAAACGGTTCACCGTCGGTTCGCTGACATTGGCTTCCACAGCAAGTGTGGCGATGCTTGAATGGATTGCCCGCTCGGGAGAGGCAAGAATAATGTCGGCGACTTTACGCTCTGACTTGCTCAACTGTTCCAGTTTTAACTGGATTTTTTCCAGCATATTCATGATGTAGGTAGACTCATGGGTCATGGGCAAAAACGATTTCAATGATACGGAGAAATCGGGGCATAATTTCGTGTATAGATATTACCCCTGCTAATGCAGCAACGGGGCAAAATGGACAGAATAGTTGTTGTTTTTTTTCATTACATGATCGGAGTCGGGTTTTCTTACGTCTTCAGGGGTACGAAAAAAGACGACTTTTTTGTCCAATTTGCGACGACAAACGCCCATAAAGCGACTGTTCGCGGTAACAGCACGGCTGGATAAGCGTTTACGGTTTCCGGATTCACGTAAAAGCAGTACAGTGCACTGTAATAAAATTACAACCAGTGTCTGGCAAAAGCACCAGGCACTTAATTGAGGAGAATGACATGGCGGTAACGCAAACAGCCCAGGCATGTGACCTGGTCATTTTCGGCGCGAAGGGCGACCTGGCGCGGCGGAAATTGCTGCCTTCCCTGTATCAACTGGAAAAGGCCGGCCAGATTAACCCGGAAACCCGTATCATTGGGGTAGGGCGTGCCGACTGGGACAAAGCAGCCTATACCAAGGTTGTGCGTGAAGCGCTCGAAACCTTCATGAAAGAAAAAATCGACGAAGGTTTGTGGGAGACTCTCAGCGGTCGTCTGGAGTTTTGTAATCTGGACGTCAATGACACCGCCGCGTTTAGCCGTCTGGGCGAAATGCTGGATCAAAAATCACGTACCACCATTAACTATTTCGCGATGCCGCCGAGTACCTTTGGCGCGATCTGCAAAGGCCTGGGTGAAGCAAAGCTGAATGCTAAACCAGCCCGTGTTGTGATGGAAAAACCGCTGGGTACGTCGCTGGCAACATCCCGTGAAATCAACGATCAGGTCGGCGAGTATTTCGAAGAGTGTCAGGTTTATCGTATCGACCACTATCTTGGCAAAGAGACGGTCCTGAATCTGCTGGCACTGCGTTTTGCCAACTCCCTGTTTGTGAACAACTGGGATAACCGCACTATCGATCACGTAGAAATTACCGTGGCGGAAGAAGTGGGTATTGAAGGCCGTTGGGGCTATTTTGACCAGGCAGGTCAAATGCGCGACATGATTCAGAACCACCTGCTGCAGATCCTGTGCATGATTGCGATGTCTCCGCCGTCCGATCTGAGCGCCGACAGCATTCGTGATGAAAAAGTGAAGGTACTGAAATCGCTGCGTCGTATCGATCGTTCGAACGTACGTGAAAAAACGGTTCGCGGTCAGTACACCGCGGGGTTTGCCCAGGGCAAAAAAGTGCCGGGGTATCTTGAAGAAGAAGGCGCGAACAAGAGCAGCAACACGGAAACGTTTGTGGCGATCCGTGTGGATATCGATAACTGGCGCTGGGCGGGAGTTCCGTTCTACCTGCGTACCGGTAAACGTTTACCGACGAAGTGCTCTGAAGTGGTGGTTTACTTCAAAACGCCTGAGCTGAATCTGTTCAGAGAATCCTGGCAGGATCTGCCGCAGAACAAGTTGACCATCCGTTTGCAGCCTGATGAAGGTGTCGATATCCAGGTACTGAACAAAGTGCCGGGTCTGGATCACAAGCATAATCTGCAAATTACCAAGCTTGATCTGAGCTATTCCGAAACCTTCAACCAGACGCACCTTGCCGACGCCTATGAGCGCCTGCTGCTCGAAACAATGCGCGGAATACAGGCGCTGTTTGTGCGTCGTGATGAAGTTGAAGAAGCATGGAAGTGGGTCGACTCAATTACCGAAGCCTGGGCGATGGACAACGACGCGCCGAAGCCGTATCAGGCAGGGACCTGGGGCCCGGTTGCTTCTGTGGCGATGATTACCCGAGATGGTCGTTCCTGGAACGAATTCGAGTAAAATATCATCTAGCCCATAGGTGTTATTTTACCGGTAACATGATCTAACACAGATTGTAGAATAATTTTTGCACTTTTAAGCTCCGCGTGGATTCACCCGCGGGGCTTTTTTTATTACACTGCCTGAAACGATTTTGCCCCTGAGCTACGGCCAACAAGCGATTCAGCTATTTTTACCCAACTGAAACACATTGTTGATCCAACGCTCTGACAGATAAATTTTAGGAGCCTCTATGAATCCGAATTTGTTACGCGTAACACAACGTATCGTCGAACGTTCTCGTGACACACGTTCCGCCTACCTCGCCCGTATTGAACAAGCGAAATCAACTACCGTTCATCGCTCGCAACTGGCATGCGGTAACCTGGCGCATGGTTTTGCTGCGTGTCAGCCGGACGATAAGGCCTCGCTGAAAAGCATGCTGCGTAACAATATCGCGATCATTACCTCCTATAACGACATGCTTTCCGCGCATCAGCCGTATGAACACTATCCGGCCATCATTCGTAAAGCACTGCATGAAGCCAATGCAGTAGGCCAGGTTGCTGGCGGTGTACCTGCAATGTGCGACGGTGTGACCCAGGGACAGGATGGTATGGAGCTTTCGCTGCTCAGTCGTGAAGTGATTGCGATGTCTGCTGCAGTGGGCCTTTCCCACAACATGTTCGACGGCGCGTTGTTCCTCGGCGTGTGCGACAAAATTGTCCCAGGCCTGGTAATGGCTGCGCTGTCATTTGGTCATCTGCCGTCAATCTTTATTCCTTCCGGTCCGATGGCGAGCGGTCTGGCGAACAAAGAAAAAGTGCGTATCCGTCAGCTGTATGCTGAAGGTAAAGTCGATCGCATGGCGCTTCTTGAATCCGAAGCGGCGTCTTATCACGCTCCGGGTACCTGTACGTTCTACGGCACGGCGAACACTAACCAGATGGTGGTGGAGTTTATGGGTATGCAACTGCCTGGCTCCTCATTTGTACATCCTGATGCGCCGCTGCGTGAAGCGCTGACCGCGGCTGCAGCCCGTCAGGTAACACGCCTGACCGGCAACGGCAATGAATGGATGCCGATCGGTAAAATGATCGATGAAAAAGTGGTAGTGAACGGTATTGTGGCGCTGCTGGCGACCGGGGGCTCTACCAACCATACGATGCACCTGGTGGCTATGGCGCGTGCGGCCGGGATTCTGATTAACTGGGATGATTTCTCCGATCTGTCCGATATCGTGCCGCTGATGGCGCGTCTGTACCCGAATGGTCCAGCAGATATTAACCACTTCCAGGCGGCGGGTGGCGTACCGGTGTTAATGCGTGAACTGCTTAATGCGGGTCTGCTACATGAAGATGTGAACACCGTTGCCGGATTCGGTTTATCCCGCTACACCATGGAACCGTGGCTTAACGAGGGTGAACTGGACTGGCGCGAAGGGGCGGTGAAGTCTCTGGACAGCAACGTGATCGCCACCTTTGACCAACCATTCTCCCACCACGGCGGCACCAAAGTGCTGAGCGGCAACCTCGGCCGTGCGGTGATGAAAACGTCGGCGGTACCGGTAGAAAACCAGATTATTGAAGCACCGGCAGTCGTCTTTGAAAGTCAGCATGATGTGTTACCCGCGTTCGATGCCGGTCTGCTTGACCGGGATTGCGTGGTGGTTGTGCGCCATCAGGGACCAAAAGCGAACGGAATGCCAGAATTACATAAACTCATGCCGCCACTTGGTGTATTATTGGACCGTTGTTTCAAAATTGCGTTAGTTACCGATGGACGACTTTCAGGTGCTTCAGGTAAAGTGCCTTCAGCAATCCATGTAACCCCGGAAGCCTATGATGGCGGGCTGCTGGCAAAAGTACGCGATGGCGACATCATTCGTGTGAATGGACAGACAGGTGAATTGACGCTGCTGGTGGATGAAGAGGAACTTGCCTCCCGTCAGCCACACATTCCTGATCTCAGCGCATCGCGCGTGGGTACGGGACGTGAAATGTTCAGCGCGTTGCGTGAAAAGCTGTCCGGTGCGGAGCAGGGCGCAACCTGTATCACTTTTTAAGACTTATTTTGTAATCAGGCGAGAGAAAACTCTGATGAAAAACTGGAAGACAAGTGCAGAAGCAATCCTGACCACTGGCCCGGTTGTACCGGTTATCGTGGTTAATAAACTGGAACACGCGGTGCCAATGGCAAAAGCGCTGGTTGCAGGGGGCGTGCGCGTTCTGGAAGTGACCTTACGTACCGCATGTGCGATGGATGCCATTCGCGCGATCGCAAAAGAAGTTCCCGACGCTATCGTTGGTGCGGGTACCGTACTGAATCCACAGCAGCTGGCTGAAGTCACTGAAGCGGGTGCGCAGTTTGCTATCAGCCCGGGCCTGACCGAGCCGCTGTTGAAAGCTGCAACTGAAGGCACTATTCCGCTGATCCCAGGCATCAGCACCGTGTCTGAACTGATGCTGGGTATGGACTACGGTTTGAAAGAGTTCAAATTCTTCCCGGCGGAAGCAAACGGCGGTACTAAAGCGCTGCAGGCAATTGCGGGTCCGTTCTCTCAGGTCCGTTTCTGCCCAACCGGCGGTATCTCTCCAGCGAACTACCGTGATTACCTGGCACTGAAAAGCGTGCTGTGCATCGGTGGTTCCTGGCTGGTTCCGGCAGATGCGCTGGAAGCTGGTGATTACGCACGCATTACCAAGCTGGCTCGTGAAGCAGTAGAAGGCGCGAAGCTGTAATAACGCAAAATGCCCGGTAATCATTACCGGGCCTGCGAGTCTGAAACGGGCCATCTGGCCCGTTTTTTATCCTGCGACTTTCACCTGTGCCGCCGCGTCTTTCGCGCGTGTCACTGCGTCTTCAATACTCTGCGCTGTGGCCAGCACAACGCCCATACGACGGCTCCCGTCGATGTCCGGCTTGCCGAAGAATCTGACTTGCATACCTGTGCCCACAGCGGCCTGTACGTTATCAAACGTGACATTCTGGCTGGTAAGCTGCGGCAGAATAACGGCGGAAGCAGAAGGCCCATACTGACGGATTGCGCCAACCGGTAGACCGAGAAATGCGCGTACATGCAGGGCAAACTCAGACAGATCCTGCGAAATCAAGGTCACCATACCCGTGTCGTGAGGGCGAGGGGAAACTTCGCTGAAAATGACCTCATCACCGCAGACAAATAGCTCTACCCCAAACAGACCGTGGCCGCCCAGCGCCAGCACCACCTTACGGGCAATCTCCTGCGCTCGAGCCAGCGCCAGTTCACTCATCTGCTGCGGCTGCCAGGATTCGCGATAATCGCCATCTTCCTGACGATGTCCTACCGGTGCGCAGAAATGTACGCCATCAACGGCGCTGACGGTAAGCAGGGTGATTTCAAAATCAAAATTCACTACGCCTTCGACGATAACGCGTCCGGCACCTGCTCGGCCGCCTTGTTGAGCATAATTCCAGGCTTCAGTGAGTCGATCGGCGGAACGGATAAAGCTCTGTCCCTTACCGGAGGAACTCATTACCGGCTTCACGATGCAGGGATAGCCGATTTCGGCGACGGCCTCGCGAAAGCGGGCTTCGCTGTCAGCAAAGCGGTAAGAAGAGGTCGGTAGAGATAATTCTTCGGCGGCGAGACGACGGATTCCTTCGCGGTTCATGGTCAACTGCGTCGCCCGGGCGCACGGCACGATGTTTTGACCGTCCTGTTCCAGTTTTACCAGCATATCCGTGGCAATCGCCTCTATTTCCGGCACGATATAATGTGGTTTTTCACGCTCGACGAGCTGGCGTAAAGCATCGCCATCCAGCATGTTGATTACGTATGAGCGATGGGCAACGTGCATGGCTGGCGCGTCGGGGTAACGATCCACGGCAATGACTTCCACACCCAGGCGTTGGCATTCAATCGCTACCTCTTTACCCAGTTCACCTGAACCTAATAACATCACTCGCGTTGCTGCGGGACGCAGCGCTGTGCCTAATAACGTCATAAATTAATCCCCTGTTTTATCTGGGCGCAGTATATACGAAAACGTTTGCGTCTGTCTTTATTACCAGGTTGATTTCAAGGCGCAAAAAGAATATACTGTACATAAATACAGGTAATTTAAGAGGCTGCAAAAATGGCGGTTGAAGTTAAATACGTAGTCATTCGGGAAGGTGAGGAAAAAATGTCGTTTACCAGCAAAAAGGAAGCCGATGCGTATGACAAAATGCTTGATACAGCAGATTTGCTCGACACATGGCTCGAGCAATCGCCGGTAGCGCTGGAAGACGAGCAGCGCGAAGCGCTTTCCCTGTGGCTGGCTGAGCAGAAAGATGTGCTGAGCGCCATTCTGAAAAACGGCAAGCTGCCCTCTCCGCAGGCGGTCGAAAACGATGCGCACGCTGAGGATGATACTCAGGCTGCCTGAAACGACTTGCGCTCCTGACGTTTTGTACCATGCTTTTCCCTGAATCATTGTGCAATCCCTGACGTCTTTTCACGTTGCAACAGGCAACCTGAAGGACGAAGGGGAGATTAAGGAGAAAAGAATGTATAAAAAAAGAGCGTTGTTGAGCCTGCTGTTGTTATCTGCCAGCGTATCTGTATTTGCGGCAAATATGGAAAGCAAGAAAGTTCAGTTCCCCAAGTGCGAAGGACTGAATGCTGACGGTATCGCGGCGAGCGTGAAACGTGATTATCAGCAAAATCGCATCGCGCGCTGGGCTGACGATCAAAAACGCGTCGGGCAAGCCGATCCTGTCGCCTGGGTCAATACGCCCGATATTACGGGTAAAGATGGGAAATGGTCAGTTCCCCTCACGGTTCGCGGTAAAAGCGCGGATATTCACTACCAGGTAAAAGTCGACTGCAAAGCCGGAACGGCGGAGTATCAGTCGCAGTAACGAAGGTAGAAGGTATTTGCACTTCTTTTGATGACCTGAACACTTCCTGACATCCCCTCGGGTACGCTTTGATGATTATTCGTCTGTACTTGAGGGGCAACATGGCTAACTGGCTGAATCAACTTCAATCTCTTCTTGGGCAAAAAGGATCTTCCGCGTCATCTTCTGGTGAGCAAGGGCTGAGTAAACTTCTGGTTCCCGGCGCGTTAGGCGGTCTGGCAGGATTACTGGTTGCCAACAAATCTTCACGTAAATTACTGAGTAAATACGGCACCAGCGCGCTTCTGGTGGGCGGCGGTGCGGTTGCCGGTACCGTGTTATGGAACAAATACAAGGATAAGGTTCGCGCGGCGCATCAGGGTGAACCGCAGTTCGGTGCACAAAGCTCGCCGCTGGATGAGCGAACCGAACGACTGATCCTGGCGCTGGTTTTTGCTGCGAAAAGCGATGGTCACATTGATGCCAAAGAACGTACCGCCATCGAGCAGCAGCTCCGTGAAGCAGGCGTGGAAGAGCAGGGCCGCGTTCTGATCGAACGCGCTATTGAACAACCGTTAGATCCTCAGCGCCTGGCACAAGGGATCCGCAACGAAGAAGAGGCGCTGGAAATTTACTTCCTGAGCTGTGCGGCGATTGATATCGACCACTTTATGGAGCGTAGCTATCTGAACGCGCTGGGCGATGCGTTGAAGATCCCGCAGGATGTTCGTGAAGGCATTGAACAGGATCTCAAGGAACAAAAACAGGCTTTACCGGGTTAATTACTTACCGTTAAGGCGCATGTTTCGCTTGCATCATTGCTGTCTTTTGCCACCCTTATAGGATGTTTAAGCAAAAGAACAATGACATGCTACCAAAAGCTTCTCGTATTCCCCACGCCATGACGAATCATGGCGATACCCGTGTTGATAATTATTACTGGCTGCGAGATGACACCCGCTCGCAGCCAGAAGTGCTGGATTATCTGCAACAAGAAAATGCGTATGGCCGCCAGATTATGGCCTCGCAGCAGGCATTGCAGGATCGCGTCCTGAAAGAGATTATCGACCGTATCCCGCCTCAGGATGCTTCCGCCCCCTATGTGAAGAATGGTTATCGCTACCGGCATATTTATGAACCGGGGTGCGAATATGCCATTTATCAGCGTCAGTCTGCCTTCAGTGAAGAGTGGGATGAATGGGACACCTTGCTGGATGGTAACCAGCGCGCGGCCCACAGTGAGTTTTATACGCTGGGGGGACTGGCGATATCTCCGGATAACACCATCATGGCGTTGGCCGAAGATTATCTCTCTCGTCGGCAATATGGTGTGCGTTTTCGCAATCTGCAAAGCGGCAACTGGTATCCGGAAGTGCTGGAAAACGTTGAAGCGGATCTGGTCTGGGCGAATGACTCGCAAACCTTCTATTACGTGCGCAAACACGCAACGACGCTGCTCCCGTATCAAGTGTGGCGGCATACCGTCGGCTCGCCGTCATCACTGGATGAGCTGGTGTATGAAGAAGCCGATGACATGTTTTATGTCAGTCTGCATAAAACCACCTCGTTACATTATGTGGTTATTCATATCGCCAGCGCGACCACCAGTGAGGTTTTGCTGCTTGACGCAGAACTGGCGGATGCCGAGCCGTTAGTCTTTTTAGCGCGACGCAAAGATCACGAGTACAGCCTCGATCACTATCAGCATACGTTTTATCTGCGTTCCAACCGTCAGGGTAAAAATTTCGGCCTGTACCGTACCCGTGTGCGTGATGAACAAGCCTGGGAGACGCTGATCCCGCCGCGCGACAGCGTCATGTTGGAGGGCTTTACGCTGTTCACAGACTGGCTGGTGGTGGAAGAGCGTCAGCGGGGCTTAACCAGCCTGCGACAGATTAATCGTAAAACGCGCGAAGTGGTCGGCATCGCTTTTGATGATCCGGCGTATGTGACATGGCTTGCCTATAATCCAGAACCTGAGACATCGCGCCTGCGTTATGGCTATTCCTCCATGACCACACCGGACACGCTGTTTGAACTGGATATGGACACCGGAGAACGTCGCGTACTCAAACAGACGGAGGTCCCAGGGTTTGATGCGGCGAACTACCGTAGCGAACACGTCTGGATCACCGCGCGTGATGGCACCGAGGTTCCGGTTTCGCTGGTTTACCATCAAAAGTATTTCCTGAAAGGGAAAAACCCGTTACTGGTCTACGGCTATGGCTCGTATGGCGCCAGCATGGACGCCGATTTCAGCAGCAGCCGCTTGAGCTTACTGGATCGCGGCTTTGTTTATGCCATTGCTCATGTGCGTGGCGGCGGCGAGTTAGGACAGCAGTGGTACGAAGACGGTAAGTTTCTGCTCAAGAAAAATACCTTCAATGACTACCTCGACGTCTGCGACGCGCTGCTAAAAATGGGTTATGGCGCGCCTTCGCTGTGTTATGGCATGGGGGGGAGCGCCGGAGGAATGTTAATGGGTGTTGCCATTAATGAGCGCCCGGAACTCTTCCATGGCGTCATTGCGCAAGTGCCTTTTGTCGATGTGGTGACCACGATGCTGGATGAGTCCATTCCCCTGACGACCGGTGAGTTTGAAGAGTGGGGGAATCCGCAGGACGAAGAGTATTACACCTACATGAAAAGCTACAGCCCGTATGACAATGTTACAGCGCAGGCTTATCCTCATCTGCTGGTTACGACGGGATTACACGACTCCCAGGTGCAATACTGGGAACCGGCAAAATGGGTGGCAAAACTGCGTGAGCTGAAAACGGACGATCGTCTGCTGTTACTCTGCACGGATATGGATTCCGGGCATGGCGGAAAATCCGGGCGTTTTAAATCATACGAAGGCGTGGCCCTGGAATACGCGTTTTTGATCGGACTGGCGCAGGGGACACTGCCTGGGCAGGCGTCTGCTCAGGCGTTATCCAGATAGTGCTTCAGCGTTAAGCGCAGCTCCGGGCTCATACTGTCGAGGTTATTAAATAACCAGCGCAGATAGCCCGGATCGCGTTCAGCCACTTCTGATACAGGTTTTCCGCGATACTTACCAAAAGTGAAAGTAGTGAGTAACGCAGGACGGCCGGTAATATCGACCATCTGTTCTGCTGACCAGCCAGACGTCTGTATGATGTCGATCAGCAGTGCCGCGGTGATGTAGCAGTCGTACAGGGCACGGTGATGATGCAGGCCAGCTGGCGTCTGCACGCTCAGCTTGCGCGATTTATACAGCGCCATGTTGCTGTATTTGATTCCTGGCCACAAACGACGGGAGAGTTTCATGGTGCAAATCCACTCCCCGGGCATGTCGGGTAATACGCGGCGATCAAAACTTGCATTGTGCGCCACGTACCATTCGCTGCCGTAATATTGTGGGATGACATCTTCAATCCACGGTTTATCGGCCACCATCGCTTCCGTAATGCGATGAATTGCCATCGCCTGAGGGCTGATGGGGCGGTCAGGACGCACCAGGTGGCTCATGGGGTTGACTATTTTTCCGTCAACCACATCGACAGAAGCAATCTCAACAATGCCTCCCTGCAGACCACAGGTTTCTGTATCTATTATGCGCAACATGCCATGCTCCTGACCCAAAACGATTAGCGTAAAGGAATGATATCACCTTGCCAACCCCGTGGCGTGCGTTGACCGGTTAAGAGTAAGGAACCGCTGTCTGCGCGAACAATCAATCGACCTTGCTCATCCCATAACGCGCTGCTGCCACGCGCATTGGCCATTAATACCGCAATGGCAAATTTATGCGAGAAACTCTGTAGACGAGATGTGGAGGAGAGCAATTCGGGCTCACTGACAGACTGACTGCTGGTGAATAGCGAGTACGCCGGGTCGATATCGATACCTTCCGGCTGGCTATCCACAACACTGATGGCATTTTGCTGTCTGGCGATACAGGCCCCGTGGCTCTGATGAAACATTAAGGGGGAGGTCATCCAGGGAGAGAAAAGCGCGATACCTTTTACGAACCGATTGTTATGTTCTACCGATAGCCCCGCAATAATCGTCATGCGATAAGTCACGGCTGCATGCGCGAGAGGTTCTAACAACGCTTCATCGGGTGGGGCAGGGAGCGCGTCATTCTCATCAACACAACCCAACAGGGAAAGGGAGGGGAAAACCAGCAATTCACATTGGCATTGAGCGGCTGCCTGAATGAATTGCAGGTGATGCGCGACATGTTCGGTAACTGAGGTTTGAAGAGGTTCGTACTGTGCTGCTGCGATTTTCCAGTGCGACATAATGATTTCCTTTTCATAGTGTCTACAACCATCTTTAAAGTATAGATTAAGAATATACTTATACTGTAGCAGGCATCATGTAAGGAATCGTAACGTAATATAAGTTTTATTTAACTTTAGGCTCGTAGGGTAAACGTGAAAGGGAAACGGATGCCAGACGGTGCGCGATCAGTCTTTCCCGAAACCAGTCGCGTAAATGTTCGGGCTGTTCACGCTCAACGACTTCGGCAACAACCGGCATGTTGTATCGCTCCTTAAATGCGACACCCGCCGCGGCCAGGTCAACATTGACCTTATCCATTTCAGCTTGCTCAAGTTTGGCCAGATTGATGTTCATGGGCTTCTCCTTTTCTCT
Organism: Citrobacter sp. Cb041; assembly: GCF_030336655.1. Lineage (NCBI taxonomy): Bacteria > Pseudomonadati > Pseudomonadota > Gammaproteobacteria > Enterobacterales > Enterobacteriaceae > Citrobacter > Citrobacter sp. Cb041. The sequence continues at coordinate 342,890 of NZ_JAOWDD010000039.1, read as the reverse complement.
GTCTTTCGGCGCGCAAAGTTACTAAGAGTGTGCATTAATGGCAAGACCGAAATGATGATTCTCGACTCGATCATTGTAGAAGGTTATTCTCTATAGATTAGACATAACAAAAAGGAATAGTTGAAATGGCTTCATCTGCATCTATGCTTCGCAACGCTCTCATCGTACTCGCCAGCCTTCTGGCAACTCCCGCCGCCCTGGCTCATGCTCACCTGACGAAACAAAGCCCGGCGGCTAATGCCGATGTTGCGGTATCTCCTCAGGCGTTGACGCTGAATTTCTCTGAAGGTGTCGAGCCGGGATTCAGCGGCGCAACGCTAACAGGCCCAAACAAAGAACAGATCAAAACGGGCAAGGCATCACGCAGTGAACAGGACAAAACACAACTGATTATTCCGCTTGCTCAAACGCTTGAGGCCGGAAAATATACTGTCGACTGGCACGTCGTCTCCGTGGATGGCCATAAGACAAAGGGGCAATATACCTTTAGCGTGAAATAACCGATGCTGGAATTTACCTGGGTTGCACTACGGTTTATCCATTTTACCACGTTGATGCTGGTCTTTGGCTGTGCGCTCTACGGCGCATGGCTGGCTCCCGTTTCGGTTCGTCGTTTAATGATGCGTCGTTTTTTGCGTCTGCAACGACATGCCGCAGCGTGGAGCTTTATTAGCGCGACGCTGATGCTGGCGATCCAGGGTGGTTTAATGGGCTCAGGCTGGCGGGATGTTATTTCTAGTGACGTATGGGGCGCCGTGTTGCAAACGCAGTTTGGCGGCGTCTGGTTATGGCAGATTATCCTCGCGTTGGTCACGCTGGTGGTGGTAATTATAGTGCCGCGCAGCATGCCGCGAAGGCTGTTAATGCTGACGATTGCGCAGTTTATTTTGCTGGCTGGCGTCGGACACGCGACGCTGCATAGCGGTATCGCTGGTGCAATCCAGCAGGTTAACCACGCCTTGCATTTGGTATGCGCTGCCGCCTGGTTCGGCGGTTTGCTGCCCGTACTTTACTGTATGCAAATGGCGCAAGGCCGCTGGCGGGAACAGGCCATCAATACTATGATGCGTTTCTCCCGCTACGGGCATCTTTTCGTTATCGGCGTTTTACTTACCGGTATCATGAATGCGCTGTTTATTGTCGGTTTTTCTGTTCCCTGGCACATGGCTTACGGGCAACTGCTTTTGTTAAAAGGTGCTCTGGTGATGCTAATGGTGGCGATTGCGCTGGTGAATAGGTATGTTCTGGTACCACGCATGCGGCAGGATAACCGCAGTATGACACTCTATTTTGTTTGGATGACTAAGCTGGAATGGGGAATTGGGGCCGTTGTGCTGGCGATTGTCAGCCTGTTTGCAACCCTCGAACCTTTCTGATTGATGGATTGGCGAAACGCATGAAAAAAATCATTATCTCGTTATTACTACTGGCAAGTTCAGGGGCCGCGCTGGCTGCGCCACAGGTCATCACCGTCAGCCGTTTTGAGGTTGGCAAAGATAAGTGGGCGTTTAATCGGGAAGAGGTGATGCTGACCTGCCGTCCGGGTAACGCGCTGTATGTCATCAATCCTAGTACGCTGGTGCAATATCCATTGAATGATGTTGCCAGACAGCAGGTAGAGAGTGGGAAAACTACGGCGAAGCCGATCGAGATTATCCAGATTGACGACCCGGCGAAACCGGGCGAAAAAATGAGCCTCGCACCGTTTGTGGAGCGTGCAGAAAAGCTCTGCTAATTGTCAGATGTAGCGTTCTGATTTCCAATAAAAAACCGCAAGGCTCGCTCAGGAGAACTTGCGGTTTTTACGTTTGGATGTGTGACAATCGTCCTTTTTTTCAGGCCTCTTTAGTCGCGGACTGGAAAACCTGGCGCTGTCATCTATTCTTAAATGGCAGGGTAACTTAGCCTGCATTAATGCCAACTTTTAGCGCACGGCTCTCTCCCAAGAGCCATTTCCCTGGACCGAATACAGGAATCGTATTCGGTCTCTTTTTATATTCTTGTTTTCGTTGGGTTTTTTCGGTGTTTTCACGAAATCCCACGAAAATTACTCGAAATTTCCATATCCTGTCTAAACCATAACATATTCTGCACCACGTGCGTCCAGGTATTTTTTGGTCATTGTTAAATTTTTATGCCCCAGCAGCCTCTGTGCGAAATCCTCTCCGCGCTCCCTTTCATAGAGTCTACTCGCCAAACTCCTGATTTCATGGAACGGAGGAGGGTTGGGGCCAAACTTTAACTCTGTAGAATCCCTGATATCGGAAAACGCTTGAGTGATTCCGTCCGGAGTTAACGGACCTGGCTTCCTACCGCCACGCCTTACCGAAGAATAAATCATGAAGTCTGACGGGTTGTTTTTACGACAACGGTCGATAACATCCTGCAGTACCAAATCAGCAGAGTCCAGTCGCAAATCAAGTGGCAACGCCAATTTGTGACCTGTCTTTTCCTGCGTGACAAACAACCTTCCATCCCTGATATCGCTGAATCTGAACAACGATACGTCCTCTCTTCTTTGTCCGGTGACAAGTGCAAGGTCACATGCATTTGCAGCCCATTCGGAATGGGTTGTTGCGGCATCTCTTATTATCTCAAACTGTTCAAGCAAAAGACGCTCACGCTTCACTTTTGGTGTCGGCGTTCTTGTCGGCTCTGCCGGGTTCCTTTCAATATGCCCTTCGACAATCGCTTCCCTGAAAATATCCAACAACACCGAACGCAGTCCGGAGGCCATGCTCTTCTTGTCACAGAGTATGTAACTCTCAAGAAAAGAAGATACGTCCTTCGTGCTGACAGCAGATAGCGGCATACGTCCGAATTCATCACTGATAGTGGCGATCTGGTTACGCCTGACCTTCATCGTGTTGGGCTTCAATTCTCTTCGCTCAAGAATTACTTCGTAACGCTCAAGCCACGCTTTCACCGTAAATGTGGGTGTTTCCTTTATGCGGTCCAGCAGCGCTGACGGAAGGTAATTCTGTTCGATGTAGTTATTGGCTTCGATGGCCTGAGAAATGGCGTCCTTTCTGTCGATCCGGCCAAGAGATAACTCTTGACCGGTAATCGGGTTTCGCCAGCTATAAAGCCTGTCTCTTTTACGATAGGTCAGGTTACGGGGCAGGTTAGCGTCGTAACGAACTGGCCTTTTCGCCATGAGTCAGTCTCTCCAGTAGAGTGCCGCCAGTTGGCAGCGCTAGGTGTTTTGCTTTGTGACGAAGGTTCTTTTTGCTCGGATCCACATAGATGGCGTCAGGCTGAACCTTATATTCTTTGCCGTGAAGCTCCGGGGCAGGGAAAATGCGCCCCTCCCGCGCCCAGCGGCGAAGTGTTGAAAGAGACGGAGGGGTTGAATAAGTTGAATTCGCCCATTCCAGCAGATTAAGAAGCTTGGCCATACTACCTCCGGCTTCCGGCAACTTATTATAGAGCTGCCGGAAAACTGTTAATGAAATATCGTTATCAACTCACCTGACCTGGCAGCGCGCGCAACCGGCGCATACCTGTCATTGCCGTGGCCACGTAGCTCGCCTTACGGTTAACTACCTCAACCCAGACCTTTACGCCTTCAACTCTCACCGTGTACGTCTCTTTCATCTTGCTGCGGCCATAGTCGCCGTAACGTTCTGCATGAGTGGCCAGTGCTATGTCGCATGCCTGACGCGCTAAGCAGGACGAACGCGGGGAGTATTGCTAAAACAGCTGTAGGGCATCTTGCGGCGACGGCGCGTAAAAGCTTTGCGGATGCGAATGACGACATTCTGAAGGGTAAGCAGTGGTTATCCACTTTGGATAACCGGACATCGAAAGATTGCCGGGTTCGCGATTGCCTTAAATACACGCTGGATAATAAACCAATCGGCCATAAAGTACCGTATCTTCAGGGACCAGGCAAAATCCACTTTTGCTGTCGCAGCGTGGAAACCTACATCCTGAAATCCTCTAATGAGTTGGGTATTCAAATTGGTGAGGTTCAGAACAGTTCCCGCGCCAGTATGGATGGACAGGCCCCCGGCGATACTACATATTCCGAATGGTTGCAGCGTCAGCCATTTTCCCGGCAAAAAGAAATCTTAGGCGAGACTCGAGCAAGGATGATGCGTGATGGCGTCATGAAATATGACGACTTCTATAGTGACAAGGGCGAATGGTTGACGTTGGCCCAACTAAATAAACTCTCAGAGTTGAGACAAGCCGGGAAATCTCCCGGCTTTTCTTTGGATGATGCACAGTCAGTAGCGGAGATTGAACAGGGTATGCGAGGAATTATTGCCGATGAAATTCGCTTCCCTGAAGAAACTACGCTGGAGTCAGCACGTATTGCCGCCGGAGCCATGCAGAATGTTATTGAGCGGTTTCGCTTACCGCCAGTTAAGTATTTTGGAGAGGTAAGTGGTACGAGGAAAAGTGCAGCAGGTGCGTATTTTGAGGAAAATGCTGCTGTCCATGTTTCTCGTTGGGCGATGCAGTCCACTGAGTGGGATGCTATTTGTGAAAATAGCGCTACTTATGATTTCGTTTCTTCATTGTCGCTGGAAAGAATGTTGACGGTTTCGGATGCCGCTTTACTCGCAGCCGGGAACAATCAACTGAATTATGCAGCGATTTCAAGCGTTGCCGGCACGGTTACGCATGAAATGGGGCATCATCTCTATTACCAGCACATTGACGATTTAAGTCAACTTACTACAAAAGCATATAATGAAGGCTGGTGGCGACCTGTCAGTTATTATGCTTCCGAAAACGAACGTGAACTCTTTGCAGAAATTCTTACGATATTCATGCTGGGCAGTAAGGATGATTACCAGCGTATTAACCCGGAGCTACTCGAATGGCTGAAGAAAAATTCCCGTGTCTAAAACGGGCCAATGAGTTGTACCACTCCACGCCCAGGCCTGTGGATCTTCTGGACCAGTTGGAAGCATTGGCTGAGAAAGCAGGAAGTACGACACCTGAAGCAAGGATGATCGGCGGCCTGATTAGTGCCGCTATGATGGACGAGGCCAACGGCCATTCCTGACAATAATTTTGACTAACACAAGGCTGCCTCCGGGCGGCCTTTTTTATTGCCGCAATACCGGATGGTGAGCGGTGCAACGGTCGGATGACCTCGAAAAGGTACCAACATGAAACTGAAGACAGTTGAAGTAAATGGCAAGCACTATGCGGAAGTTGATGCTAACGGTTTGCCCGTGTACGTCCACGATGACGGCCAGGAGATCGGCTTTGATGCCGTGCAGGCAGTAGGAAAAATTTCCTCCCTGAATGGCGAGGCAAAATCTCATCGTGAAGCGAAAGAAGCTGCCGAAGCTAGCCTGGCTAAATTCGCCAAAATTAGCGATCCGGCGAAGGCGCTCGAAGCGTTGGAGATGATGACAAAAATCGACCAGAAAAAGCTGATCGACGCAGGCGCAGTTGACCAGGTGAAAGCGGATATCACCAAATCATTCCAGGCTCAGCTTGATGAAGCCACCCAGCGGGCGACAACGCTCGAAGGACAGCTCTATCAGGAAATGATTGGCGGGCGCTTCTCAGGCTCGAAATTCATTGCTGATAAAGTTGCGATCCCGGCGGACATGCTACAGGCCCGCTTTGGTCAGTCTTTCAAAGTTGAGGATGGCAAAGTCGTTGCTTATGACGGCTCCGGCAACAAAATATACTCCCGCTCCAAGCCGGGCGAACTGGCGGTCTTTGATGAGGCGCTGGAATTTCTGGTGGAGCAGTACCCTCAGAAAGATCACATTCTGAAGGCGAGTGGTAATCAGGGAGGAGGCTCTCGTCAGTCTCAACACTCAATCGGGCAGAAAACGATGAAGCGCGATGCGTTCAGCAGTTTGAGCCCGACAGATCAGCAATCGACCCTCAAAGACGGCATCACCATCGTCGATTAATTCATTGCCAGCCGTCGGATAGCGGCTGGTGCCAGAGCTGGATAGCTCAAACAACCCTAAATTTTAATTTCGAAGGAATCCATACACATGGCTAACACGCTTACCGGGTTGATCCCGACTATCTATACCGCTCTGGATACTGTGTCACGTGAGCAGGTTGGGTTTATCCCTTCCGTATCACGTAATGCGAAAGCAGATGCAGCAGCGAAAGGGCAGTCAGTTACTGCACCAGTCGCACCGCCTGCAACGACCGTTGACATTGAACCGGGGGCTACGGCGCCAGATGATGGCAATCAGAACATCGGAAACGTTGAAGTTAAGATCACCAAATCCAAAATGGCCCCGGTCAAATGGAACGGTGAAGAGCAACTGGCGCTGGGTCCAGCAGGTACCTACAACACTATTCTTGCGGATCAGTTTAAGCAGGCGTTTCGCGCGCTGTCTAACGAGATGGATGCCGATTTGGCGGCGCTGTATTACGCCTCATCCCGTGCTGTTGGTACTGCGGGTACAGCACCGTTTGGTATTGCCGGTGATTTATCCGATGCAGCAAACGCGCGACAGGTTCTTTCAGACAACGGCTCACCGACGACTGATTTGCAGATGGTTCTGGGCTCCTCTGCGATTGCGAACCTTCGCGGTAAGCAGTCGGTGCTGTTTAAAGTGAACGAATCGGGTACTGATGCCTTACTGCGTGAAGGTATCGTGGGTCGCCTGGAGGGCTTTAACATCCACGAATCCGCACACGTTAAGAAACGTGCAGCATCTGCTGCTGCCGGATACCTGGTCAATGACGCGAAAGATGAAGGCGACATTCTGATTCCCATTGATAGCGGCGCGGGGGCCTTTGCTGCCGGTGATATCGTGATGTTCGACGGTGACAGCAATCAGTATCTGGTGGCCGCGGCTACTGCTGCAACTATCACCCTGGCAGCTCCGGGCTTACGCCAGGCGCTGGCCGACAACACCGCTATTACTGCGACCGGCCCCTTCACTGCCAATATGGCGTTTGACCGCAACGCATTCCTGCTGGCGTCCCGAACCCCGGCAATGCCGCAGGGTGGCGATACCGCGGATGATGTGATGAACGTTACCGACCCGGTCTCGGGCATCACTTACCAGGTGGCGCTATACCGTCAGTACCGCCAGGTGCGCTACGAAGTTGGCCTGTCATGGGGTGTGGCGGCAGTGAAAACGGAACATTCGGTTCTGCTGTTGGGTTAACAATCAGGGGCTTCGGCCCCTTTTTTAGTGGAGGGCCAATGGCCGGATTAACTAAAGAACAGCGCGCTCAACGAGCGGCGGAAAAACTTGCTGCCGAACTTGCTGCAAAAAGCAATTCTGAGCAGCAGGAGCAGCAGGAGCAGCAGGAGCAGCAGGAGCAGCAGGAGCAGGATTATCTGGTTGCTATGGTCACTGACTTTCCGGCATTTCCCGGCGCTCCAACAAATGCTGACGTACATCCTGATGAGGTTGAAAACTGGAAGGCGCTCGGCTGGAAAGAAACGGAGTAATAGATGCTCACCTTCATAACTGTTGAAGACGTCAATTCCATTCTGGGAGATTCCTGGACTGATGAAAGCAAAAAAGTCAGGTCTGTATTGATGGCTAACACCTGGATGAATGGTCTCAATCTGAAGCTTCCGTGCAATAAGGCTACTCACGAAACCATTATTCCTGACGATGTGAAGCAGGCTGGCGCCTATGCGGCACTGGCTGCATCAAATGACGGGCTGTATCAGCAGAAAACCGATTCTGGGGTGCTGCTGAGTAAGACGGTTGATGCTGACGATGTTTCTGTTTCAAAGTCCTATGCCGAGACCGCCACCAACAGCACGGCATTACTCGATTCCGACCTGCAGCTTGCGCTGGCCATGCTTATGCCATATGGCGTTAGTAAGTCGCAGGTGCGGTTGGTCAGGGGGTAGGTAGCATGGGCATACGTGACGAGCTACAAACTGAAGTCGCCGCAGCATTCGATACCGACCTGCAGGATGCTGTTAAGGATTTCACTGGAACATACACCGTTCGAGGTGACTGGGATCCGGTAACGGAAACCGGCAGTGAAACGCAGGTGACGTATTCAGGGCGCGGTGTTCTGGCGCGGTACAAACTCCGTCGTATCGATGGCGTTAATATCCTGCACGGTGACCTGAAATTAACCGCCCTGGTTAACGAGGTGACCGATAGGCCAGCAGTCGGGCACTTTGTCACGGCGCCGGAACCGATAACTGGTGTACCTCAGCGTTATGAGGTCATAACCGCCGCTGTTGATTCCGCTGGTGCTGCGTATTCCATCCAGTTACGGAGGGCGTGATATGGCTAAGGGCTGGAGTATTGACCCGGCAGCATTCGCCGGGCTGGTGGCCGATGACGTGAGGTTGCGGCAGCGAGCCATCGCTACACAGCTGCTGAATGAAATCGTGAAACGGTCTCCTGTCGGCAATCCAGAGTTATGGGCGATTAACGCTACCGCCGTCGAGTACTCCAAAGCGGTTGGAGAATGGAACGAATCGCTCTACGACAACCCGGATAATCTGACCAAAACCGGGCGACTCAGGAAGAAAGTACGTGTTAACGACAGCATGGATATCAAACGCCCGGCAGATTATCGTGCGGGTACGTTCAGGGCTTCGCATTTCGTAAGTATCGGATCACCGGATTACTCGGTTCCAACAGAGGAGGACCCGCGCGGAACGACGACATTTCTCAACGGTAAAAACATCATCGATCAGGCTCCGGCCTACTCAGTGATTTATATCCAGTCAAACCTTCCTTACTCCGTACCTCTGGAGAACGGGCATTCAACGCAGGCTCCAGCGGGCGTCTATGCAGTTTCATTTAACGGTGTCGTTCAGGCCTACAAATGACCCTTACAGAAATCAGAAACGCTGTCATTTCCCGAATGACGGCGCAGACCGCTATTGCTTCTGATGGGGTGGACTATCCCAACGGACCGCTATTTGATCCGAGTGGCCGCGATATCTGGGCACGCTTCACCAATATTTCAGGGCAGGCGGGAGCCAACGAAACCGGGAACGGGCCGGTAGTTCATCGAACCGGTGTACTTATCATTCAGCTATTTGTACCGGTCTACACCGGCACGATTCTGCTTACTCGAACAGCAGACCAGCTAACGGAGCATTTCGAATTCCAGAATGACGGACGACTGAGTTACTTCGCTGTATCGGCAATCCCGGCGGGCGAGGCCGACGGCTGGTCTCAGCTCAATCTACATATTCCTTACCGCGCTCTGTAGCGCTTAACTTCGATGGAGGTGACCGCATGTCGAGCGGCGCTAAGGTACTCTCGGCCTTTATCCGGGAGACGACACCAGGAATTACGCCTGCTGGCGTCTGGAATCTTCTCAAACGTACCAATTGGGGCGTTGGCCCGTCCCAGAACACCAACGATAACGATGAGATTGGTGGAACCCGAATGGCGCAGGGCGCTACGCTGGGGACGGTCGATGTTGGCGGCGATGTCGGGGCAAAATTCCGCTATGGCCAGCATGATGACTTTCTTGCTTCGTGTTTTGGCGCAGAGTGGGCAAGCAATGTGCTGACGATGGGGAATGACCGTATTTCCTTCTCTCTTGCGACATACGCTTCGGACGTTGGCATTGCCTCTATTGTTCGTGGCGCGCAGGTGAGCGTGTTCCAGTTGGAAGTTCCGAATGATGGCGACGTTACCGCGACAGTCACATTCGCCGGGCTGGGTTGGGACTCAAAAGCAGACGATATGAGTTACATCACAGGCACACCTGCTGATAATGCTGGCGAGTTGCGTTATTCGTTCAAAGAGGTCACTGCAATTAACCTGAATGGCGTCGATGGTGGTGATGGTTTCTGTATTGATACCTTTAACATCAAGTTTGATAACAACGTTCAGACTCAGCGTTGTATCGGTACCGGCTCACCGTATGCCGGGGCCAATATCCCGACTACGTTCACGCCGTCAGGTTCGATCACTTTGTCGTGGTCAAAAGCAGCGTGGGAGGTCTGGAGTAAAACGCTTACTGGCGCAACCGTGCCATTCAGTTTCACGCTGGCGAACGACGAAGGGCAATACACGTTTAACTTCCCGAAAGTGCAGGTCTCTGGCGACTGGCCGGATGGCGGCAATACCGACATTATTCAGGTTCAACTGGATATCACTGCAGCTGACGAGTCGCCGACGATTACCCGCGCTGTTACCGCCCCTGCCACGGCAATCAGCGTAACGCCAGAAACTTCATCAGGTGATGTCGGTACTTCCGTCACGCTGACAGCGAACCTTGCCCCGGCTGGTGCGACTGATGCTGTGCAGTGGGAGTCATCAGATCCGACTGTCGCAACGGTGGTATCGACAGGCCCAAAAACCTGCCAGGTAGTCAGAGCCGGCGCCGGCACCGCAACGATAACCGGTAAAGTGCGAGGCTTCACCGCCACCGCCGAGATTATCGTAACTGAACCATAAAATTTCCCTTGCCCGTTCCGCTCTCCATGGTGGCGCGGGCTTTTTTCATGCAGGAGTTTTTAATGATTATCCTAGCCCCACGAATTGATGTTGGTGGCGAGCGCTGGTTCACACCACTGAAAGGTCTGAAACCCATTGAAGGCCTGAAACTGCTCGTCAACAGCATTGATAACGACCAGTATCGCTCGCGTAATGCTCTTATCCGTCGTCATATTGAAAAAATGGACGCCAGTTACCAGGTTGGAACCAGCGAATTTAGCCTGTCAGCGGTCGGGGAAATAGACTCTGCTGATGATCTGCTTATCGACAACTGTGCGCATTACCTGCTCAAAGACTGGAAGGGCGTTGGTGAGTTTGTTGATGGCGAAGAAGTTCCGATTGAATACACGCCGGAACGCGGAGCTGCACTTCTGAAACAGGAGCCAGCGATTTACTGGCAAATTCTGGCGGAGGCAGCCAGCATCGCCCAGGGCAAAGAGCAGCAAAAGCAGGAAACCGTAAAAAAGCCATCGAAGCGCAGAAGTGGCTGAGTGAATTCGGCGGGGAGCGGGGTGAAAAGGCAAAGTGGCGAAGGGAGAAATTAAAACTCCCGCCAATTCCTGAGCCTGAGATTGATGCTGTAACGGGGGAGATACTCAACGCTTACGCAATGATTTCTCGCGGCAGACAGTATACCGGAATGGCTGGCGTACCGCTCCCGTTGTCCCTGCACGATATCGAGCGCTATCTGGCCTCACGTTCTATCCTGATTGACCGCACAGAGTTTGATGCTTCGATACTTGCCCTCGACGATGCCTGGCGGGATGAGTGGGCGAAGGAACAGAAAGGAAGCAGCAAGAAGAAATGAGCCTCGGTACAGTCCGGGGCTTTTTTATACCCGCAACAAATCGTGCATTCGCGTGCGCATCTTCCAGCAAGAGCTTTCCGTAGTGTGAGTCTGAGACAGGGTGGTGGATTTCATCGTACCGCTCTTGGCTGCCCATGTCTGGCCGCGTTCCCCGTCAAAGGGCAAATGAAGTTACTGTATGCGGCGGCATGAGCATGAATAACCGAATTGTTGAATGCGCCTCCAGAGCTGGGCGAGACTTCTCGGAGTTCATGAAAGGCGAGAAGAACATGGTGGAGGCGCTACGGTTTGCTGAAGAATTCACAGAGCAGTTACGCATTTACGGCTGCGTTAATCACCACTTTATCAAGTTCATGATGCTGAAGGCGATAATGAAGGTGTTCGACGATGTACAGCGTGAGGAAAAGCGTGAAGATCGCCGACGCAAACGAGCGACAGAAAAATGAAGACTGAACACTGAACACAACCTCGCTCTGGCGGGGTTTTTTTACGCCCGGAGAAAGGTAAATGACCGAACAAACATCACGCCTTGCTATTGTTCTGGATAGTTCCGGGGCAAAGAATAATGCCGATAATCTGGCGACGGCGCTGGCTAGAATCACCCAGGCTGGCGAGCAGGCGGAAAGGTCAACAGACAGCCTGAAGCATGAGTTCATTGATTACAACATAGTGCAAAAATCTGTTTCCAAAGAGACGCGGAACCATCGCCAAGAACTGAGTGAGCAACAGAAAGCTCTTGCAAAGCTAAGGGACCAGATTGACCCGGTTAGTGCGGCCTTGGATAAGCTGGATGACAGATATCAGGAACTCAAGAAATACCAGAAGGCTGGGATTCTGCCGGATGACGATTTCGATTATCTGGCATCTAAGCTCCGCGAGACAGAAAAAGCAATCAATGGTGAGGCGCTGGCTGAAAGAGCTGCTGCAAAAGCCAGGGATGAGCAAAGCGCGTCACTTCAGCGTCTTTCCGCTCAGCTTGACCCGATAGGTACGGCATTTAAAAGGCTGGCAGACCAGCAGAAGCAACTCGACAGCGCGAAGGCTTCTGGTATGTTGTCGCCGGAAAGATACGATGTGCTTTCTTCCAGCCTTGCGACTACCCGTAAGCAACTGGAAATCACCCAGGATGCAATGAAGAAGACCGGGGTCACGTCCCGCGCGATGGCGTACCAGATGCGCATGATCCCAGCGCAAATGACCGATATTGTCGTGAGCCTCGCTTCCGGTCAGGCTCCGATGACGGTCTTATTGCAGCAGGGCGGTCAACTTAAAGATATGTTCGGCGGTATCGGGCCAGCGATTAAAGGAGTTGGCGGATATGTGGCGGGGCTGATTAACCCGTTTACACTGGCGGCTGCGGCGGTCGGTGTTCTTGGTCTGGCCTATTACAAAGGCTCTAAGGATCAGGATGCGTATAATAAATCCATTATTCTTACAGGTGGCTATGCTGGTAAAACTGCCGGTGAGTTGCAGATAATGGCGAAGTCGCTTTCGACATTTTCAATATCCCAGAGTCAATTTGCTGAAAGTATTGCAAAGGTCGTTGGTACAGGCAGCTTTTCAGGCTCCAGCATTATGATGATAGCCGATACTGCTGAAAAAATGCGGGACTCGGTAGGAGTGTCAGTCGATGACACAATAAAACAGTTCCAGCGCATTCAAGACGACCCAGTAAATGCTGTAAAAGAGCTTGATAAATCGATCCACTTCCTCACCGCTACGCAGTTAGAGCAGATCACCACTCTTGCCGAGCAGGGCAGAAGCCAGGAAGCGGCGAGAATAGCCATGGAAAGCTATTCATCTGCAATACGAACCCGCTCAGAAGAAATAAAGGCTAGCTTAGGCTCACTGGAAACAGCCTGGAACTGGCTTGGTGACGCTGCAAAAAGCGCATGGGACAAAATGCTGGATATCGGTCGCGTGAAGACGACCAAGCAGCAAATAGATGAAATTGAGCGAAAACTTGTTGAGTTCCAGACGAATCCTGTAAGTAAGGGGCTGTATTTTAATGAGACCGGACTTACCGCTGATGACCTGAAAAATGAACTGAAGAAGCTGCAAGAAATTGATTTTCGCGAAAGCCTGGACAACGCCAGAGAGCAGGCAGATAAAAACGAAGAGGAAAGGAAAAAGCGCGAATTTAATGCGACAAAGAAACTCAACCAGCAATATGAAAACGAGGAAGAGCGTCACCAGCGCACACTGAATGAAATCAGGAATTCAGGGGCAAGTCAGGCGGCAATTGATCAGGCTATCCAGCGTGAAAATGCTCGTTATGAGAAGTCGCTACAGAAGGGAAATCGCGGCAGAAAAGGAAAATCCTACACTGAGGACGCTGCGACCCGGTTGCTCGACCAGATAAACCAGCAAACTGCCGCGATGCAGTCTCAACTGAACGCCGGCGACAAGCTGAACAGCGCTACACAGGCGCGAGTAAAGTTTGAACAACAGATTGCTGACCTCAAGTCTAAAACGCAACTCACCGCCGATCAGAAGTCAATTCTGGCGCGTTCTGAGGAAATCCTTCAGGCGTACAAAAATCAGGAAGCGTTGCAAAATTCGGTTAAGACGCTGGATGACTACCGGAAGATGCAGGAGCAGGTTCTAACAAAGGATGAGCAGACAAATAACCTTCTTAGAGACCGCCTCGAGCTTCTGGAAAAGGCAAAAGCGACCGGGCAATTGATGCTGGGAGAGTATGAACAAACCCGTTCAAATATTCTCGGTAGTACAACTGCACAGCTACCAAGTTCGGTAAAGAAAGTGACTGGCAGTCTTTCGCCTGTGGGGGGCGAGCTATCTGGTTCGTGGGGAGGCATTCAGCAACAATTGCAGGAAATACAGCGAGCGCAAATGGATTTAGATATGTGGCAAGCTGATCAGCTCGCTGCATATCAGCAAATGGATCTGACGACGAAAGAATATGAGCAAAAGATGTATGAGACGCGGAGATTGTATGCCGATCAGACGGCGGCGTTGAGCAATCAGAACTTCCAGATTCAGACCGCAGCCACTCAGTCTATGTTTGATAGTGTGGTTTCAATAGCGCAAACAGGATTTGGTAAGCAGTCAGGGATTTATAAGGCTGCATTTGCTGCAAGCAAGGCATTTGCGATTGCTCAGTCCCTGATTTCTATCCAGCAGGGTATTGCTATGGCAGCAGCCAATCCATTTCCTTACAACATTGCGGCAATGGCGTCTGTTGCAGCAGCTACAGCTAGTATTGTTTCCAATATATCGACAATTTCTGGCGTTGGCTTCGCAACTGGCGGCTATACCGGCCCCGGTGGTAAATACGACCCGGCTGGCATTGTTCACAAGGGCGAGTATGTTTTCGATAAAGCATCAACGAACCGGATCGGGGTGACTCAGCTTGATGCGCTTCGGAATGGTAAACCGCTTGATGCAACGCTCAGTAGGCCGGGATACGGAACGGGCGTTCAGAGTGTCAGCAACAACAACAGCAATACCACCATCATCAGCCCTACAGTCATAGTGCCTCCGATTACTATTAACGGCAACCCATCTGATTCTACCGTTATGCTTGTCCAGCAGGCAGCTGCGAAAGGGGCAAAGCAGGGATATCAGCAGGTGGCTCATGATCTTGCTAATGGGAGAGGTGACGTATTTAAGGCTCTCTCCGGCAAGTACAATGCGGGAAGGAAGATAGGTTGATTGCATGCAAGGACGCCCCACATTGCCATGCACCCGGCCTGTGATAACATCAGGTTATGTTTACTGTTGGGGATAGGGATATGAAAAAATTATTGTTAGCGGCTTTTGTCGCTTCATTTTTGACTGGATGCGCTAATAATCAAGGGCAGGAAGCTATAACCGGAGTTGATCGTCATAGCGGAAGTAAGACGGTGTTAATGCAGCCACATGGAACTGATTGCAAAAGTATGCAGTGTATAGCAATTGGAGCTTTCTGGGCTGAAAGTGAGAAAGATACCGCCCTTCTCAATATTTCCCTGATGAACACTACTGATTTTGTTAGAAGTGCCTACTTGGAGATAGATGGCAAAAAGTATCAACTGCGTGATGGTGGCGATCTTACTCGTTATGAGCGTCCTTTAGCTAACTACTCAGCATATGCACAGTCCCGCAAGGATTACCTTGTGCCCTTAGACTTAATCAAGAAATTATCAACAGCTAAAAAGGCTTGGATTTTTGTTGAAACTGGTAGTGGCGTGATGTCGGATGCAATCATTGATTCACAAGGTGACAGCAAGGCGTTTTACGCCATGCAAAGATTTCTTAAGCAAATTCCATATTAAAGACGCATAGCCCACTCAGGTGGGCTTTTTAACAATTAGTGCCATTTACTTGATGCCCTCAAGATATCTCTAACTCACCATATCTACTCATACTTCATCGTATCTAATTGCGGGTAAGAGTCCATGACGCTATCCCGCTGCCGGTGATTGAAGAGCATTATTACACGGCAGCAGAGGCTGGACAGAAAATCGGCGTCAGCGCCAATAAAATCGGCCGCATAGCTAACGCGAATAACCTCAAAACTGAGCTGTACGGCAAATTCTTTCTGGATAAGTCGGATCACTCCACTAAGCAGGTTGAAGCATTCCGCTATAACACCAACGGCATTGAATCTCTTCGCCATCTGAACCATGGTGCTGATGTTGCCTGACGGATAACAAATTTAGGTCAAGAACCCGCTTAACGGCGGGTTTTTTATGCCCGGAGGAAAAGTGGCAGAAAAATACTACCCCCACGACTATCTCCCTATGCCGCTTCAGGATGGCTATGCATTTCAGCCAGTCAGTCCGTTAATGCGTACCGAAATGACAACCGGCCGTGCCCGCCAGCGCCGGGCATTCATTTCCACGCCAACACAGGCAAATGTGCAGTGGCTTTTTGAAACGGACATTCAGGCCCAGCTATTTGAGGCCTGGTACCGCGAAACGATCACTGACGGTGCTGACTGGTTTTTTATGCGACTACAGACCCCGCTGGGCGTTGAGTTCTATAAATGCCGGTTCACCGATATCTATCAGGGGCCGACGCTGGTCGCCCCGATTTACTGGCAGTTCTCCGCGACGCTGGAGCTATGGACACGTCCTGTTCTTGGCGATGGCTGGGCTGAGTTCCCGGATTACATCATCAACAGCAGCATCATTGATATTGCACTTAACAGGGAGTGGCCCGAAGCATGACCAGCCCGACTTTAAAACGACTGTACGCCTCTTCCGGTGAAGAGGTCATTATCAAAACCCTACAAATCAACATCGGTGATGATGCTCTGTATCTCTGTGATGGCTATGACGACATAACCGCGACAACGGAAACCGGCGAAGAAGTGACATTTATCGCAAGCACCATCGACGTTGCGTTACCTGCGCGAAACAGCGACGGTACACAGGATCTACAGTTTGCAGTCTCTAACATTAATGGCGAGGCATCGACATCCGTGCGTAGCGCGCTGGAAAACTTGCGTGGCGCCACAGTGACTTACCGCCAGTTTACCTCTGACGATTTAACCGCTCCCGCCGAACGTCCTTATACCCTGACGGTTAAAAACGGGTACTGGACCGCGACGCAGGCGCAGATTATCGCAGGGTACATGAACGTGCTGGATACAGGCTGGCCCCGCTATCGCTACACACTCCCGTTCTATCCTGGCCTTCGTTACATGAGCTAAGGAGTTTCAATGTTCAATCAAGATAAATACCTTTCAGTCACATGGCTGAAGGGCGGACGCGCTTACCCTGAACTTGACTGTTTCGGCATCGTGAATGAAGTGCGTCGCGATCTGGGGCTTCATGAATGGCCTGATTTTGCCGGAGTGACTAAAGACGATGGTGGCCTTGACCGAGAAGCAAAAAGTTTCTCACTGACTCTTTCCCAATGCGAGCCATGCGCTGGTGCAGGGGTTTATTGCTATTCCGGTTCAACGGTGACGCATGTTGCAGTCGTGGTGGATATCAACGAGCAACTTTATGTTGTGGAATGCAACCCAAAGACCAACGTGACCATCCTTCCATTGCCGCGCTTTATGCGTCGGTTTGTTAAAGTGGAGTTCTGGCAGTGACTATCAGAATTTATCCATCCCGGTTACCCGGCGAGCCGCTGGAAATACATGAACATGGCGTACTGACTCTTCATCAGTGGTTGTCGAGCAACGTTGATAATTATCGTTCAGATATTAAACACCCGATTGCGGTTGAAGTTGATGGCGAAAATATTCCCGCAACGGAATGGTTCGATTATGTCATAGCCCCATCCAGTGAAGTACGTATCTATCCGATCCCTTACGGGCTGGAGGCCGGGACAATTGCGTGGATAGCTGTTGCTATTTCTGCCGCATCCGTTGCATATGCGCTATTTTTTGCACCAGGCGCGGTCGATCCGGGAGGGTATTCATCAGGAACAGGCAATTCACTCGATGTAAACCCGGCTAAAGCCAACCAGGCTAAGCTTGGGGAGCCGATTCGTGAGCTGTTCGGACGCCGCCGAATTTACCCCGATTACGTAGTACAGCCGGTAACCCGCTTCAGCCAGGATGATCCGACAGTGATGACCGTTGAAATGTTCGTCGCGCTGGGATTCGGACAATTTTCATTCGGCAAAGGGGATATGCGTATTGGTGCCACGCCTGTTTCATCGCTGGGTGATAGTTTCGCGTACACCGTTTTTCAGCCCGGCCAGAATGTGGCTGGTGATCGCCGTAGCGAAAACTGGTTTAACTCCACTGAAGTTGGAGGCACCAGCTCTGGCGCCGGGCTGGATATGGCCCAGACGGCGCCGGACAAGGATGATGTTGTTGCGCAGTCACTGACGGTGTCTGGAAGCACAATCACGTTTAACGGATTAAGCGCTGACGACGATACTGCAACAAACGAGCTGCCTGATTCGTGGATTGCTGGCGCAACGGTTGAGCTAATCGTACCCGATCAGTTTGTTGTAACCAACGATGGCGCATACAGCCGAATTACCAGTGACAATCTGGCGGAACTCGCCCCTTATGTCGGCATGCCGGTAACGCTCTGGTACAACAGCGTCGACTATAGCCTGTTTATCGCTTCGTATACGCCGCATGCAGACGCGACAGAGGAAGAAGAGGAAGTCACCGCCTCGGTAACGCTGGCTTATGAGAGTGACACCGGCACGCCTTTTACGGGTATTCCAGAGGGGGATATCAGGCTTTCCGTTTCTCACGCCGGATATCAGTACAAAATTTTCGACGTTGACGGCACAAGTGTGACTCTTCAGCGCTTGATTGACGGCGTTGTCAATAACACATGGCCGGGTTTCGTTGCGCGCACCGTGCTTGATTTTGACGCATCTGGCGTTAACCAGAATGATTCCTGGATGGGGCCGTTTCTGGCATGCCCGGATAATGAAACCATCGACATGTTTGAAGTGAATTTCTTCTTCCCGAATGGCATTTGCTGGTACGACAAAAAAGGGAGAAAACAAAACAGAACGGTTCGCTGGGAAGTTCAGTACCGCGTCTATGGCTCTGGTTCTGGATGGTTGAGCAAAACCGGCTCGTATAATACAAAAAATATAAATGGTCTTGGTTTTACTGAGCGCATCACGCTGAGTTCTCCTGGCCTTGTTGAAGTGCGGTGTCGACGCACTAACGAGCAGGGACAGGATAACAGCCGCGATAATATGTACTGGCAATCGTTGCGTGGCCGCCTTCTGACCTCGCCGTCATCGTACGCTGGCGTAACGACGATGGGTGTCACGGTGGAAACAGGCGGCAAGCTGGCCGCTCAGTCCGATCGCCGGGTGAACGTGGTAGCGACAAGGATTTACGACACTGGCGCACCAAGAAGCATCTCTGGCGCCCTGTACCACGTTGGTAACTCGCTGGGGCTGGATATGGACACCGACGCCATTGATGCGCTGGAAAGTGCGTACTGGACGCCTGGCAATGAGTTTTTCGATTTCGAGACGACTGACAGCACATCTGCGCTGGAGGTTTTGCAGAAGATAGCCAACGCCGGGAAAAGTTATTTTCTGCTGACGGACGGGCTTGCTTCGGTTGCGCGTGAAGGCGTAAAGCCATGGTCCGGGGTTATCAGTCCGCATGAGATGACTGAAGACCTGCAAACTGCATTCGTTGCTCCCTCCGGTGACGATTATGACGGTGTTGATGTCACGTATATCAACGGAACGACCTGGGCTGAGGAGACGGTACAGTGCCGGACCCCGGATAATCCAACCCCTGTCAAAATCGAAGACTACACTCTTGATGGTGTGCTTGATCGTGATCGCGCGTACCAAATCGGCATGCGCCGGTTGATGAAGTATCAGCAGCAGCGGCTGACCCATACGACATCTACTGAGCTGGACGCACTTTGCTATAACATCGGCGACCGTATCGTGCTGACTGACGATATACCCGGTAGCCAGACGGTCAGCACACTGATTGAGTCGATGGCGTCTGTGGATGGCACAACGACATTCACGGTGACAGAGCGGCTTGACTGGTCGTTTCCAAATCCTCGCGTGCTGATTCGTTATCAGGATGGTTCGGCTTCCTCACTAATGGTGGCGACCAGTGCAGGTGATTACCGGGTTTCCGTACCTTACCTGGCGACGTTCGATGACATGATTCTTGATGATCCCGGCATTGAACCGCCACGCCTGATTTTCTGCGACTCTTCACGAGTGGGCTATAACGCTCTTGTCTCAGAGATAGCCCCGCAATCTGACGGCACATGTCAGATAACGGCGAAACAGTATAAAACCAGCTTCTACGATCACGACAATGCAACATATCCCGGCGATACAGCCTGATTTCACCTACTTAACTATCACCCGCTTCGGCGGGTTTTTTCGTTTATGAGGCTCATATGACGACTTATAACACCGGCAACTCGCTGGGATCTGCTGCTGCAAAAGACCTTAACGATAACGCGCAAAACATGGATTATCTGATGAATGACCAGGTGAATGATCGACGCAATGATCGTCTTGGACATTCCCGTAAAACCTGGCACGGTATGGAGTCAGCTCATGAGAAACAACTTGCCCGCTTTTCTGCTGCCTTTCAGGAATTTCTTGTTAAGTCCGGATATGACTTTCTCGGCGATTACGAGGACGGTCCTCTTACTTTCACTGCACGAAATCAGACAATCCGGTATCAGGGGCAGTTCTGGAGACTGAATACAGCAACGGATGTTCCGTTCACGACACGCGGAACGGATGCCATAAGCTGGGCAGAGGATGTTAATCATCTGGTCCTGATGGACGCTGACATGCTGCGTCAGGAACTGGCACTACCGGATGGAGCCTGGCTGGTAGGACTGGGTGATTTGACGCTGGGTGAGATACTGGCTCAGAAAATCTTCATTATTGTCATTACCGGACAGTCGAATGCAGTCGGTGCAAATAGTGGAGGGCCTAATCCGGCAAGCGATAAAATCGTTATCTGGGATGGTGCAACGGGCGACTGGGGAAGCAGTGATTATACCCGTCCACCGCTGTCACGCTCCAGTCCGAACGGGAACGGCGGCAACAACAATATAGCGCTGGCATTTGCACATCGCCTTGTGGATGAGTTTAAGGCAGAAAAGGTGTTCATCATCTATGATGCGGCAGGTGGGCGTTCCATTGAGGACTGGACAGGGGAGGGGGTTAACTCAGTCCGCTACGCAGCGATAAAAGGCAAGGTTGAAGCGGCGCTGGCCTCACCGGAAATTGTCGCCACAGGGAAGACGAGAGTCGATATGGTTGTCTTTGCGCAAGGGGAAGCTAACGGACTGACAGATACCATTACGGATTACCGCAGCAAGCTTGCCACGCTGGACAGGCAGTTTCGTGCTGAAAGCTGGATGTCTGATACCACACCGATGTTTATCATGGGTATGAGCGGATTACACATGCGTTACCAGGTCTGGCAGGCGCAACTGGATTATTGTGAAAACCACAACCGCAACTGCATTTATGTGAACTCTGCAGGACTAAAGACACAATACGACGTTGATGGTGCGGGAGATTACACGCACTGGCTGGGTACATCCCTTTGGGAACATGGCTATTATCGAATCTGGCAAGCACTGCATGAACGCGGGGTCACACACCGCCATACTCTTGCAGCGTTCTCTGCCCGGGGGGCGGGTCCGTGGAGTGGCGAGGCCATCGCGCTGGCAAAATTTTCGAGCCTGGTAAGTGCAGGCTCCACAACGGGTGATTTTCCGGCGAACGGCCCTGCTGCGTCGCACGCGATTCACTGGGGTTATCAATGTACAGCTGCAAATAATGCGCTTGCTGGAGGGTATCAGGTAACGATGGAGTCCGGTGCGAGTTATTCTATAGCATGGGGCCGCCTGAATATGTTTGCTGCTCAGGCGCAAAACTCAGCAGCTTTCGGTTACGGCAATACCATTAATACTCCCTACGCTTTTGCCGGTGGGAGAGGACATACAATCGCAGATCCTTACTGCGCGGCACTTGGCGGATTCTCTGAATACAAAACCTCGCTGGCAGATCCTGTAAGGTTCCAGGTTGGCATCGGTAAGGCTGAGGCTTCGCCAAAAACCGGTTTTGCCGTATTTGAGTCAGGCAGGTCACTGTTCGCGGGTAACATTGATTTTAAAACGGATAATAATTCCTCTGTAGGGACGCCGAGCGCACGCGCGTCAGTTATCTATGCGGGTACTGCTGCAATCAACACCTCTGATATAACGACGAAAAAATCACGTGGAGCGTTAACCGATGCTGAATTACGGGCATGGGCTAAAGTGCCGCCGACAATTTATCAGATACTGGAGTCACTGAATGAAAAAGGTGAGGACGCGCGGCTACATGCAGGGCTGATTGCACAGGATGTTGCTACGGCGTTTGAATCTGAGGGGCTGGATCCGCGCCGTTACGCGTTGTTCTGTGAAGACGAAATATTCGAAGAAGTATTCGAACCTCAAATCAGGACTGTTTCACGTCAGAAGCGTGGGCCGGGAGTTATCAGGGAGTCCGGTATTGTTGACGGCGTAGAAGTTACGGTCGAGCGTAGAGTAGAAGACGCGCTTCAGTACAAGCTTGTTAATGATGAGTTCGTGCCAGAGATTGAAGAAGTGGAAGAGACAGTGATGATTCCGGTTCGAAAGTCAGCAGGGATACGCCTCGGGCTGCGTTATACAGAATGCCTTATTTTTGAAGCTGCTTATCAGCGCTCTGTCAGCACTAAACTGGCGGCGCGCCTTGATGAGCTTACTGTTCCGGCACGTTACGCAGCCAGGTGCGGGAACAGTAATAGCTAAAATCCAACCCGATCAGTATCTATTCCACTTTTCCGACGAACATATCAGGGCCAATCTGCTGGATGTCTATGACACTACCGGGGCGGGGTCAGTCCAAAAATGACTCTGAGGTGTCTGTTAAATCCGTGGCGATTCATCTCCTGTTCATCGTTCAGTTAGCTTTTATCCGTTTCCTCCACTTCTTACGCAGCATACATACTTCGGTGCTGGCCGAAGCGTCATACTTTCGTCGGTAATAAACTGATCGGAAATTAACGACGGAGCTAAATCATGATTGCGGTACTTTTTGAAGCTGACGCCCTGCCAGAGGCACAGGAAAGATATCTTCAGCTTGCTGCCGAACTGAAGCCTTTACTGTCAGACACGCCGGGTTTTATTTCTATTGAGCGCTACCAGAGCCTGAGCGCGCCCGGAAAAATTCTTTCTTTGTCATGGTGGGAAGATGAGGAATCTGTAGCAGGATGGAAGCAAAATGTTATGCACTTGGCAGCACAGAAAGAAGGTAAACAGTCAATTTTTTTATTCTACAGAATACGTGTTGCCAGAGTGTTCCGTGATTACTCTTCTGATAAGGAGGCACATCAGCATGTATGACATTCACGTCATTCTAAGCAATACTCCGGGTTCGCTGCCTCACTTGGCAGTGTGCTGGGCAAAAACGGTGTGCGCCCTGATGGATAGGCGCGCGTGGACAGTCATGGGGAGATTCTTCTTTCATGTCATGGGGCGTTGGCGGAGATGGAGAGAGAGCTTATTGTTGAGCGAACACGGGTTGGCTTAGCTGCTGCGCGCGAAGATGGTCGGATCGGCGGCAGACGGCCAAAGTTAAGCGCAGAAGAGTAGGCTCAGGCTGGAAGGTTGATTGCTGCAGGTGAGTCAAGAAAACGTGTGGCTATAATTTATGATGTCGGGGTGTCCACGCTATACAAAAAATTTCCTGCGCGGTGTTGAGAAGACGCCACGCGTCGTCGTATGCAAGAACGGGCGGCGGCGAACTGGCGAACGTTCGATAGTGCGAGTATTGAATGATTGCCAGTCCGCTTTGAGCGAGGAGCAGACATTGTAACTTTCGCAAGCTGATTTTGAGATAGGATGGCTTTCACTTGGCTGGCATTGTGTAATGCCGTCATAGAATATGCATAATAACTTTCTTCAGCGACTAACTATTCATCATAAAATCGATATTATTGTAGAGGACAGGCGTTTCTGGCCACATTGTCTCTACAAGGAAAAACTGAAAATGAGATTTATAACACTGTTTACATTACTTTTCGCTCTTCCCCTCCATGCCGAAGACCATGATTATGGTCCTCCCATCTCTAGATGCTTGAACAAACATACTATTCCCTATATCAACACGACGATTCCTGCTGAGAATATTGTTAATGATGCTTATAAGGAGTGCGAGGATATCGTTAATGAATGGAATAATGAGCGTGCATCCTTGCCCAAGGAAATGGTAATCAAGCAGAATAAGGAATTTAGGGAGATGTATGTCAGGATGATTGATACCCGCAGGAAAACAGATGTTAACAAAAGATGAAGGCTTTGTTTTACTTCATTTTGTAAAGTAGCGCTCTTAGGGCCAGGTAAAATCTCGCATTAAGCTTTCCTGAAAGGCAGTTTTGAGCGAAGATCGGGCATTTCCTTAAAAGAAAATTTAAATCTAATGTAAAGTAAAACTTAACATTAAATAGACCGGTCAAACTGAATGACTATAATTATTTTAATTTATAAAGTGGCCTGACTAAATATTTTTTTCAAAGCTTCCCTAACAATATACACCTTGGTTGCATCAGAAATTCTACCACCATGTGCTCCTGCCTTTTTGAACAACTCACTGAAAATTTCTTTGATAAGAATTTCATTAACTGCCATTTGAGTTTCTTTATTATATTTATCCATTTCCTGTTGGATTAGTCTTAACATGCTTTCCATTTCAGTAGGTTGCTCATTCATCCATTCAATAAGCGCAGATTCATTAGCAATATCTGGGCTTTCTCTATGGCATTTATTGCATAGCAGAATATAATTTGAGACATCATTACTTCCGCCTAGTGAGTGAGGGATAATATGCGCCCTCTCCAATTTTGAGGATTCGCGGCCACAGCAGACACATACATTGAAATCACACGCATTATCATAGCGCGTATCATCCAAACCTCTTTGAATTCCATTGTCAATCCAGTACTGCCAGATCTTTTTTTTACTTGGTGCGTTTTGTCTAGGAACTACTGCCATATTACTGCTCCTCAAGAATTCAAACAGTTGATTAGAGATCAGCTGACCTGCGCCCTATAGATTAACACACTACGCTGTTAGCAACGTCCGCTCCTGGCACAGAGCTGACGTGCTAACTAGGCCAAAGGTCAGCTGTAGAGCGGAAGCGGACTTAATGGTCTTAACAGCTATATTGGCCTATTTTATAATTTACGGCCTACCCGTTTCTACAATGATTGCGCATGGAATAGTTGTCATTAATTAATTTTTGGATTTTACTTATTCTTTTTCCAGATCTAAAAATGATCATAAATTGCCAAGAAAATATAAATGTCATAAACATAAAAAAGATCAATCCTATTGTTTTAAAAATTATCTCACCGAATTCAATAAATCCTACGCCTCCCATCGAACTTGCCCTATCAATTGATTTCATCATTTCAAGCATAAGATAAACAGATGTAAAGTAGCATATAGATAAAGACGAAAAACAAATGAGCATGCTAATTAACCTACTAGTTAATGTGTTATATGTGTCTGAATACCCCACTACAATACGATTGTTACTCTCTGAGAATTTAAGAATATCAAGTAATTTTCTACCAAATGAAAAAAGCTGGATGATTTCCAATGCATTATTATAATGGAGTAGTTTTTTTAAAATATTGAATGGGATAGGTCTGCTGTTATGTATTCTAGATACACACACTTGGATTATATAAGGAGTTGTTCTCTTATTACTTAGTTCTTTAGAAAGAGTATCAACAATGCCAGTTTTATTCCTATTATTACCATGAATAAAACTCACCCATAATGAAAAAAATGAGATAGCTATAGGGAGAAAGGCAAAAATAAGAGATATTTTCATCAGAAATCCTAAATTTTCAATTAGAAAGTTATGAAATTCGACAAGAGACGCCCAATAATATAACTCTTAACCACAGATAAATGCTATGAAAATTTGTTAATGTCACTGATAATAGGTAGGTTGACAGCAATGACCTGCCCGTCGCTTATTAAAGCAACTAAGTGTGAGCAACTTCCGCTTTTGGCACAGAGTGGACTGTCAGGTTAGGTTTGGCTCTGTGCCATAAGACTGCCAGCTCAGGTCTGAGCTAATACAACTCAAGCGATATGATGGTTCAAGGCGTTTAATCTGAAACCAGCCACATATCAGCCTCTTCAAACATTTCCTGAACAGTACGGCTTATCTGTTCCTTCTCATGCTTGCTGGCGTCAGTGTTGATCGCCGGCAGCGTCATCATCGGTTTAACCCGGACATCAGCATCGGGGAAAATCCGGTGAACCCTCTTGGTCAACTCGCCCAGAATGATATCTTTTGCACCGGGCAGACCATCAAAATTCCTTTTGTCATAAACGAGTTCCACGAACATTGCTTATTGCCTCTTTACTGGATGGATACACAGTATTTATACTGTTTTTTTATCCAGTATTCAAGAAGGGGTTAATGATGCCACGACGTAGCGATATTGAAATAGCCTGGCATGCTTCGATACAGCGAGAACCGAATGGTCGGAAGACTGTCACCACACAGCGGTTTGTCCAGGAACTGGGTAAGGTTAACTGGCACTGGACGCCGAAGCAGGCCAACGATTGGATAGAATGTTATGTGACAACATTCCGCGATGTCTCCACGCAGGAAGGCGAGAACCGAACCTTTCAGCTGTTCAATCCAAACGGAGGACTATAGCCATGGGGTTCCCTTCACCGGCCAGCGATTACGTTGAAACGAGGATCTCACTCGATCAGCAGCTTATCAGCCAGCCAGCAGCGACTTACTTCATGCGGGCATCGCGTTCACATTTCAGGGAAGGGATACTCCAGGGAGCGCTGCTTGTGGTAGATGCGTCACTTACTGCCTGCGATGGTTCACTGCTGATATGTGCAATCGACGGGGAGTTCAGGATCAAGCGATATCGGACTCATCCTCAACCCCATCTGATTAATCTGGAGAGCGGGAGAAGGGAGGCGCTACCAGTAGATGATGACGGTTACGGTTCTGCACCCGCTATATTCGGGGTGATTACTTACATCATTAATGATGCCAGCAATGCGGAGTTTGATGACTGCCCGGTGATGTAGATAGAAACACATCATGGGCAAGAATAATTATGCTCAATTGGTGGTTATTTGACCATTTATGATCTTGGTAAGATTTTAGTTAAAAATATTAGATATCAATCACAAAGATTTAATGACAACCATCTTTGTAATGACTATAAATTTACCCACTCGCTAAGGATATAGCGTATCCAATATGCACTGCTGTGTAATTACGGGGTCTGTTGATGTCAGCAGACACCCGGTTTTTCATCATCAACTACACAGTCACTGTACTGCCAGGCAAATTTAAAAGTTATGGTTGTGTTTCTCCCCAGTTATTCCCCGGAGTATCCCCCGCTCAGAAAACAGACATAAAAAAGCCGTAACAGGCTGGTTCTTAGATGATTTTTGGTCGGCACGAGAGGATTTGAATCTCCGATCTCCCCATGACGACGAGCCGCCGTCTTAAGGGCTGCTATGTGCCCAGAAGCAGACGCTGGTCATTCGTAATCAATATTGCTTCAATTAACGTATATCCCAAGTCTGATGCAGATTATGCAAATTTAATGCCCCAAGAAGTGGAAGGCTGACTAGCTAAGGAGCCCTTTAAAAATATGAATATATAAGATGATTTGTATCGAACCTCGTTGCACCATGCGTTCCGATTTTTGCTACTCTATGAGTGGTAGTACCCTTTATCCAATGCGGATTTAAATTAATGGAATAAATGATTATGAGTGAAAATGATATAATCCCAAAGAAGTCTAAAAGCCAGATTAACAAAGCAGTATTCTTTACATCTGCTTTGTTAATTTTCCTTCTTGTCGCCTTTGCCGCCGTATTCCCGGATGTTGCCGACAAAAATTTTAAACTACTTCAACAACAAATCTTCACGAATGCCAGCTGGTTCTACATCCTGGCTGTGGCCCTGATTTTACTGAGTGTCACGTTCCTGGGACTCTCACGCTACGGCGATATCAAGCTGGGCCCGGACCATGCGCAGCCTGATTTCAGCTACCACTCCTGGTTTGCGATGCTTTTTTCGGCAGGGATGGGGATCGGCCTGATGTTCTTTGGCGTTGCCGAACCTGTGATGCATTATCTTTCGCCCCCCGTCGGCACTCCAGAGACCGTTGCGGCAGCGAAGGAAGCAATGCGTCTGACCTTCTTCCACTGGGGCCTGCACGCATGGGCAATCTATGCCATTGTGGCGCTGATTCTGGCGTTCTTCAGTTACCGTCACGGTTTGCCTTTAACGCTGCGCTCCGCACTCTATCCCATTATTGGCGATCGCATATACGGGCCTGTAGGCCATGCGGTTGATATTTTCGCTGTTATAGGCACGGTCTTTGGCGTTGCTACATCGTTGGGTTACGGTGTTTTGCAGGTGAATGCCGGTTTGAACCATCTTTTCGGGATACCCATTAATGAAACTGTGCAGGTCATTCTGATCGTGGTCATCACGGGGTTAGCGACGATTTCAGTGGTGTCGGGCCTGGACAAGGGAATACGCATCCTGTCTGAGCTCAATCTGGGCCTGGCGTTGTTGTTGCTGGCGCTGGTCCTGTGTCTGGGACCAACCGTGCTTCTGCTGAAGTCATTTGTGGAAAATACGGGCGGTTATCTTTCAGAACTGGTGAGTAAAACGTTCAACCTTTACGCGTATGAACCTAAGTCGAGCAACTGGCTGGGAGGCTGGACATTATTGTATTGGGGATGGTGGCTTTCATGGTCGCCGTTTGTGGGGATGTTCATCGCACGGGTATCCCGCGGCCGAACCATTCGCGAGTTTGTCACCGGTGTGCTGTTTGTTCCTGCCGGCTTTACGCTCATGTGGATGACGGTATTTGGTAACAGCGCGATCTATCTTATTATGAACCAGGGGGCGACTGACCTCGCCAATACCGTTCAGCAGGATGTTGCTCTGGCCCTGTTCAATTTCCTGGAGCATTTCCCGTTCTCCTCCGTACTGTCATTCATTGCAATGGCGATGGTCATTGTCTTCTTTGTCACATCTGCTGATTCGGGGGCAATGGTTGTAGATACTCTGGCATCAGGTGGGGTGGCAAACACACCCGTCTGGCAGAGAATCTTCTGGGCCTCGCTCATGGGAATTGTTGCTATTGCGCTTCTCCTTGCAGGAGGGCTAAGCGCGCTGCAAACGGTGACAATAGCAAGTGCATTACCCTTCTCAGCTATCTTATTGATATCCATATACGGACTGTTAAAAGCCCTGCGTCGGGATTTGACTAAGCGTGAAAGCCTGAGCATGGCGACTATTGCTCCGACGGCTGCACGTAACCCAATTCCGTGGCAGAGAAGGTTGCGCAATATAGCTTATCTGCCGAAGCGTTCTCTTGTGAAACGCTTTATGGACGACGTTATCCAACCCGCCATGACGCTCGTTCAGGAAGAACTGAACAAGCAGGGGACGATAAGCCATATCAGTGACGCTGCCGATGATCGTATTCGACTTGAAGTCGATTTGGGCAACGAGCTGAATTATATTTATGAAGTGAGGCTTCGCGGGTATAACTCACCGACATTCGCCCTAGCTGCGATGGATAATGATGAGCATCATGCTGAACAACATCGATATTATCGCGCTGAGGTCTATCTCAAAGAAGGTGGTCAAAATTATGATGTGATGGGCTGGAATCAGGAACAGCTTATTAATGACATACTCGACCAGTATGAAAAACATCTGCACTTCCTGCACCTAGTTCGTTAATATCCACATGCTGTCATGGAAGGCAGCATTTATTTATTCCGACCGCAACCCGAGGAAATGCAGAAAGAATTCACGGTGACCATATAGATATCTGATAGATATTTAATAAAGTCAATTTATTTTGATTTATAATATGGCAACAATTCTAATAAAAAAACCATGGTTGTGGGGCAAGCTATTGGGTTGTTGATAAGGAAAGGGCAAAGCATTCGCGTGAGGATGGGCGTCTGCTTTGTGCCAAGCGGACCTTGAGTGCTAATTATACTTTTGGAAACAGCAGCACAGGTTCTTACGCCATCACCAGATTATTTTTTCAATGGAAAAAGATGCAGGGTATTAGCTGCCAACGGGTATATCCCCAGCATTCGGGTTGACTCCTTCAGTTCTTCAAGGCTAGCGTTCTCCTGGGGCATACGGCCGCCCCAGATGGTTATGCCTTCCGACAGGTGCGCGGGGCGGCCTTGTTTCTCTTCACTGATTTCTATTGTTTCACCATTACTCAGTGTGATAATTAGAGATGCCACTTCCATAGGCTGGTTTTCTCCATTAACGTTCTTAAGTTCTACCTTCATCAAAATACTCCTGTAGCGAGTTTGTGAATGCTGCTCCATGCCTAGTAAGCACACTTACTGATAGCAAGAAAGACCACTAGATTAGTCCTGATGGTCTGCTAAATTGACTAATTTTACCTTATTTCGCCCAGACCTTTTAGCATCATAGAGTTTGGTGTCTGCCACTTTCAATAAATCATCAAAGGTAATAAGCTTCCCTTCTCTCGGATGGTATGTCACTGCACCAATACTGATCGTGACCGATCTTCTGAGCGAACTCAGTTTCTCAATGCTTTTCCTTAATCTTTCACAAGCCAAAAAACAGTCTTTTTCATCCGTTTCAGGGAAAAGCATGATAAATTCCTCACCGCCAAATCGTGCGACCTTATCTTGGCTTCGTAGGTTATGGCTAAGTTCTTTGGCGATATTCTTAAGTGCATAGTCACCTTCCTGGTGGCCATAGGAATCATTATATGATTTAAAAAAATCGATATCGGCAATGGCAATTGACACAGGTGCGGGATCTCGCGCAATTCTGGTCATTTCATTCTCAAACCAACGCATAAACTTTCGGCGATTCGCAATCTCTGTCAGGCTGTCTTCAGTAGCCATTCGCTCAAGCATAGTATTAATTTTGTGTAATTCTTCCTTTTGCTTTTTGAGCTCAATTTCCATCGTTTTACGCTCATTAATACTTTGTATCTGAGCAATATAATATTTGACTTCACCATTATCTTCGCGTACCAAAGAAACACTCAGAAGTATCCAGATATAATTCCCTGTTGCTGTCAGATATCTCTTTTCTAGTTGGTAGAAGGGAATTTCTCCTCGAGAAAGAGCATCTAATTGTTTTAAATCAGTGCTTAAATCATCGGGGTGGGTTATATTTTGAAAATTGATAGAAAGCAGATGGTCTTCAGTATATCCCAGCATACGGGTCAGTGAATTGTTGACTTTTTTCCATTGGCCAGAAGAGGCTACCAACGCCATCCCGATAGTTGAATTTTTAAAAATAGATTCGAGTATGTCATTGTTTTTTGTAGTGCTGAAATAACAATTTCATTTTCACTGATTAATAAATTGATCTCGATTAACGAACCAATACCCTCAGCCATTAAACTAATGAATTCATAGTCATCCTCAGAGAATGATATGGATCTTATCTGAGTGGATGAGAAATTAATTGTACCCCACAATTTTTCCCTCACCCATATTGGCGCTGAGATATAACTCTCCAGCCTCATACCAATGTAGACCGGATGGGAATTAAAGTCAGGATGTGTTCCTGCATGTTCAACGCTTATTATTCTTCTTTCTCTGACCACTTGTTGACAATAAGTGTTTTTCAGTTCAAACACCATACCAGCTGAAATGTCTCCACTTGTTGGTGAAACCGCAAGTAGAGAGTAACGCTCACCCTCTATCTGACTAATAATACCAAGAGACAGGTCAAAGGCTTTTAATCCTTCATTCAGAATAGCCAGGTATTTATCTTCAGGAGAAGCATGTCTCTTGGCCAACGCCTCATAAAGGAAGTGAATTCGGTTGATATTAACGTTGTTTTCTTTCATTTTTAACATCGCATTATCTTTTCGTCTTTTTACGCATAAAAGAGGGTTGCTATTCGGCCTTGATTAGTTTTCTACATTGTACCGTAGCGACAGCAGCCGGTATTTGAATAACTATCTTGCTCATCGCCCCTTACTGCTTAAAAATTTATCAAAAAATCGAATGGTGACACTCTTTTTATAACAGGTATCTACGATCTTGACTAAGATTTTAGAAGGGCAGCTATGCGCTGCTTCTCATCTGGGCTTATCATCGTAAGGTCGCACTATGTGTACAAAAAGGGTAATTATTTGCCTGTCAGTAGCTTCTGTACTGTTCACATCCACTACATGGGCTATCAATAAAGATTATCGGCACAAACTTGAGCAGTCTGGTTGTACTCAGGTTTCTGAAGCGCAGGGTTGTGATATCAACAAATCTAAAGATGAAAATGCAAAAGCTGGTTTTGTTAATGAAAGCAGCGATACCACAACATCAGCAACCAGTCCTTATGCAGGTAAGTGGTTAGCTTTGAGTGATAGCGGTGTTACGGTTGCAAACATCAGTATTGATAAAAATGACAAAGTCATCGTCAATGGAAAGAGCGTACATGCCACAAAATCAGACGGTGTGCTGCAGTTCAAGCAGGGGATGGTGATTTATACTATCCAGGGAGATCGTCGGGTGAAAGGTGAGGATGTCTGGCGGGATACGGATGCCGGAACGCAGGGGAAAATCTTCAAAAAGTAAAAATATGTTCGGAACAATAGCTTGCAAGAAACCGTAAGGTTAATAGTTAAAACATATCAATTAGTTAGAATTGATCAACAAATTGCGTACTATTCTCAGATATTTTTTCTTAACGTCTCCCTGAAGGTGGTTGTATGGTATTTAGCAATCGTAAGGTAAGTAGTTTTCACTTATCTAATCCAACGTAGTTCGTAGTATATTAAGGGTATTCTTTGTTATCAGGTGTTCTGTATGTCCTATTCCATCGGTGAATTTGCGCGGCTTTGTGGAATAACCGCCACGACGTTGCGCGCCTGGCAACGTCGTTATGGACTTCTCAAACCACAGCGTACGGATGGTGGGCACCGGTTGTATAACGATGACGATATTCAGCAGGCGCTTAAAATTCTCGATTGGGTGAAAAAAGGCGTACCGATAAGCCAGGTAAAACCGCTGCTGGCCCGCCCTGGAGCCAAGCGAACAAATAACTGGCTCGCCCTGCAGGAGAGTATGCTGCAGCGGCTGAACGAAGGGAAAATTGAAACCCTGCGCCAGCTTATTTATGACGCAGGCCGCGAGTATCCTCGCCCTGAATTGGTGAGTGAGGTTTTGCGCCCTCTGCGAAGCCAAGTCTCAGCTAATGTGCCGGCTATAATGACGCTGCGTGAAATCCTCGATGGTATTATTATTTCTTACACCTCGTTTTGCCTGGAAGGGGATAAGCGTGCGCCGGGCGATAACTACCTGATTACCGGCTGGCATCTTACGGACCCCTGCGAGATCTGGCTTGAAGCGCTTTGCCGCACGGGACAGGGGCATCGCATTGATGTGCTTCCCGTACCGCCCGCGACGCTTGCTCCTGAGATTTTCCCCGAGCGCAAATGGTTGTTAGTGACCTCTGGTAAGCTCACCGCAGCGCGTAAAAAACAGATAGACCTCTGGCAACAGCAGGTTAATTTCCTCGATGTGATCCCGCTTTAATCCCCTGTGATTACCTTTCCTGTGTGTGTCGATTGGCCACTGTATTAGTGGCTGTTGGATAATTTAACTCAAAAAATTAAATTTTTAATTTATTGAATTAAATGAGTTTATAAAAAATCTCCAGCAAAAACTTGGACAAATTAAAGTGTTTGTGTAAGTTTTAATTATGCCGCGACGTCATGTGGTTCACTTAAGGGTAAGAGTTATGCGCGCACAGCCATCCGTTATCGACAGGTTTATGGATTACTACGCCAGTTTGGATCGCCAGCCCGTCCCCGCGCTTGCTGGGTTGTACGACGTGCATGCAGTACTTGTCGATCCCTTCGGGGAACATAACGGGCTGTTTGCCATCCAGCGCTATTTTTCGCACCTCCTGGGAAATGTAAACGCTTGCCGTTTTGCCATAGATCCTCCGCTATGTGAGAGCGGGCGGTTTGCCGTGACGTGGACCATGTACTGGTCGCATCCGCGCATTGCTGGCGGAGAAATACGATCTTTGCCGGGATGTTCAATGGTAGAGACGCATGGCGATAAGATTTTTCGCCAGCGAGATTACTACGACGCGGGTGAGATGCTTTATGAGCATCTGCCGCTGTTGGGCTGGGCCGTTCGCGGCGTTAAAAGGAGGGTGCGCGGATGATGACTGTCCTCATTACCGGTGCAAGCTCCGGGATTGGTGCCGGGCTTGCAAAGTCATGGGCCGATGACGGCTGTCAGGTGATTGCCTGCGGTCGCAATCCAGAAAGGCTGGAACAGCTGCGCCAATCCAATGCCAACATCACAGTACGCCTGTTCGATATGACAGACAGGGACGCCTGTCGCCAGGCGTTGGCGGACTGCAAACCCGAACTGGTTATTCTCTGTGCCGGGACCTGCGAATATCTCGACCAGGGCTGGATAGACGCCGAGAAGGTTGAACGGGTGATGGCGACGAATTATCTGGGTCCCATCAACTGCCTGGAAGCGCTTCAGTCGCAGTTAACCTCCGGTAGCCGCGTGGTGCTGGTCAGTTCGATGGCGCACTGGCTGCCGTTCCCACGGGCAGAAGCCTATGGTGCGTCTAAAGCGGCGCTAACCTGGTTTGCTAATAGCTTGCGTCTGGACTGGGAGCCGAAAGGTGTCTCCGTGACCGTCGTGTCGCCAGGATTTGTCGATACCCCGCTTACCCGTAAAAACGATTTTGCCATGCCGGGTCAGGTGAGTGTTGATTCTGCGGTGAAGGCGATTCGCCGTGGCCTGGCGAAAGGAAAAAATCATATTGCCTTCCCGACAGGCTTTGGCGTGCTGCTACGTCTGTTGGCCGGGCTGCCTGAGAGTCTCCAGCGCGCGTTGCTGCGCAGGATGGTGCGTTCATGAAAATTGCTATCATTGGCAGTGGTATTGCCGGATTAACCTGCGCCTGGCGTCTGGCCGGACACCATCAGGTGACGCTGTTTGAAGCGGCGTCGACCCCTGGCGGCCATACTGCGACGGTGGATGTGGCGACCCCGCAGGGGAATTTCGTGATTGATAGCGGCTTTATTGTCTATAACGACCGAACCTATCCGCGTTTTATGGGCTTGCTGAGCGAACTCGGTATCCAGGGGCAAAAAACGCAGATGAGTTTTTCGGTGCATAATCCGCAAAGCGGTCTGGAGTACAGCGGTCATACGCTGACTTCTTTGTTCGCCCAGCGTCGGAACCTACTCAACCCTGCATTTTGGGGTATGTTGCAAGAGATTGTCCGTTTTAATCGTCTGGCGAAACAGGCATTAAATGAGGTCGATGCGAACGCGACGCTACAGACCTTCCTCGACCAGCACCACTTCAGCGCGTTCTTTGCGCGTCATTACATTCTGCCGATGGGCGCAGCCATCTGGTCATCTTCGCTTCAGGAGATGCGCCGTTTTCCGCTTCCGCTGTTCTTACGCTTCTTTGAGCACCATGGCCTGCTGGATATCCGGGATCGCCCGCAGTGGTACGTGGTGCCGGGCGGATCGCGGGAATACATCCGTGTCATATTGGCGAAGCTGGGCGATCGTCTGACATTGCACCTTAATGCCCCTGTTCAGCAGGTTATTCGCTACGACAGCGGCGTCAAAATCCAGTTGGCAGGATCGGTACAGACATTTGATCAGGTGATCTTCGCCTGTCATTCCTCGCAGGCATTGGCTTTGCTTGAAGATGCGACCCCCGCAGAACGCGACGTGCTGGG
Source organism: Citrobacter sp. Cb041 (assembly GCF_030336655.1). Taxonomy (NCBI): domain Bacteria; kingdom Pseudomonadati; phylum Pseudomonadota; class Gammaproteobacteria; order Enterobacterales; family Enterobacteriaceae; genus Citrobacter; species Citrobacter sp. Cb041. The sequence continues at coordinate 307,445 of NZ_JAOWDD010000039.1, read as the reverse complement.
CGCAATTGGCTGGCAGCGTAACGAGGTGGTGTTGCATAGCGATCGCCGCTGGTTACCGGTACGCGAACGCGCGTGGGCAAGCTGGAATTACCGTCTGAGTGGACAAGATCGTGCCAGCGCCTGCGTCACCTATAACATGAATATACTCCAGGGCTTACCTGAAGGAAGCCCGCTATTTTGCGTGACCCTCAATCCAGACACTCCAATTGACGATCGATTCGTCTGGCGACGCTTTGTTTACGAGCATCCATTGTTTAACCCTGAAAGCTGGCGGGCGCAGGCTCGCCGCGCTGAGATCAACGGCCTGCATCGGAGCTGGTTCTGCGGTGCCTATTGGTTCAACGGTTTTCACGAAGATGGCGTACGCAGTGCACTGGACGTGGTGTACGGCATTGCTGCAGGAGAGGGGCGCTAAGATGAACAGTTGCCTGTATCAGGGCGTATTGCGTCATCGCCGCCTTCAGCCTACAACGCACCAGTTTACTTATCAGGTGTTTATGGCGTGGCTCGATCTGGATGAACTGGCGCAGCTTCCGGGCGTCGGCGTGAAACGTAATCGCTTTGCCGCGGCGGCTTTTCATGATGCGGATTACCCGCTGGGGACACCGTTAAAAGAGAACGTGTTGAATCAGCTTGCCCTCCTGACTGGCGAACGTCCCGAAGGTCGCGTGATGCTCCTGACGCAATTGCGCTATTTCGGCTTTCATTTTAACCCGGTCAATTTTTACTACTGCTATGACCACGCGCAAATCCTGCGCTGGGTACTGGCGGAGGTCCGCAATACGCCATGGAATGAGCGACATTACTACGCCGTAGATGCACAGGAAAAGCGTCCGCTGGAAAAAGCGTTCCATGTATCGCCATTTAACCCGATGGATATGGTCTATCACTGGCGATTTAACTCGCCGGTTAAAACGCTGCATATGCATATCGAAAACCATCAGGAAGAGAAGATTTTTGATGCCACCCTGATGCTCAAACGCGAGCCGTTGACGCAGGCGAATTTACGTACGTTGCTGCTACGACTGCCGTTGATGACGCTGAAAACGGTGTCAGCGATTTACTGGCAGGCGTTACGACTGTGGCTCAAGCGAGTCCCTCTCTACAACCATCCCGTGAGCAGGAGTGAACGATCATGACCGATCCCGTCTTTGCGCTTGAACCTGATATTCCGCGCAACCTGCGTGTGGCGCGTTGGCTTCTTTTCCGCGTGCTGAGCGGTCTTCGCCAGGGGGCAATCACGGTGCGGGAAGGGGAGCAGACTTTTCATTTTGGTGATGTTTCAGCTGAGTTACGCGCCGACGTACATATTCTCTCACCCACGGTGTACTGGCGGGTGCTGAAAGGCGGAAGTCTTGCGGCGGCTGAAGCCTGGATGGACGGAGAGTGGGAAACGCAACAGCTCACGCCGTTATTGCAAATATTTGCGCTTAACACCACCCTGCTGGGACGGCTGGAAAGCGGATTTCGCCTGCTTGGACGACCCGTCGAGCGTTTGCGTCACTGGACACGTCGCAACCATCGGCAACAGGCGAGAGAAAACATCGCCGCGCATTACGACCTCGGCAATGCGTTTTACGCGCACTTTCTTGATGAGGATTTACTCTATTCCAGTGCCTTGTTCACCTGCCCCGAGCAGTCGTTAGCGCAGGCTCAGCAGGCCAAAATGGCGCGGCTTTGCGAACAGCTGGCGCTCACCGCGAATGATCATCTGCTGGAAATCGGTACCGGCTGGGGAGCGATGGCGGAATACGCCGCGCGTCATTACGGCTGCCGGGTGACCACCACGACCCTGTCGCAGGAACAGTTCGCCTGGGCGAACGCGCGCATTGCCCGCGCAGGTTTACAGGACAGAGTCAATGTACTGCTGTGCGACTACCGCGACCTGACCGGGGAATTCGACAAACTGGTGTCGGTTGAAATGATCGAGGCGGTGGGTCAGCGTTATCTGCCGACGTTTTTCCGCACCTGTCAGGCGCGCCTGCGCCCTGGAGGGAAAATGGCGATTCAGGCCATTACCATTCAGGATCAGCGCTATCGCGATTACAGCAAAGGCGTGGATTTTATTCAGCGTTATATCTTTCCGGGAGGCTTTTTACCCAGTATCACCGCGATGAGCGGTCTGATGACAAAGCACACCGACTTTGTGGTTCGCAATCTGTTCGATATGGGGCCTGACTACGCCCGGACGCTTGCGCACTGGCGACAACGATTTGTTCACGCCTGGCATGATATTGAAAAGCTGGGCTTTGATGAGCGTTTTCGTCGCATGTGGCTGTATTACTTCGGCTACTGCGAAGCCGGTTTTAATGCGCGCACTATCAGTGTGGTGCAACTGACGGTGGAACGTCTATGAACCGCCATTTACAGGTCTTTATCCTGGCTGTCGGGTTCGATTTGTACTGGCTCATGGTGGTGTTATTACGTGAGCGCGGCCTGGTGTTATGGCTTGGGCTGGCTATTCTGGCCTGCTTCTTGCTGCCGCCTGCACAACGTCTGTACGCGTTAATGCTGGCAGCAGCGGGCAGTAGTCTGGATGCGCTGTGGGCGTTGACGGGGTTGATCGATTTTCACGGTGAAGCATTGTTACCGTTATGGATGGTCGCGCTCTGGCTCATGTTCGCCGCCCTGTGGACGCACCTTACCTGCTCGACCACTTTGCCGGGATGGCTGCTGGCAATCATGGCCACCGGTGGTGGCCCGGTCGCCTATGTGATAGGAGAGCGTTTGGGGTCTATTACTTTTCTGGAACCGGCATTTATCGTTGTCGGTTTAATGGCGGCGGGCTGGCTGGTGTTGATGCTGTTTTTTCATATTTTCATGGGGAAACGCCAATGAAACCTGCCTTACTGATACTGCTGGGCGTCATGGCGATTGCGCCGTTTGCAGGGGCTACAGACTGGTTAAGCTGGCATAAAGTCGGCGATGCAACGCTCACCTGGGGGCCATTCACGATCTATACCTCACAACTGCGCACGCCGGATGGGCGTTATCGCGGGCTGAAAGAGGAGCAGGCGCTGATTATCACCTATCAGCGCAAAATTGAACGGCAAGAACTGGTGGATGCCACCCGCGATCAGTGGCGAGCGCAGGGGATTCTGGCGCGGGAAGCGCAGAGCGAGTCCTGGCTTCGCATGTTGGGTGAGCTATGGCCAGACGTCGCGCCGGGTACGCAACTGGCTTTTGTATTGCAAGATAAGCAGGGGCAGTTCTGGTATCGCATGTCAGCGACACAAAGGCAATTTATCCCGCTTGGCCCACCGCAGTCGGCGGCGTTCAGCGAAAACTTTCTCGCTGTCTGGCTGGGTTCCCGCACGCAATATCCTGAGCTGCGTCAGCAGCTTACTGGAGGTGAAAAATGAAACGTTTATTGACCCTGAGCCTGCCCTTGCTGATGCAACTGGCTGGTTGTAGCGCTGAAATTGCCGACTATCGACAACAACAGCCGACGCTGGATATCTTTCAGTATTTTCAGGGAGAAACGCAAGCATGGGGGATGGTTCAGGACCGCAGCGGTAAACAGCTTCGTCGCTTCCACGTCGACATTAACGGCGATGTGGTGGGAGACACATTGACCCTCAACGAACGCTTTGTGTACGACGATGGCGAGAAACAGCAGCGTGTGTGGCATATCCGTAAAGTCAGCGCCGATCGTTACGAAGGCACCGCCGGCGACATTGAAGGTGTTGCGAAGGGACAGGCGGCGGGCAACGCGTTCAACTGGCATTACAGCATGAATGTGAAAGCCAGCGGCAGAACCTGGTTGCTAAATTTTGATGACTGGATGTACCTGCAGGATGCCAATCATCTGTTTAATAAAACTGAGATGAAGAAATTTGGCGTCACCGTCGGCACGGTGACACTCTTCTTCTCCCGTAAAACGCACTAGCGAGGAAGACGCAATGAAAATGCAACCCATCGTTGGGATCAGCGGCTGTTTAACGGGGTCTGCCGTCCGCTTTGACGGCGGGCATAAGCGGGCGCAGTTTGTGATGGACAGGCTGGCACAGTGGGTGACATTCCGGCCCATTTGCCCGGAGATGGCGATTGGCTTGCCTGTCCCAAGACCGGCGTTGCGCCTGGTACAAACGGCTGTCGGCGATATTCGCATGCGATTTAGCCACGCACCTCACGAAGACGTGACCGACAAAATGGCTGACTTTTGCCAGCGGTATCTGGCCGGGTTGGACACTCTGTCCGGGTTTATCGTCTGCGCCAAATCACCCAGTTGTGGTATGGAACGCGTGCGCTTATATGACGAGAAAGGCAATCGCGGGCGCAAAGACGGGGTGGGACTGTTTACCGCCACGCTTATGGAGAAATATCCGTGGCTACCGGTAGAAGAGGACGGGCGGCTGCACGATCCGGTCCTGCGCGAAAACTTCGTCGAAAGGGTTTTCGCGCTACATGAGCTAAATATGCTGCGCAAAAATGGCCTGACGCGTCGGGCTCTACTGGATTTTCATAGCCGTTATAAATTGCAATTGCTGGCTCACCATCAGGCCGGATACCGGGAAATTGGCCCATTCGTCGCATCACTGCATGAATGGGAGGATCTGGAAGCTTTCTTTGCGGTCTACCGGGATAAATTAATGACGCTTCTGAAGAAACCCGCCTCACGTAAAAACCACACTAACGTGCTGATGCACATTCAGGGATATTTCCGTAATCAGTTAACAATGCGTCAGCGCGGCGAGTTGCGCGAGGTGATCCTTAATTACCGCGCAGGACTACTGCCCATACTGGCTCCTATGACGCTGCTGAAACATTATCTGGCGGAATACCCGGACGGTTATCTGCTGACGCAGAATTACTTTGATCCCTACCCGCAAGATTTAGCATTGCGACTGACTGTTAATTGATCATATTTGATTAAAAGAAGCGGGCAGAATAACAATTTATGTAATGTTCAAAATCTTTAATTTCCGCTAATTGCTCATAGTGGATTGCAGCGACTGTAAAATCTGTACCATCGAGGTTTGCCAGTAATGGTAGCGTGTTGAATGTGCCGGCGTGAAAAACTTGGATTCTTGGTGAAAACTCTCCCCAAAACAAAAAACATAGCTCGGATAATCAATGAGTTGAAAAAGGTAGATATGGTACATTTTGCAAAATGTAAACATTATAATTTAATATTTATTATAGTGTTATGAGAGTTGTGGCGATGTAATGCTGCGTTACATTGGCAGGATTAACTGGGCACCTTGATTTTTCACATTTCCAACGGCACTCGTTACGGCATGCCATATAAATTTATCAGCCGGAACGGAACCGTCAGCCGCAATTTCCGCAGCTTCTTTTCCTCCAATGTCCTGCCTCATCCATTCGCGAGCGGCTTCTGGTGACAGTACCAGCGGCCGCCTGTCGTGAATATCTACCAGTCCTTTGTCAGCTGCAGCTGTAACTATCAGGAAACCTTCTGCTTCATCTCCTCGATCGAATGGCGTGCTGCCAATCGCCGCCATAAATATCGGCTGTCCGTCGGCCCGATGAATGAAGTAAGGCTGCTTCGTGTCACCTTCCTTTTTCCATTCGTACCAGCCATCAGCAAAGCAAATTGCACGACCGTGCTGCCAGAGCGGTTTAAACATTCTGCTGGTGGCCGCAGTTTCAGATCGAGCATTAATTAGCGGTGGCTTATCCCACCACCCAGGGGCATATCCCCAAATGACAGGGTCAAGGTGCAGTTGCTCATCACGTTCGCTCAGAAGCAGGACTTTGGTGCCAGGCGCTACGTTGAATCTTCCGATGGGTTCCGGGTCATATGGAATGTCTAGTTCGGCTTCTTCAGCGAGCAGGGCAAGATAGTCCTCTCGTGTCATTGACTGTGAAAAACGGCCACACATAGAAACCTCCAGCCATATGTCAGACTGAAAGTATAGGGCAGGAAGAAAAAGTGGTGCGCCCGGTAATGATTTAAAAGGAATTTGTAAGGTAAATCGAAATGATGGTTTTGTGAATTGATGAATTCTTAAAAATGGATGGGCGCTCGTTGAAAGCGATCCCGAATTTTTCCCGACGACGCCACGAAACCAATAGCAACTGATTGATCTTGAACGGGTGCAATAGTAAGTATCAGGAGGTGTTTTTTAGTGGGCTTTTTATGCTAACCTATTGAAGTTTATAGGTTATTGCGTTTTGAGTTGTAAACAGGAATCGTATTCGGTCTCTTTTTATGTACTTTAAAAACCAAAAGGTTAGAAAGCACGGTGCCAAAACACACGAAATTCTTTGTGCGGCATTTTATGCCTGCTACAACAATCTAAACATTTTTGTCCCCATATCCAAGTACTTTTCTGTCATTTTTCACTTTGGTCTTGAACTCGGTGCTATCTGTATCCCTTTATGCAAATGTTCTCGTAGCGTGGCAGATGGATATGACTTAAATGTTGTACTATTGAAAATGACAGTATATTAATTTGTTCATAGCCATGGGGATATCGGATAAAGTTAATTGGTAATAATCTAAGGATTATGATTTATTATGAGCGGATTATAGCGATAAAATTATTAAAGATGGAATGGATATATGAATGACTCAGATGGTTATGTTTATATTTTAAAGAATGATGCCTATCAGGATAATCTTTTTAAGATAGGGTTTACAAAGAACATGCCTGAGCATCGGGCTAAACAATTATTTAATGGGGTGACCGGTGTTCCACTACCATTCGATGTGGTTATGGCATGTAAAGTAGGAAATTATCGGGAAGCAGAAAAGAATATTCATCTTCGCTTAAAACCTTATAGAGTAAACCACAGAAGAGAGTTTTTTGAACTACCAATAGAAATTTGCAGTAAGGTAGTTCTAGATGAATGTAATAAGATAAATGAACGACTTAATTTCAATTGTATTAATCCTATAATATTGGTGGAAAAGAAAGAGATCGCTATTGAAATTGAAAAGTATAATGAGTCTAACTTTTTGATATCTATGAAAGATATTCTTATGCAAGAAAAATATAATTCTAAATTAAATAGCGAGCAAAAAGATAGAATCGAAATATTGATGCTTGTATTAGCTGAAGTGTTCCCTAACGATCTTGTGGGTTGGTATGATGGATTTATGAAAGACCATGATCCGGAAAAAGAAATACAAATTTGGGAATCGTTAGTTAAGGCTTTTTGTAAAGCCAAGCGTTATTATGAATTCAATGCATATAAACAAGAAGTTTTTAATAGCCTGCTTCTACGGACCATTAATGATAAATCGTTTGTCATGAAAGCTATGGCTTCATCGGAGGTTCCTCATGACTTACTTTCACGAATACTTGACTGTTACGATTTAAAGCCAACACCACTTGTCGTTATTACAGCGAATGGGATTAAAATGGATGCCCGATTACATATCCATAAATAATTATGTCTCGGATATAAATAGAAACATCCCCGCCTTTCTGATGTATTTGCTAAAATTAAAGTTGCATGAGAACTGTGTACAGGAGGTCAAATGGGACTGCCTGACAATGCTTATCAAAGAGTGGAAGCGACGCGCTGGCGACATGTTTGGGTGGTTGGGGATATCCACGGTTGCTTCTCATTATTGATGGCGAAATTGCGCCTGTGTCATTTTGATCCGTGGCAGGACCTGCTGGTTTCAGTGGGGGATGTTATCGATCGCGGGCCTGACAGTCTGCGTTGCCTGAAACTACTGCGTAAACGCTGGATTATCGCGGTCAGAGGGAATCATGAACAGATGGGGCTGGACGCGCTGGCAACCGGGGAGCAATTCCTGTGGTTTATGAATGGCGGTTCGTGGTTTGCGCAGGCGGAGCAGCCAGCGGCGACAGCCGCTCTTGAAACGTGTCGGCAATTACCCTGGATTCTGGAGCTGCGTTGCCAGAACGGCATACACGTTATTGCTCACGCAGATTACCCTGATGATAATTATCAGTGGCAAAAAGAGGTCGATTTACAGCGGGTACTGTGGGATCGCACAAGGCTGATGAATAAAGGCAACGGCATTCGCGGCGCGGATCACTTTTGGTTTGGCCATACGCCTCTGCGTCAGCAGCTGGATCACGAGAATCTGCACTATATTGATACCGGTGCGGTGTTTGGCGGCGAGTTGACGCTGGTACAACTGCAATAATCAAAAATCGCTGTATTCCTGGGCCGGACGCCAGAAGCTGTCTATGTAGTCATCCGCGGGTAAACATCCGCCGTTACGAATACGCTGATCGTCCATCGATATCAGGCACTGCTGCTCAGTTTTGTAGACATCAACAACGATATCTTCACAACCGCCACCCAGGTAGCACACAAAAAGAACCAGCGTGAACATTCCATCCTCAAATGGTAAAGCCATAGCTGTAGTGTAGAAGATGTTGATAGATGAGGGAAATTAACCAAGAAATAACCCGTCTGGCGACGGGTTCTTTTTGAATCAGGCAAGGCGCATGATCCAGGCATCTGACTTACGATCGTAGTGCTCGCGAAATAGAACTGAATGTTCTCCGTTAAGAAGAGCCGGGACGCTGGTGTCGGCATCCCAGGCATCAAGTTGCATGCATAAATCCGGATCGGATTTACACGGAATGGTTAACGTTCGGTCCCCTGGCGATTCGCCATGTAACTCGGCGTCGTCGATTTCAAAAGCGCCAATGCGCACACTGGTTTTCATCATCGTGCTCTCCGTTTATTTGCTGGTTGTGGTACGACCAGTTAGGTCGTCCATTTTTCAGCGTAGTCAACGTTAGCAAAAGCGCCAGTAAAAACGTGCGTTATCCTGTAAAGAGTTTGCCATCCCGGACAAGATCGCGCGGGTAGCTATTCTTTAATCGCGATCCAATACGTTTCGCCAGGCCAATCGGCTGATGCTGGAACGTAACCAGCACATCGTCGGTGGTCGGTGCGGTCTGCGGGTAGACATCCCGTCCGCGGTACCACTCTTCGGCTTCGGCAAGGGTCAGTTCGAACGCATGGCTGTGATTTGTGCTGGCGAGAGCAATGATGGCTTCATGCTGCCAGCGGTACCCTTTATTGTGCGTTTCAGCGAGTTTGATGCCGAGTCGGGAAAAGCGGACTTTGCCGATCAGGGGTTCAATCTCGGTTGGGAACAGCCAAATCTCTTTATCACGCTGCCACAGGCGCAGAGTGTCTTCCCACTGCAATCCACAGGCGTTAGCGGCCTGAGTGACAAGCGCGGATTCACGTCCTTTAAGCGGGCTGAACGGGAAGTTACCGACTTTGTATTTTGGCGTCGGTAGTGCAGGGATCGCGGCAGTTTTGCGCAGACGCGCGACGAAAAAACCTTCACAATCGTAGATCTGCGGGAACACATGCAGGAATCCTTCCGGGGTCAGGGCGCGTTCAGCCTGCGGGAATAAATCGCCCAGTGGTAAAAACTCGACGGCGTCCGGGTAGGTCTCAATCAGCCACTGCATAATGTCTTCATTTTCGTCACGGTTCAGCGTGCAGGTCGAGTAAACCAACGTGCCGCCGGGACGCAAGGCATGAAAGGCGCTGTCGAGAAGTTCGCGCTGGGTTGCGGCAATTTCCAGATTACTTTCTGGCGACCAGTTTTTTAGCGCATCGGGATCTTTACGCACCACGCCTTCACCGGAACACGGGGCGTCCAGCAAAATGGCATCGAAGGCTTCTGGCAACGCTGCGCCAAATACCCGCCCGTCAAAATGGGTTAGCGCGACATTGGCTATCCCGCATCGGCTGATATTGGCATGCAGGACTTTGACGCGACTGGCGGAAAACTCATTCGCCAGAATCGCACCCTGATTATTCATTTTTGCGGCAATTTGCGTGGTTTTGGAGCCGGGGGCTGCCGCGACATCCATCACGCGATCCGGGGTGTTACCATCGGCAAACAGCGCGGCTACCGGCAGCATTGAGCTGGCTTCCTGAATATAAAACAGACCGCTTAAATGTTCCGCGGTACTGCCGAGCGGTACTGACTTTTCATCATCGCGTTCGATCCAGAAACCTTCAGCGCACCAGGGTATCGGAGTGAGCGACCAGTTGTAAGGTGCAGTCAGAGTGAGGAAGTCGGCAACGGAGATTTTCAGCGTATTGACGCGGATGCTGCGACGTAGCGGACGCTGGCAGGCAGCGAGAAAATCATCAAATGAGAGCGTGGAAGGCATTGCTTCACGCATTTGGTTTAGAAAGGCGTCGGGAAAATAAGCCACTTGGTACCACCGGCAAAAAAACAGGTGCGCAGTGTAGCATAAGTGCTCCGGCGCGAGTATGTACGCCGGAGCAAGGGGAGAGATTAACGTGGCAGGGCGGTTCCCCATTCACGCCACTCTTTTGGTTCGCTTTCGAGCAGCAGGAAGTGTTTACCTGCCTGCGCTTTCGGGGCCAGCGGCGTACCCGGTGGCGTAGCGAAGGCGATTCCGCCGCGAATGAACTGATTGAAGGTACCGGTCTTCACGACGCCGCCGGTCAAACCAAAGTCGAGATTGTATCCTGATGCCAGCCAGAACACGGAGTTGTTCCGCACCAGATGCTGATAGCGCTGGCTAATGCGCATCGCCACCATCACGCGGTCAGAAAGCGAGCCCAGCGTCAGCCCGGTGACGGTCCCCACTTCAATGCCTCTGAACAGGACTGGCGTACCGATATTCAGCGAACCTGCTTCCGGCGCTTCTACCACAATACTCAGACCATCGAGGTAACGAGAGTCGGTAATGGTGGCTTCCTGCAGTTCAAAATCACGGCGCGGGTTACCGCGTCCTGGTTCAACGTTAATATACGGCTGTAAGATCGTATCCAGATGCTCGACGCCTGCCGCTGAGATTTGCGGTGTGATCACGGAGAAGCGGGTACCGCTACGGGCAAAAGTCTGCACGTATTCCGGATACAGAACCGCTTTTGCCTGAACTTCGTTACGGGCGGTGATCAGCTCAAGCGTCTGGATCTGGCCGATATCGATCCCCAGGTATCGAATTGGCATGCCGGCCGCGAGTTTACCTGCATCGAACGCGTGCAGGGTTATCTGGCCGCCCACTGCACGTGCAGCGGTTTCGGAAGCATACAGAATACGCTTGTCGCCTTTGCGTTGGCTGGCGCTGGCGCCGCTGAGGTTATCGAAGCTAATCGCCCCTTTGAGCGCTCGCGACAGGGGAGATGCCTGTACGGTCAATCCGCTACCGTTAAGCTGAACCTTTGCCCCGCCTTCGGCCCAGAATACGCTGTTGCTGGTCAGCAGGTTGCGATATTCCGGTTTGATATGCAGATCGATATCAAACGCATCGGCGCGTGGGCGAACGCTAATCACTTCACCGACCTCGAATTTGCGGTATAACACCACCGAACCGGCCTGCACATCAGGCAGCGTTTCGGCGCTCAGGCTGAGCGTGGTAGTTGGCAGATCGCTCAGGCTGTTTTCAATCGCTTTTTCCAGGTTGGCATACAACGGGTAGCTTTTTTTCATTTCACCCCTGGTACCGGGCAAAATACGAATGCCGCCGCTGAGCCATTCGCTGGCGCTGGCGCCAAGGAATTCCACGCCATCAAGCCCGACCTTGACGTCAACGCGGCTGTTGACCACGAACTTACTGTCACCTTGCACCAGGGCGCGATGCTGTGGTTCGATGGCAACGGTAAATGAAACACCTTTGCCAGAGAGCGTGCGATCAATCACCTGACCGACCTGTACGCCGTGAAGAATCAGCGGCTGACCGGCATCAATACCGTAACTCTCCGGCGCGGTCAGCGTAAGCGTCATGACGCCCGGATCGTGTAACAACGACTTCTCAGCAGGAATAACCGCAAACTGGTTACGCGGCTCGCCTTCGCCAGGTACCAGCTCGAAAGTTTTGCCCGTCAGTAGCGAACTGATATTGGCATCGTTTAACGATAATTTAGGGCTGTGTAATTCAATCCGCGTATTGTCGCGCAGCAGCGTTACTACGCTGGGATCGACCGTCATTTCGCCGGTCACTTTACCGCCCGGATTTAAATCCAGTTTGGTCAGTTGCCCGACTTCTAATCCTTGATACATCAGCGACGTTGAGCCGGCCTTGAGTCCATCGCCGCTGGGTAAATCAAGCTTGACGATCACTCCCCGCTGGCTGTGCGCGAGATCCTGATACAAACCAAACGTGTCATCGGCCACCGCGGGTTTAGAGTCTTCGGGCGAATCAAAAGCAATGGCGCCATTGACCAGCGCCGCCAGACTCTCCAGCTTGATTTTCGCTCCGCTGAGGCTGACATCCGCATTCACACCGGACACGTTCCAGAAACGGCTGCCTTTTTTCACCAGGTTGGTAAAGCGACGTTCGATCAGCACGTCGATGGTTACGCCCTGATGATTTGGGTTGATGGTGTAGTCATACACCCGGCCCACCGGAATCTTGCGGAAATAAACCAGCGAACCGCTATTGAGCGACCCGAGGTCGGGGGCGCGCAGATGCAGCATCAAATCGCCATTATCCAGACGATACTTGGGCTGCGTATCGAGGGCGACGAAATGATCTTCCGGCTCGCCGGTTCCGGGCATCATGCCGATATAGTTGCCGCCAACCAACGCATCCAGACCAGAAACCCCCGCCAGCGACGCTTTCGGCGTGACCAACCAGAACTGGGTATCTTTGCGCAGAGCATCTTTCATGGTCGATTTGATGCTGACGCGCACTTCAATTTTGCGTAGATCTTCGCTGAGGTTGATATCCTGCACGGTGCCCACTTCAACGCCCTGATAACGAACGGGAGTACGGCCCGGCACAATGCCGTCAGCAGACATAAAGTCAATGGTTACGGTATTGCCGCGATCTTCATAGCTTCCCCAGATTAGCCATCCTGCAATCATCAGCGCGATGAACGGCAGCAGCCAGAACGGAGAGATACGGCGTTTAGTTTTAATCTGCGCTTCAGTCTGCGAAGCGGGCGTTTCCTGACTCATGTGCATCCCAAAGTAAGCGGCTGTCCAGCCATTCCACAGCAAGAATAGTCAATATTACCGCTGCGCCGAAATAAAACGCAGCTGGCCCCATAGTAAAAGCAAGTATCTGATCGCGATTAATCAGCGACATGGTTAAAGCGATAACAAAGAGATCCAGCATCGACCAGCGACCAATCCAGGTCACCATACGCAGCAGTTTGATGCGGGTACGCAATCCTTGCTCACATCTAAAATGGATGCTGATGAGCAACGTAAACATCACAATCACTTTGGTGAATGGCACCAGAATACTGGCGATAAAAACAATCGCCGCTACGCCAACGTTGCTGTTCGCCAGGGACATTATGCCTGACAGGATCGTGTCTTCCTGGCGGCCGCCATTGACATAAATTACCGAGATGGGCAGCAGATTAGCAGGCAAAAGCAGGACGATCGAGGCCAGCAGAGCAGCCCAACACTTTTGGATACTTTGATTCCTGCGCCAGCGCAACGGGATATGACAGCGAGGGCAGCGACCTCGGGCATCCGGATAACCTGTAAAGTGGCAGCCGAGGCAGACGCGAAGTTTTTCATCGGGCCGACGGGCTGGTCTTTGCGGGTAGAAACGGTCCCAAAGCTGCTCAACGTTAAGGTGCGACAGCGTCAAAACACTGAGGATCACCAGCGCAATAAAAGCAAACAGACCCACACCGGGTTGCAAAAAAGCATAGTCCTGAACTTTGATTGATGCGACGCCAATGCCCACCAGATAGATATCAAGCATCACCCACTCTTTGAGCCTTTCCAGCATCAGCAGCACTGGGCGCAGGTTCATCCCAAGAATATTGCCAAACCACAGATAAGCGATTGAGGTCACGAGAATGATGGGCGCGCCGGCAACGCAAAAGAGTACGAAGGATGCGGTGAGTGGGTCGCCTTGTCGGGTCATTTGCCAGATGCCTTGCAGCACATTGGCGTCAATGCGCACACCTAATAAATAGATGTGCAGGAGCGGTTCTCCCCAGGCAAAGGGCATCAGCAGCAGCATGGTGAAAGCCATAGCCGCCAGTCGTGTTAATGACCAGTCGCGTCCGTCACGAATTTTTGCCTGACAGCGTGGGCAAAATGCACTTTGATGCGAACGCATTTTAGGCAAGCTAAAGATCAGGTCACATTCAGGGCAACGATGGTAATGCGCACGAGGGAGGGCATCACCAATGGACCTGATGGCTATTTTTTTAGTCGGCGTGATGCGTGGTGTCGTTAAGGCCATGTATCGCGAATCAAATTGTTGAAGTAATGTTATCTTAACTCATGACGGGAATGATCTTGAGCATTAACGCATTTAATGTTTATTTTAGTAGGCTGCAGCTTTAAGTAAGACAACTAAGTGATTACATAATGAACAAAACAGAGCTATACACGGATCTGAACCGTGACTTTCAGGCATTAATGGCAGGTGAAACCAGTTTTCTGGCAACGCTGGCAAATACCAGCGCGTTGTTGTACGAACGTCTTGCAGAAGTGAACTGGGCCGGTTTTTATCTGCTCGAAAACGATACGCTGGTGCTGGGGCCTTTCCAGGGAAAAATCGCCTGCGTGCGGATCCCAGTAGGACGCGGGGTGTGTGGGACCGCAGTAGCGCAGAACCAGGTTCAGCGCATTGAGGACGTTCATGCTTTTGACGGACACATCGCATGTGATGCCGCCAGCAACGCTGAAATCGTCCTGCCAATCACCGTCGAAAATCAGATAATCGGCGTGCTGGATATCGATAGCACGGCGTTTGGCCGCTTTACTGACGAGGATGAACAGGGGCTGCGAACGCTGGTGGCACAGCTTGAAACCGTGCTTGCAACGACGGATTACAAAAAATTCTTTGCGCGCGTCGCAGGATAATCAACGGATAACGTAGCAATTACTGATGACGTCATTATAATGTCGCCTGTTCATGCCTGCGCTTGTTGGCTACGTCCGTTGTAATCAGGAAATTTCATGGAAAATCAACCTAAGTTGAATAGCAGTAAAGAAGTCATCGCGTTTCTGGCCGAACGCTTCCCGCAGTGTTTTAGTGCGGAAGGCGAAGCGCGCCCACTGAAAATTGGCATTTTTCAGGATCTGGTAGAGCGTGTTGAGGGCGAAATGAACCTCAGCAAGACGCAGCTCCGCTCTGCCTTACGTCTCTATACTTCAAGCTGGCGCTATCTGTATGGCGTTAAATTGGGCGCAACGCGTGTTGATCTCGACGGCAACCCTTGTGGTGAGCTGGATGAGCAGCACGTTGAACATGCTCGCAAACAGCTGGAAGAAGCTAAAGCCCGCGTTCAGGCGCAACGTGCAGAGCAACAGGCGAAAAAACGCGAAGCAGCCGCTGCTGCCGGTGAAAAAGAAGACGCACCGCGTCGCGAGCGTAAGCCGCGTCCTGCACCGCGTCGTAAAGAAGGCGCTGAGCGTAAACCTCGCGCTGAGAAACCAGCAGCAAAAGCACCGCGTGCTCCTCGTGAAGAACAGCATACCCCGGTATCTGATATTTCAGTACTGACGGTAGGGCAGTCTCTGAAGGTGAAAGCAGGTAATAATGCGATGGATGCCACCGTATTAGAAATCACCAAAGATGGCGTCCGTGTACAGCTGAATTCGGGTATGTCTTTGATTGTACGCGCAGAACACCTGGTGTTCTGAAACGGAGGCCAGGCCTGGCATGAACACTTTTTTTAGGCTTACTGCGTTAGCTGGTCTGCTTGCATTAGCAGGCCAGGCACTTGCTGTGGAAGATATCACGCGTGCCGATCAAATCCCCGTTTTAAAGGAAGAAACCCAGCATGCGACGGTAAGTGAACGTGTGACATCGCGTTTTACGCGTTCGCACTATCGCCAGTTCGATCTGGATCAGGCGTTTTCGGCAAAAATTTTTGACCGCTATTTGAATCTGCTCGACTACAGCCACAACGTGCTGTTGGCGAGCGATATCGAACAGTATGCAAAAAAGAAAACGGTCCTTGGCGATGAACTGCGTACCGGCAAGCTGGATGTCTTTTACGATCTCTATAATCTGGCGCAAAAACGCCGATTTGAACGTTATCAGTACGCTTTAAGCGTACTGGCACGTCCAATGGATTTCACCGGTACCGACACCTTTAACCTCGACCGGAGCAAAGCGCCATGGCCGAAGAGCGAAGCAGAGCTTAACGCGCTGTGGGACGGCAAGGTTAAATTTGACGAACTCAGCCTGAAGCTGACCGGCAAAACCGATGCGGAAATTCGTGAAACGCTGACGCGTCGCTACAAGTTTGCGATTCGCCGTCTGGCACAGACCAACAGCGAAGATGTTTTCTCTCTGGCGATGACGGCTTTCGCCCGTGAGATCGACCCGCATACTAACTATCTCTCTCCACGCAATACCGAACAGTTCAATACTGAAATGAGCCTGTCTCTGGAAGGTATTGGCGCGGTTTTGCAAATGGATGATGACTACACCGTCATTAACTCCATGGTGGCGGGCGGCCCGGCAGCCAAGAGCAAAGCAATAAGCGTTGGCGACCGTATTGTCGGCGTGGGTCAGACCGGTAAGGGAATGGTCGACGTGATTGGCTGGCGTCTGGATGACGTTGTAGCGCTGATCAAAGGACCCAAAGGCAGCAAAGTTCGCCTTGAAATCCTGCCTGCCGGTAAAGGAACCAAGACGCGCACCGTCACGTTAACGCGTGAGCGTATTCGTCTCGAAGACCGCGCCGTGAAAATGTCCGTGAAAACCGTTGGCAAAGAAAAAGTCGGCGTACTGGATATCCCTGGCTTCTATGTTGGCCTGACGGATGATGTCAAAGTTCAGTTGCAGAAGCTGGAAAAACAGAACGTCAGCAGCATCATTATTGATCTGCGCACCAACGGTGGCGGCGCGCTGACCGAAGCCGTTTCGCTCTCCGGTCTGTTCATTCCTTCCGGCCCGGTGGTTCAGGTTCGTGACAATAACGGTAAAGTGCGTGAAGACAGCGATACCGACGGCGTTGTGTACTACAAAGGTCCGCTGGTAGTGTTAGTCGATCGCTTCAGTGCTTCGGCATCAGAGATTTTTGCTGCGGCAATGCAGGATTATGGTCGTGCGCTGATCGTTGGTGAACCGACTTTCGGGAAAGGCACTGTACAGCAGTATCGCTCTCTGAACCGTATTTATGATCAGATGCTGCGTCCGGAATGGCCGGCGCTGGGTTCTGTTCAGTATACGATCCAGAAATTCTACCGTGTAAACGGTGGCAGTACGCAGCGTAAGGGCGTTACGCCGGACATCATCATGCCGACAGGTAATGAAGAAACGGAAACCGGTGAGAAGTTTGAAGATAACGCGCTGCCGTGGGATAGCATTGATGCTGCGACTTACACCAAATCAGAGAATCTGACGCCGTTCGGACCTGAATTGTTAAAAGAGCACAATGCACGTATTGCCAACGATCCTGAGTTCCAGTACATCATGAAGGATATTGCGCGTTTCAATGCGATGAAGGATAAACGCAACATCGCTTCTCTCAATTACGCTCAGCGTGAGAAAGAGAATAACGAAGATGACGCAATGCGTCTGGCGCGTATCAACGATCGGTTTAAGCGAGAAGGTAAGCCGCCGCTGAAAAAACTGGACGATTTACCGAAGGATTACCAGGAACCAGATCCCTACCTGGATGAAACGGTAAAAATAGCGCTTGACCTGGCGCATCTTGAAAAAGAAAAGCCAGCGGAACAGCCCGCAACCAGTAAATAACCTCCAACAGGCACAAGAAATTGTGCCTGTTTTTTTAACAAACGCATGAAGACGTCAGTGTGATACGATAAAATGTAAAGTTGTGTCTTTCTGGTGACTTAGCACCTATGGATGCTTGAAAATAGCCATAAGACCCATACGATATGGGTAATCGCATAGTGCGTTTTGTTAAATTGAGGTTAAAAGAAAATTATGATGCGAATCGCGCTCTTCCTGCTGACGAACCTGGCTGTGATGGTCGTTTTCGGGCTGGTATTGAGCCTGACAGGGATTCAGTCAAGCAGCGTTCAAGGCTTGTTGATCATGGCACTGCTGTTTGGTTTTGGTGGTTCCTTCATTTCGCTGCTGATGTCCAAATGGATGGCGTTAAAATCCGTTGGTGGGGAAGTGATCGAACAGCCTCGCAATGAAAGAGAACGCTGGCTGATGAATACGGTAGCGAATCAGGCTCGCCAGGCTGGGATCGCTATGCCGCAGGTTGCAATCTACCATGCGCCAGATATTAACGCGTTTGCTACCGGTGCGCGCCGGGATGCTTCGCTGGTGGCTGTGAGTACAGGCCTGTTGCAAAACATGAGCCCGGACGAAGCCGAAGCCGTTATCGCGCATGAAATCAGCCACATTGCTAATGGCGATATGGTTACCATGACGCTCATTCAGGGTGTGGTGAACACCTTCGTTATCTTTATCTCACGTATTCTGGCGCAAATTGCCGCTGGCTTTATGGGCGGAAACCGCGATGAGGGTGAGGGCAGTAACGGCAACCCATTGATCTACTTCGCAGTGGCGACGGTGCTGGAACTGGTGTTTGGTATTCTGGCGAGCATTATTACCATGTGGTTCTCACGTCATCGTGAATTCCATGCGGATGCCGGTTCAGCAAAACTGGTGGGGCGTGAGAAAATGATCGCCGCGCTGCAGCGTCTGAAAACCAGCTATGAGCCGCAGGAAGCGACCAGCATGATGGCGTTCTGCATCAACGGTAAATCCAAGTCGTTGAGTGAGCTGTTTATGACTCACCCGCCGTTGGATAAACGTATTGAAGCGCTGCGCAGCGGAGAGTATTTGAAGTAAGTTAATGACTGTCACGGGGCACCCGTTGCTCCGTGACTCATAAAACATAATGGCTATTTAAAGCTATCGATTAAAGCCTCACCCAGCATATTCTGTCCCAGTTCTGCTTTATCTCTCATTTCGCCATTTTTCTCTGCTGGGGACGAAAATATTCCTTGCCGCTTTATCTCTGGTAAAAACATTGGAGCCCCGCAGGCTGGCAAAAAGAACAGTGCCGGGCATTTGATGAAACCCAGTGGTAGACGGGCTATCATTGACAGCCCGTCTGGTAGGAAAAAACTAAATCAGAACTGGTAGTTTAATGATACCCAATAGTTACGGCCCGGGTTTACGTATCCGGTAGTAGATTGAGCAGTCTGATAGTAATCTCCTGCGTAGGTGCTATTACGGCCCACCTGGTAAAGTTTAACCTCGCTAAAGTCTTTATCCAGCACGTTATTGACCGCCGTATTTAGCGTCAGATCTTTGGTCAGCTTATAAGACATTCCCATGTCGAGAACGGTCCAGGCTTTTAAATCCGCGCCTTTATCGTCATAGACGGCCTTTTGTACTGCGCTGAGGTTGTTGTAATTTTCGGTAAAGCGTGGGGCTTTACCGCGATAACGTGCGCTCAGCCAGGCATTCATATCTTCCGTTGCCTGCCAGTTCAGGCGAGCGTTAGCCATATGTTTTGGCGTGTAGCTTAACGGCGCGCCTTTATTGTCACCATCTTTTTGCTTGCTCTGGGTGTAGGTGTAGTTGAGGGATAAAGTCAGCACATCCGACCACAGAGGGAAGGTGCTGGCAAATTCAACGCCATCGGTCCTTGCCTTGCCGCTGTTGGTATAGCTGTTGGTATTATCATCGATAGAATACGAGACAATTTTATTTTTGTATTCGGTATAGAAGCCGGTAATGTTGGCGTTCAGCCCTGTGTCGTTCTCGTAATACAGCCCGGTTTCATAGCTGATACTTTCCTCAGGTTTTAGGTTCGGATTACCGACCGTATTCACGGTTCCTTGCGCGGTGACGCCGCTGATCCCGTTATGTAACTGGCTCAGTGATGGCGCTTTATAACCTGTCGTCACGCCGCCTTTGAGCGTCCATTCGTCGGATACGTCCCAAACCATATACGCTCGTGGGCTGAAATGACCGCCAAAGACATCGTTATGCTCGTAGCGTGTCCCTGCGGTTAAGGCCAACGAGTCGAGAATATGCCATTCATCTTCTACATAGGCCGCCCACGTTTTTTGATGGAACGTTTCGCCGGTATTGGCCAGCACCACACCGTCTTTCATCCGCGCATCCCAATATTCCCCGCCGAGGGTTAAGAGGTGCGAATCACCTAATGGCGTCAGCAGTACTGAGTCCAGAATGACGTTGGTGTTCTTCAGTTCACGTGCGTCACCGGCCCGGCCTGCGTTCTCTGGCGTGAGTGCGGAGGAGACCAGTTGTCGTCCTTTGTTCTCAGTTTCATTCCAGCCGAGGGAGGATTTCCAGGTGCCGAACGTTAAGGCGGTATCGTGGCCGAGGGTGACTTTGTTACGCTCATAGCGCAACGTTTTATCGTAACCCCCCGTCAGGTTACCCAACTGACCGTCATCGTTATCATAGCGCTGTCTGGCGGAGTCGAGATCTAACCATAGCGTATTGCTTTCATTCGTTTTCCAGTCGAGTCGCGTGCCGAAGTTATAGTTTTCTGACTCGGTAGGATAAGGTACGCGGGTGGAGGAGGTATCGCTCAGGGAGGTAACGCTGGAACCCTGACGTTGGGTGGTGCTACCCCGAACCTGCATATCCAGTACGCCAGCGATTAACGGGCCGCTTGACCAGAAGTTGGCGACCGTGCTGTTACCCCATTTATTACTCTCTTGCAGGTTAACGCCGGTATTGATGGAGGTGCTCCATTTATCGGTGCTTTTTTTGGTGATGATATTCACCACGCCACCGATTGCGTCGGAGCCATAAAGCGTCGACATCGGGCCGCGGATCACCTCAATATGATCGATTGCCGCCAGTGGAGGCATAAAGCTGGTATTCATAGCTGAGAAGCCGTTTGGCGTCACATCGCTGCTGCCGTTTTGACGAATACCATCAATCAGGATCAGGGTATAACTGGCGGGCATGCCACGAATGCTGATCTCCAGACCACCGGTTTTACCGGTGCTGCTTTCGACATCCACCCCTTCAACAGAACGCAAGGCTTCGCCTAAATCATTATATTTATTGGTTTGTAACTCTTGCTGTGAAATAACGGAGACGCTGGCGGCAGCGTTGATGATTTTCTTTTCGTAACCGGAAGCGGTTACCACCATAACATCTTCAGCAAAGGCCAGGGGACTGGAAAATCCTAGACAGGACAGAACAACAGAAGCAATAGGTTTTAAGCGCATAGTCAAACTTCCTTTGTTAAAAATTCAAAGGAAGTAAGATAATTGATGGGAATGATAATAAAAATAATTATCATTATATGTTTACATAACTTATCACTTCTGGTGTTTTTCTTGAATAAATATACATAAATTGTCATTAGTTTTAGCTAAGTAAATAGCGGAAATGACCAATAATTAGTATTTGTAATCATTAGGTTGTAATTAATTTGCCATTAATTGAATGGCTAACATTTAATCTATTTTCTGTGATTCAGAGGGTACTCAATTAGGAGTATCAGAAAAAAGTATGATAATTTTAGAAAATCGTCATACTTTTCTGCGCCGCATCATTTTTTTCGTCATTTCAGTCCGCCATAATCCCTTCCCCAGGAGACCATTTAACGGCAATGAATCGTTGAGCGGCATAAAAATAACGCAAATCTGGATAACATAATGATTAAAGGCAAGCTGGCACTGCTTACGTGCGCATTGACTCTCGCATTAACCTCACCACTTCTCGCCGCGCAAAATGTGAGCGAGGGGCAGACGTTGAAGCTGGCAATTGGACCTGAGCCAACGGAAGGGTTTGACCCGATGCTGGGCTGGAGTCATGGCAGCTATTTGCTTTTGCATGCACCATTATTAAAACAAAACGCAGATATGAGCTGGGGTAACCTGCTGACGGAAAAAGTTGAAACCAGCGCTGACGGCAAAACCTGGACGTTGACGTTAAAACCCGACCTTAAATTCTCCGATGGTTCCCCGCTAACCGCTGAAGATGTGGTGTTCACCTATAATAAAGCCGCAAAGAGCGGCGGCAAAATCGACATGGGTAACTTTACTCATGCCAGCCTGAAAGATAACCGCACGGTAGAAATCACGCTGCGCAGCCCACAGAGCACCTTTGTGAACGTGCTGGGCTCTTTGGGTATTGTTCCCGAAAAACGGTATGACGAAAAAACATTCGCCAAAAATCCGATTGGCGCGGGCCCTTATCGGTTGGTGAGTTTTCAGCCGGGGCAGCAGCTGATCGTGGAGGCGAACCCCTGGTATGCCGGTAAGAAAAATGATTTCAGTAAGCTGGTGTTTGTCTTCCTTGATGAAGATAACGCTTATGCCGCAGCGCGCAGTGGTCAACTGGGACTTGTGCGTATTGCGCCTTCGATGGCGGTTGCCCCTCAACAGCAGAATTTGAAGCTTTGGGTACGCGACAGCGTGGAAAACCGTGGCATTGTGTTTCCGATGGTTCCTGCGGGTAAAAAAGACGCCAATGGTTATCCGGTCGGCAACGATATCACGGCTGATATCGCCATCAGACGCGCCATCAACTACGCCATCGATCGTAAACAACTTGCCGATCAGGTCATGGAAGGTCATGCGATTCCGGCGTATAGCGCGGTTCAGGGCCTGCCATGGCAGGGACAGTCAGTTGCGTTCAAAGATGGCGACAGCGAAAAAGCACGGATGATTCTGGAAGAAGCCGGCTGGAAGGTGGGGAAAGACGGCGTACGTGTGAAAGACGGTAAAGAGGCTCGCCTGACTCTGTGGTACGCCAGCGGTGACAGTACGCGCCGGGATTTAGCCGAGGCCGTACGTGCGATGCTGGAGCCCGTGGGTATTCAGGTCTCGCTACAATCCGGAAGCTGGGAAACCGTTGAGCGGCATATGCATTCGAATCCGACGCTGTTTGGCTGGGGAAGCCTGGATCCGATGGAGCTTTTCCATCACTACAGCAATCAGGCCGCGGGCGTGGAATACTACAATCCAGGCTATTACAGCAATCCCGTCGTTGAACAACATCTTAAACAGGCCATTGATGCTCCGGACTGGCAAAAAGCGTTGCCTTTCTGGCAACAGGTGGAGTGGGATGGCAAGCAAGGGGCTGGGGTGCAGGGCGATGCCGCCTGGGCATGGCTGCTGAACATTCAGCACACTTATCTGGCAAATCCGTGTATTGACTTAGGCAAAGGCGCGCCGGAGATCCACGGTAGCTGGTCCCTGCTCAATAATCTGGATGAATGGACCTGGACCTGCCGTTGATGAAGTCTGTTGTAGGCCATTTTGTACGGCTGATAGTGTTATTAGTGCTGGTTGCGGCTGGCACTTTTATGCTGCTCAGCTTTTCTCCTGTCGATCCGATTCGCGCCTATATTGGCAACGATCTCCTGCACGTGCCGCCGGAACAATATGCGCGTATCGCTGCTCGCTGGGGATTAGACCAGCCGTTATGGGAGCGTTTTGGTCACTGGTTTATACGTGTATTGCAGGGCGATCTCGGCTACTCAATGTTGTTTAATGCACCGGTTGCCAGCGTAATCAAGGAGCGCTTTGCAACTTCGTTTGCCTTGCTTGGCGGCGCGTGGCTGCTCTCCGGCATACTGGGAACGGCAATGGGGTTTGTCGCGGGTCGTTATCTGAATCGCTGGCCGGATAAAGCAATCTGTCGACTCAGCTATCTGCTTTCGTCGTTGCCGACCTTCTGGATTGGCATGCTGCTGCTGGCGTTATTTGCCGTGCGCTGGCCGGTATTTCCGGTCTGCTGCGCGTGGGAGCCGGGCAACAGTGGTGATATGGCCACGCTGGCTGAGCGTCTGCGCCATTTAGTGCTGCCCGTTTGCGCGCTAAGTTTATTGGGACTTGGCCAAATTACACTTCATACGCGGGAAAGTATCGCCAGCGTGATGAAAAGCGATTTTGTCCGTTTTGCGCGTTCTCAGGGAGATAAAGGCTGGTCGCTGTTGCGTCATCAGGTTCTGCGCCACGCTATCACGCCCGCGCTGTGCCTGCAGTTCGCCTCGCTGGGAGAACTGCTGGGCGGCGCACTGCTAGCGGAAAAAGTTTTTGCTTATCCGGGACTGGGACAGGCCACTATTGATGCCGGATTACGCGGCGATCTGCCGTTACTGATGGGAATTGTGTTGTTCAGTACCGTGTTAGTGTTCATTGGCAACTCGCTGTCTACCTGGCTTGTCCATGTGTTGAACCGTGCTCTGGAGCGACCTGATGCTCTATAATCCGACGCCGACGCTGATTCGTCTTCTGCTCTCTTTTAGCTGCCTGCTATGCATTGCGGTGTATGGCGCAGCGACGCTGGATAACCCATTGAGCGTTAATCTGCTTGCCCGTCATTTACCGCCTGATGCGCTGTATTGGTTTGGCACCGATAACCTCGGTCGCGATCTGTGGATTCGTTGCTTTCAGGGCGCGTTAACCAGTCTGCAAATTGGTATTGGCGCGGCGTTGTGCAGCGGTTTCATCGCATTACTGATGGCAGCGGTTTCACGTATACATCCGCGTCTGGATGTACTAATGCGTCTGATTACCGATGCCATGCTGTCAATGCCGCATCTGCTGTTGCTCATATTGATCTGTTTCACGCTGGGTGGCGGAAAAAATGGGGTGATTATGGCGGTTGCGTTGACCCACTGGCCGCGTCTGGCGCTAATCCTGCGTGCCGAAGCGCAGCGCGTGGCCCACAGTGACTATCTGACATTGACCTGGCGTCTGGGACACGGACATTTTTACTGCTGGCGGCATCACTATCTCCCGGCATTGTTACCCCAGTGGTTAACGGGAACCTTGCTGATGTTTCCCCACGCGGTGTTGCACAGCGCGGCGTTGAGCTTCCTCGGTTTTGGGCTGGCGCCGCATGAACCATCGCTGGGCCTGTTGCTGGCTGATGCGCTGAGGTTTATCAGTCATGGCGACTGGTGGTTAGTGCTGTTTCCCGGGCTGATGCTATTCAGTCTGGTTATGTTATTCGATCAGCTCGCAAGGGCAGTGCATCGTTTATGGTTACGAGGTGACGCATGTTGAGTTTAAGACAGGTCTCGCTGGACGTGGCGCGTTATCGCTGGTACGGCGCGAGAAACTGGTCTTCGCTGTTGCAGGATATCTCTTTCGACGTAGCGCCTGGTCAGATGGTGGCGTTAGTCGGGGGAAGTGGGGAAGGTAAAAGCCTGTTGCTGCAATGTCTGCTTGATCTCTTACCGGACAATTTGCGCTTCAACGGCTCCATCACCCTGGAGGGGAAAACGCTGGACAGTGATGATATTCGCAAATGTCGTGGCAATACTTTCAGCTATGTCCCGCAAGGTGTTCAGGCGCTTAACCCGCTGCTCTCGATTGAAAAGCATCTGCGCAGGGCAAGTCAGCTCTCCGGCCAGGCCTGGAATGCCGGAAAAATTGAACGATTGCTCCAGCGTAGCCAACTGGAAAGTCGCGTATTAGATGCCTTCCCACGCCAGCTTTCGGGGGGGATGGCGAAACGTGTTCTGGCCTGTCACGCGTCGCTGAGCCAGGCTCGCTATATTCTAGCGGATGAAATTACCGCCTGGCTTGATGCACCGCTGGCTAATCAACTGCTTGAACAGCTACGCGAGCAATGTGAGCAAGGGGCTGGCGTTTTATGGGTAACGCACGACCTCACGCTGGCCGCTCGCCACGCGGACCGCATTGTCGCGCTGCACCAGGGAAGGGTGTCGGATAACGTCAGCCGGGAACAGCTGTTACGCGGAGAGATCAGCGAGCATCTGCAACGCCAATGGCGGGCCCTGCCTGAAAGAAATCAACTTTTTGGAGAGCGCGATGCTGTGCTGTCGTGAAGTGACGATTTGTCAGGGAGGAAAGGTGCTATGGCAAAATCTGAACTTCTCTCTGCGCCCCGGAGAACGCATTGGGGTTTGTGCACCCAGCGGAACCGGCAAAACAACGCTGGGACGCGTACTGGCGGGCTGGCAAAAACCGACCTCGGGTGACATTCTGGTTGATGACCAACCGCTGCCAATGCACCAGTATTGCCCGGTGCAACTGGTGCCACAGCATCCGGAATTAACCTTTAATCCGCGGCGCAGCACCGGCGATGCGGTTCATGATGCCTGGCGACCTGATGCTGAACTGCTTACCCGTCTTCACATCAACCCTGAGTGGTTAACCCGCCGTCCCGGACAGCTTTCTGGCGGTGAACTGGCGCGAATTGCTTTACTTCGCGCGCTGGATCCGCGGACACGTTTTCTTATTGCCGATGAAATTACCGCCCAGCTCGATCCTTCCATTCAAAAAGATATCTGGGTATTGCTGCTTGAAGAGTGCCAGCGTCGGCCATTAGGTATGCTCATTATCAGCCATCAGCAGGCTCTGCTTGATCAGCTCTGCTCCAGAAAACTCATTGAAGCGTGAGGCAATAACGTGCGGTAATGTCTATTGATTAAATTGTTACGTTATATTATAACAATTCGCTCGCAAACGATTTGAGGGTGAAATTTTGGCTATTCGTTTTAACAAACTGACAATCGCTCTGGGGATGCTTTTGGTCAGTGGGCAGGTTTTGGCCCATGGTCATCATTCCCATGGTGCGCCGATGAGTGAAGCAGAACAAAAGGCGTCGGAAGGGGTATTTGATGATAACCAGGTGCAGAACCGGGCGCTGTCCGACTGGGATGGCATGTGGCAATCTGTCTATCCGTATCTGGTCAGTGGCGAACTTGATCCGGTTTTCAAAAAGAAAGCGGAGAAAGATAAAAGCAAAACGGCAGAACAAATTAAAGCTTATTACCGTACAGGCTATGCAACCAATGTAGACACCATCGGCATCGAAGATGGCGTGATGGAATTTCACACCGGTAATCAGGTCGCATCGTGCAAATACGATTATGCCGGGTATAAAATCTTGCACTATAAATCAGGCAAGAAAGGTGTACGGTATCTGTTTGAGTGTAAAGCCGCTGACAGCAAAGCGCCTAAATACGTGCAATTCAGCGATCATATTATCGCGCCGCGTAAATCGAGCCACTTCCATATCTTTATGGGAAATACCTCGCAGGCTGCCTTGCTTGAGGAGATGGAAAACTGGCCTACCTACTACCCTTATCAGCTGAAGGGCGAAGAAGTAGTGGATGAGATGCTGCACCATTAATCTGGGCTAACCTTATCTGTACACACCCGCCACCAGTGGCGGGTTTTTTTAATTAATAACCTGCTCTTTCCATCACCTGTCGCATTCGTTAGCATATTGTATCGCAGCAAGTGCATGTGTTTTTTCAGGAAAAGGTTAACGTGTTCGCAGAGTATG
This sequence comes from Citrobacter sp. Cb041, assembly GCF_030336655.1. Classification (NCBI taxonomy): domain Bacteria; kingdom Pseudomonadati; phylum Pseudomonadota; class Gammaproteobacteria; order Enterobacterales; family Enterobacteriaceae; genus Citrobacter; species Citrobacter sp. Cb041. The sequence continues at coordinate 280,359 of NZ_JAOWDD010000039.1, read as the reverse complement.
GAGTTCTGAATTACTGGACGTATCTGGTGGGGGCTATTTTTATCGTGCTGGTACCGGGGCCAAATACGATATTTGTGCTGAAGAACAGCGTCGGTAGGGGAGTAAAGGGGGGTTATCTCGCCGCCAGCGGTGTGTTTATTGGTGATGCCGTGTTGATGTTTTTGGCCTATGCCGGTGTTGCTGCATTGATTAAAACAACGCCCGTTTTGTTCAATATCGTTCGTTATCTTGGCGCTTTCTATTTACTCTATCTTGGCGCGAAGATCCTGTATGCAACACTGAAATCGAAAGCAAGCGACGCCGCGCCCGAGGAAGTCCCGTTTGGCGCTATTTTTAAGCGCGCATTAATCCTGAGCCTGACCAATCCCAAAGCTATTCTGTTTTATGTGTCATTCTTCGTGCAGTTTATTGATGTCAATGCGCCGCATTCAGGGCTGTCATTCTTTATTCTGGCTATTACGCTTGAGATAGTGAGCTTTTTCTATCTGAGCTTCCTTATTTTCTCCGGCGCGTTTGTGACGCAATATATCCGTACGAAGAAGAAACTGGCGAAAGTGGGGAATTCCCTTATCGGCCTGATTTTCGTTGGTTTTGCCGCCCGTCTGGCCACGCTTCAATCGTGATGCCGTCGGCCCGCTGATAGTGGCGGGCCTTTAATATTGCGCTCTGCTTTTCATTTATAATCGTACGGTTATAACCAATAAATGGTATTTTAAATGTATATTTTGAGGCGTACCCTGTGTACAGCAGCGGTTCAATATGACTCGCTGGTTGTCGACTGGAAAAGGGAAGAAAAATGCTTCAAATTCCACAGAATCATATCCATACACGCTCTACGCCATTCTGGAACAAAGAAACGGCGCCTGCCGGAATTTTCGAACGCCACCTTGATAAAGGGACCCGAGCCGGGGTTTATCCTCGACTTTCGGTTATGCAGGGGGCGGTCAAATATCTCGGATACGCAGACGAACACAGTCCGGAGCCAGTAGAGGTGATGATTATTGAAGCCGGTCAGTTTGGCGTTTTTCCACCGGAAAAATGGCATAACATCGAAGTGATGACCGACGACACTTACTTTAATATCGATTTTTTCGTCGCCCCGGAAGTTCTGATGGAGAGTGCAAATCAACGAAAAGTCGTGCGCACCGGCAAGGAGTAAATAATGGGGAAAGCAACCTATACCGTAACCGTGACCAATAACAGCAACGGTGTTTCTGTTGATTATGAAACAGAGGCGCCAATGACATTACTGGTGCCGGATGTGGCAGCAGAAGTGGTCAAAGATCTGGTCAATACCGTGCGTTCGTACGATACCGAAAATGAGCACGAAGTCTGCGGGTGGTAGGCATTAGTCACTGCTACTGATTGAATATATTAGTTTTTAATCTAAAAAATGCACTGCGCTTTGACGGCGCAGTGCGTTTTTTTTCTGGGCGAAGCAGGGAAATATCCTGAAAGGATTCCTTAAGAATACCTTAAGAGATTCGCATTGATTGCTAATAGTTGATCATTCACAGGGGTTATGATCGCGAAACAGATATAAAACAGAACATCGCGCTTATGAAACTCAATACCCGACTTACATTACCCACAATCATTCTCGGATTAGCCATCGTGGCGATCCCGTTCGCCGCGAACTGGCATCTCCCGCTACTCAACGGTACTGTCGTCAGCTGGATTGAAAATGGCCAGGCGCTATGGCTGCTGTTTGGTGCCATATTTACACTCAGTTACATCAGGCCCTTATCACGTCCCGAAGGCGAGAAGCAATTTTGGCTTTGGGCGGCAGCGTGGTGGCTGGTATTACTGGGCCGAAGCACAAGTTGGGGCCGCGATTATTTTCCTGAGCATCCTAAACTCCTGTTCCGGGCTATCTCAGTGGTATTGATTGCCATGATTATTCTGCCAGTGCTGATTTCGAAGCGCTTACGCCAGGATATTGCCCGTCGCTTGCGCAATGAACCGCTACCTCTGTGGCTGTTAGCGATCACCACCTGTGCATTTTTGATCTCCGATACGGTAGAGCATCATCGTCTGCTGGCTCCCATCTTTCTGCACAATGCTCAGTATGGCGATCTGATTGAAGAACTGTACGAACTACCGTTTATGGCGGGATTGTTTCTGATGAACCTCGGCTTTATGCGGCGGGATAAGCAGGAGGAAGCTGCATCCATCCGCTTCAGTGAACCACAGCTGGCGAAGTCATGAGACAAGGCCTGAGTCTGGAAAGCCAGACTCAGGCGATGATGGCGGTGACTTACGCAATAGCCTCACACAGACGTGACTTCATATCGCTATACGTTTGTGCGGCATATTTTTCTGCCCACCCCTGATCGGTAATGTGCTCAATATTTACGGCGCAATATTTGGTTTCCGGCGTTTTCGAAATAGGATCGAGATTGTCCTGGGTTAACTCGTTACACGCGCCAATCCACCATTGATAGGTCATATAGACCGTTCCGACATTGATGCGCTCGGAGACATCCGCGCGGCTGATGACCTTACCGCGGCGCGAGCTGACCCATACCAGATCGCGATGACGAATACCCATTTTTTCAGCATCATGGGTATTGATTTGCACATACCCTGGCTCGTCTGCCAGTGCTTGCAACGCTGCGCAGTTGCCGGTCATCGAACGGCAGGAGTAGTGCCCAACCTCACGCACGGTACACAGCACCAGCGGATATTGCTCATCAGGAACTTCTGCTGGCGCTCGCCACGGTGCGGCAAACAGTTTGCCTTTGCCATTGGCGGTATCGAACTGGCTGTGCGCGTAAAGGTAGGGCGTACCAGGACTATCGAGATCCGGACATGGCCACTGAACATGACCCATCTCACCCATTTTCTCATAGGTCACGCCGTAGAACAGTGGACACAGCTCGCGCATCTCATCCCAGATTTGCTGGTTATTTTGATACTGCATTGGATAGCCCATTTCGCTGGCCAGCAGGCTGATAATCTCCCAGTCACGCTTTACATCACCAGTGGGTTCAATCGCTTTCTCAAAACGCTGGAAACCGCGATCGGCGCAGGTAAAGACGCCACCGTGTTCGCCCCATGAGGTGGCTGGCAGGAGGACATCGGCCATTTCCGCCGTCTTGGTCATGAAGATATCCTGCACGACGATAAAATCGAGCGCGTTAAATCCTTCGCGGACCAGACCCAAATCGGCCTCGGTTTGCAGCGGATCTTCTCCCATGATGTAGTAGGCTTTGATTTTGCCTTCGATAGCCAGATGCGGAACTTCGGTGATGCGGGTCCCAACCTTGTCATCCATCTGATTAACGTCAATGCCCCATGCGGTGGCAAATTTCTCCCTGACGGCGAAATCGGTTACGTCCTGATATCCTGGAAACTGGTTAGGCAGCACCCCCATATCGCACGCGCCCTGCACGTTATTTTGCCCGCGCACCGGGCCAACACCGACGTTAGGGCGTCCCAGATTTCCGGTCAGCAAGGCCAGGCTCGACAAACCACGAACCACGTCAACGGCCTGACCAAACTGGGTAACGCCCATCCCCCACATCACGGTGGCCGATGGTGCCGCAGCAAATGTACGCATCGCCTGACGAACCTGCTGTGCGGGAACACCGGTTAAATGTTCAACGTCTTCAGGCGCATACTCCTTAACGGTTTCCCAGTATGTTTCCAGTCCTTCCGCATGCTTTTGTACATACTCGCGATCGTAGAGTTGCTCCTCGATGAGAACATGGCCAAACGCGTTGACCAGCGCCATATTGCAACCGTTTTTCAACTGCAAATGTTGGTCAGCGATACGGGCAGTTTCAATACGGCGTGGGTCGCAGACAATGATTTTTGCGCCGTTCTGGCGAGCTTTAATTACCCGGCGGGCCACAATTGGGTGTGAATCGGCACAGTTATAACCAAAGATCAGCAGGCATTTTGAGTTTTCAATGTCGCTGATGGAATTGCTCATGGCGCCATTGCCTAACGTCTCCTGTAACCCGGCCACGGAAGGGCCGTGACAGACGCGGGCACAGCAATCGACATTGTTGGTATGGAGCACGCCACGTGCGAATTTTTGCATCACGTAGTTGGTCTCATTCCCTGTTCCACGGGAAGATCCGGTGGTCATGATGGCACGAGGGCCATAGGTATTTTTGATTTCAGTTAAGCGTTTTGCGGTGTAACGAATGGCTTCATCCCAGCTAACGGGAGTGAATTTTCCACCTTTTTCATAACGGATCATCGGGCGAGTCAGACGGGGAGTCAGAAGGCGTGTGTCGTTAAGAAAGTCCCAACCATAATAGCCTTTCAGGCATAACTGATTTTGGTTCGTTACACCCTCTGCGGCCTCAGCGCGGATGATTTTGTTATTCTCAACAACAAGCTTGAGCTTGCACCCGGCCCCACAGTATGGGCATACACTGGTGATTTTTTTCATCAATAACAGACCTGTTAAATGCTGAAATAGCGCGAATTGTAGACGCAGTCACGCGATACGTATCGCGGACTACGATGTGTCGTAGTGACGGGCTGTTTAAGCATAAAGTGTGCCAGAAGTGAAAACCCAGCAATAGCAGGGGCTGACGGCCAAAGCGTTAGGCAGAATGACTGACGATTCGACATTAATGACGAGGCGCGACAAAATTAGTCTGCCGGTCAGCGGTGTAACCTTATGAAACATCAGAAAAAGATGAAAAACAGAAGTGATAGCGATCACAAATTTTAATTTTTCAGCGCTATGCTATGCTTTTATACGACGAGTGAATCGTTAATTTAAAAACATAAGTGAGGGAAATTATGGGCATTATTTCATGGGTGGTTTTCGGTCTTATTGCTGGGATTTTGGCAAAATGGATTATGCCGGGTAAAGATGGCGGCGGATTCTTTATGACCATTATCTTAGGGGTTGTCGGTGCGGTAGTGGGTGGCTGGATCAGCACCTTATTTGGTTTTGGTAAAGTCGATGGTTTCAACTTCGGCAGTTTCGCCGTGGCGGTGATCGGTGCGATTGTGGTGTTGTTTATCTACAGAAAAATCAAAAGCTAAGTAAACATACAGACAATAGAGGCCACTAATATGTGGCCTTTTTCTTAGGTCACCACCAGCCGAATTCTGTTCCCAGAACGACGATGATAGCCACGCCAATCATAATAAGCGTTGTTTTTTTCATCGTTATGCTCCCGGCGCAGCGTAGCCGCCAATAAAAAACCAGGATAAGAAAACGACAGCGGAAATGAAAATGATGACGGGGAAAATAATACCGAGTCGCATACGATTATCTGCCAGAGTTATTTAAAGACGGGTTAGCATAGCAGGGCTTAATGTACGACAAAAGTGGTTTTATCCTGACGCTTTTTATCCTTGTACATTGCGCTGTCTGCGAGGTGAAGCGCGCAGTTTACATCAGTCTCCAACGGATTAATTTCCACCACGCCCAGACTGGCGCCAGGATAAAATAGATGAATGTCACCCAGGTGGTAGTCACCGCAAATTTGCTGTTGTAGCTGATTTTTCACCTGCTGCAGGCGGTCCCGCGGATCCCTGTCATCTTCCGGTGACAGGCTCGCGACTAAAAATTCGTCACCACCCAGTCGGCCAAGGATATCATTGTCACCGCATTCGCTAAGCAGACGTTGACCAATCTGGATCAGAAACTGGTCGCCAACCTCGTGGCCAAAGCGGTCATTGATCAATTTGAAATCATCCAAATCAATATAGGCAAAAATAATCTTCTGCCTGAGATGTCGGGCAAGGGAAAAAAGAGTTTCAACATTTTCAAAAATGGCGCGCCGATTCGGTAATCCGGTCAGGGCATCGGTGTAAGAGTGCGCAATCAGCGCGGCATTCGCTTCGCGTAACTGAGCAACCAGCGACTCTTTTTGAATTGACTGGGCGATGAGGCCTGCAAACAGATGTAACACCTGTTCGCCACGTTGGCTTAATGCGTGCTGGTGGCGACTGGTGGCGCAGAGCGTACCGTAAAACGTTCCGTCGGGAAGATGAACCGGCGTGCTCAGGAAAGTGGTTATCTCCAGCGCGCGGGCGGCGGTACACTCCGGCCAGCGAGCGGGAACGTTGTCGCTGTACAGACAGTTTTCGTCTATGGCGCGTTTGCATAGCGTCTCATCCCAGGGTACGGACAGCCCTTCAGGGATCTGCATCTGCTTGCTATTGCGCGCATACAAAATATGCTGCAGGCGGGCATCTAAATCGACCTTGGTTAAATAGGTGGATTCCATCTCAGTCACCACTTCCAGCATCTCCAGAAGTTGCCGAACCAGGCTCTCAACTGACTGCTCCGTGGCTAAGGATTGTGAGACTCTGGCAAGGATCATGTCCGACATGAGGTGTAAATGCTCCTGAGTAATGACTGGGCTAACGTGGCCCGCATGATAGAACATCAAGATGAAAGATGAAACACGCCATCCCGCTCAAAACTTAAACATTAAATTGAAAGCTGACAGTAAAACATGGAGATAGATGGAAAGTCGGGGTAACCTGCCGGGATAAGGTTTTTAACAGGAGTCGATATGAAACTGGCGTCTATTATTTTGCCCGGCTTGTTGGTGCTAGCGGGATGTACCACTCAGCCCGAAGCCCCCAAACCGCCGAAGATTGGTCTGGCGAATCCGGCATCGGTATATTGCGAACAAAAGGGCGGCTCGCTGATTGCGGTGCAGACCCCGCAAGGCGTAAGGTCGGACTGCAAATTACCGGGCGGGGAAGTGATTGATGAATGGGCGCTCTGGCGCAGAGATCATCCGACAACGGGCAAATGAAATCCGGTTAGCATTGACGTATCCATTCAGCCAGCACCAGCGCGTGGTTTTGCTGGGTGTTTTTCGCCGCATACAGTAGCGTTAAGGTTTGCTGTCGGGCAATCTCTGCGAGACGCTTTCCTTCCTGCTGCTGTAGGGCCAGTTCAGCGCGATATTGCTCGGAAAAGTGTGTGAAATCAATCAATTCTGCGTGGAACGCCTTGCGTAAATCAGATGACGGCGTAAGCGCTTTATTCCATTCGTTAAAAATAAGGTCGGTCTTTTTTACCCCGCGAGGCCACAGCCTGTCGACCAGTACGCGATAACCATCATTTTTTTCTGCTGGGTCATACACGCGTTTACATTGAATTTTCATCTTTTCATCTGCTCCATTAATCCACTGCTTTGATATATTTCGACACCTTTATTACGGTTAAATAAGATCGTAAAACGTGACAATTGTAACATTCTGCCCGTCCTGACTCCCAATTTAAGGGATTGTGATACCAACAAAAAATCGGTAGGCTGAGGCTCCTTATATTGTCCCTCATTGTCTGGACATAAGGAAAGCTTAATGGAAATTTCCCCGTTTAAAGATACGCTTCGCATTGCGCTGGTGGGTGATTACAGCCCTGATATTGTGGCGCATCAGGCCATTCCTCTAGCTATCGATGATGCCGCTGCCGTCCTGGAATTAGTGGCTGATTATGACTGGCTAACCACCTCTGATATTAGCAGCAGTGAAGATCTGATTGGCTATGATGCTATTTGGGTCGTTCCTGGCAGTCCATATCGGCACCTGGAAGGCGCACTGATCGCGATACGCTACGCGCGTGAAAACAGCATCCCATTCCTCGGGACCTGTGGCGGTTTTCAACATGCGATTCTGGAGTATGCCCGCAACGTGCTGGGCTGGAGTGATGCTGCCCATGCGGAAACGGATACCACGGGGAGGATGGTCATCGCACCGTTGACCTGCTCGCTGGTAGAAAAAACGGATGATATTGAACTGAGGGCCAATACGCTGATTGCCAAAGCCTACGGACGGGGTGTTATCTCCGAGGGGTATCACTGCAACTATGGCGTATCGGAAGATTTTGCCGCCGAGCTTGAGAGCGGTGATCTTCGTGTGACTGGCTGGGATGAGGCTGGTGATATCCGTGCCGTTGAGCTGGTGACGCATCCTTTTTTTGTCGGCACACTCTTTCAGCATGAACGTGGAGCGCTGGCGGGAAAACCCGTGCCGTTAGTTCAGGCAATGCTGCGCGCTGCGCGAGGATAAAAAAACGGGCAGGTTGTTCCCAAACCTGCCCGCTGCATTATGCGCTTGCGATCTCCCGATTACGCCCTGCGCACAGACCAAACACTGCCATCAGTATCGCTAACACGGCGACCCCAGCTAATGGAATCAGCCAGCTACCATTGAGGTCGTGAATCTTACCCATCAGCGGTGGCCCACAGGCAGCCAGTAAATACCCGACGGATTGTGCCATGCCGGACAGGGCCGCGGCCTGATGCGCTGAGCTTGCGCGCAGGCCAATAAAGGTCAAACCAAGGATCATTGTGGCGCCTGAGCCAAAGCCAAACAGTATGGTCCACAGCAAAGCCTGCCCGGGCATTACCGCGAATCCGGCTGCGCCGACGGCGCACATTAACGAAACCAGTGCGGCGATGGTGCGCTGATCCTTAAATCTGTTCAGGACTAGAGGGATCAATAACCCCGGCGCGGCGGTTGCCAGTTGCAGTAAACCATGTAACGAACCGGCCTGCGCTTCGCTGTAGCCGTGGCTGATTAAAATGGCGGGTAGCCAGCCAATGATCACGTAGTAGATAAGTGAATTGATCCCGAGAAACAGCGTCACCTGCCAGGCGAGGCTCGAGCGCCAGATCGCGCGGGAATGCAAAGCGCGCGAGTTGCTCAAACTGGCATTGGCCGTCTGGCGACATTGGGGTAACCAGATAATCAGCGCCAGCAGCGGAAAGACCATCAGTACCATCAGCGCACCGCGCCAGCCAAACCCGTTCAGCGCCAGCGGAACCACAATAGCTGAACCCAGTGCCGCCGCTGCGCCCATAGTCAGCGAGTATGCGCCAGTGAGTTTTGCCACATGCTGAGCAAAATCACGCTTAATCAGCCCAGGTAACAGCACATTTCCCAGCGCGATTCCGCAACCAATGATAGCTGTGCCGCTAAACAGGAAACCTGGCGTGGGCAGAGAACGTATCGCAATACCTGCGCAAATCAGTAGCATTGCGGCAAACAGGCTGCGTTCGATACCCCAACGGCGTGCAACGGCGGCGGCCAGAGGCGATACCAGTGCGAAGGCCAGCAGCGGCAGGGTGGTCAGAAGTCCCGTCTGGGCGGTACTCAGGCCGTAGTCGGTGCGAATTGCATCCAGCAACGGGGCGGCTCCGGTAAAGGTGACGCGCAGCGTGGTGGCAATCATCAGGATCCCCGCGATCAGCCAGGCTGCGTTTTTGCCGCGGGAGGAAGGCATATTTGTCATTTTTTTCTCATATCGTCAGGCGAGGCGATACTTTAGCGTTTTTACTCAATGGATGAATCAAGCTAAAATGACAGTTTATCGCTAAAAACGGACATTTTTATGTTAGGACTGAGGCTGGATGGGTATGAGCCCGACCTTTACCACGATGCGGCGGTGGCGTTTTGTATTCAGGCCCGGGAAGATGAACTCTTCAGTCCGCTGCATCAGCACCGTAAGGGGCAGTTGATTCTGGCCTTGCATGGCGCGATCACCTGTGAGGTTGAAAATGCCATGTGGATGGTGCCTCCACAATATGCGGTATGGATCCCCGGTGAAATTCCACACAGCAACCACGTTACCGTTGGGGCGCAACTGTGCTTTTTGTTTATTGAGCCGCAGGCAGTCGTGATGCCTGAACGCTGCTGCACCCTGAAAATCGCCCCATTATGTCGGGAGCTCATTCTGGCGCTGGCGTCCAAAACGGATGATCAACGGCTGGAGCCGTCTACCCAGCGGCTGACGCAAGTGCTATTTGATGAACTCCCGCAGCAACCGCAGGAGCAAATGCAGTTGCCGGTTTCCGATCACCCGAAAATCCGCAGAATGGTCGCGACGATGGCGCGGGAGCCCGCGCAGTGGCAGACGCTGGGACAGTGGGCCAGCGTATTTGCGATGAGTGAGCGGAACCTCGCCCGTCTGGTCGTTAAAGAAACGGGGTTGAGTTTTCGCCGCTGGCGTCACCAGCTTCAATTGATTCTGGCGCTGCAGGCGCTGATAGATGGTCATAACGTGCAACAGGTTGCGCACATGCTCGGTTACGATTCGACCACGGCATTTATCACCATGTTCAAAAAAGGCCTGGGACAGACGCCAGGCCGTTATCTGGCTGGACTGGCTACTGCTTCCCAACAATCAATGACACCAGACCTGCCGCAATGAGCGGTCCCACCGGCACACCGCGAAATAGCGCCACGCCCAGAACTGTACCCACCAGTAAACCGGCCACAAGCTGAGGCTGGCTACCCATGAGCGTGACACCGCGCCCGCCAAGCCAGGAGACGAATACCCCGATGGCAATAGCGACCAGTGATTTCCAGTTCACAAAGGAGTGGATGAGCGTGGAGGGGGGGAGCGTTCCGCTGGCGATCGGCGCCATGACGCCAATGGTTAGAATTATAATCCCGACGGTCAGGCCCTGTTTTTCTATCCATGGAAAGAAAGTATTCAGAGGGGTAACACGGACAATGATCAGCACCAGAATTGAAACAGCGACAGTGGTGTTGTGGCTGACAAAGCCCAGAGCTGCCAGTCCGAGCAGGATCAGCAGAGTGACATCAAACATCGTAGTTTCCTTGCCAAAAGAAAAAATAAGCCTGCTTACTGTACGCGTAAACGCGTGACGGAACAGGCTTTTTTTAATGATTATGATTTTTTTTGGGCTAATGCACGATGCTACGTTTTTACACCTGACTCGGGCGGCTATTGTACGCGGCGGAACGGGAGTAATTCCGGTTGCGCGATACGCAGGTAATCTGCGGTATCCATAATCACGGATTTTTCCAGCACTCCGGCATTGAACGCAATTTCATTAAAACGCTCAAACAATAGCGGATCGGCGACCAGCTTAAGTTTTGGATGGAAGCTAAACGGTGGGATAGCGCCGAATACGCAGCCAGTCAGTGCATCGACTTCCGCCGGGCTGGCAAGTGATGCTCTTAACCCGCCGATATGACTGGCTAACAGGCCCAGGTCGGCCTGCTGGTCGGCAGAAAGAATCGCCAGGACATGCTGATTAACGCCGTTGCCTTTGACCTTACAAACCAGCGCTTTTGCTCCCTGGCCCAGTGCGGTACCGCGAATTTCAGAAACCGCTTCACATTTGCCGACCGCTTCATGGCTTACCACGCGATACGTCGCGCCTTGTTCTGACAACAGCGAAATTAAACGCTGATGCGTTGCGTTACCTTTGTTCACTTCCGTCATGACTTACTCCTGGTACAACAATGAAAATCCTGTCAGAAAAATGATTACGCATCCGCGCGTTTTTTCTGTTTGTTCAGGTAGAGCTGTGCATCGGATGCTTTGTAGGCATCATCAATGGTGTCGTTTGGCTGCATATTATAAATCCCTGCGGAGAAGCTGATTGCTCTATCTTGCGCAATAATTTGTAAGTTATAGCGAATCCTCTCCAGCAGACGAGGCGTTAATTCAGCGGGGTAATCGATGAGGATAATGCAAAATTCATCCCCACCGAGGCGGATGGCATAGTCGTTTTTGCGAATCGAGGTTTGAATGGCTCTAGCCAGAATGGTGATAATGCGATCGCCTTCCTTATGCCCCAGCGTATCATTAATGACTTTTAGTTTATCGCAATCAATGGCGATAAAGGTCACGAGGGTGCCCGCGTTTACCAACTGCAGTAAACGTTGTTCGAGCGTCGGCGTTAAAATTTTGCGGTTGTAGAGCCCGGTCATCGCGTCACTGATATTTTCACGCGTGACGTTGTGATACAGCCGAAAATGCGTTCTGACCATATTCAGCAACAGTATTGTCGCCAGCAGGTAGAAGGCGAATACTTTCCAGGAGGAGACAATAAAGTACATAAAATCAAGCGATAAGGTGATGCGTATACCGCCGGGCATGTCCTCCTGGTAGTGAACATAGCTAAACAGGTTGTTCTCACTTTGGTGAACGAGTATCTCTTTACCTGAGTTGATGTCCGAAAGCGTCACGTTAAGATAGCGCCAGACGAGAGGGCGGTCGCTGGTATAGAAAATATTCTTTAAATTCTCTTTGTTGATATCCACCATCACCACGCCTTTTAGCTTACCGGCATAGTAGACCGGTGTTAAAAAGCTCATCACTTTTTTCTCGGTCAGGTTATCTTCATAAATACGGGAGATTACCGTGCGGCCAGTGAAAATACCGTCAATGTCATTCTGGTTGATACCCAGGTTTCCTTTTTGCAAAAACGACCAGTTGTGTATCGCAAATTTCCGCGAGTCGACCAGATCAAAGAAATAGACGTAGTTATTTTTGAGATCGACGTAATATCGAAATTTATACTCCTGCATACCTAACCCATGACCGTAATCTTTCTGCTCACGATTAACGTTTACCGCCCGGTCAAAAGAGGGCAGTAGAAATATGTCTTCAAGTTTCTCGCTACATTTTGTGGTGGGGGTTTGCAACGTACCGTGTAATGGTAGGTAGTTATGCTGGGTGAGGTTGAGCCCATGAGTGCCGTTAACGCTGTCGAAAGCGTTGCAAAGTGCTTTTTGTTGCTCGATAGAAGCGGGTACCTGGGGGGATGAAAATGTGCGCATCAGATGGGCTGCAATACTTTGATTAGTATACTTATCATAGAGAAACGATGAGTCGGCTTTCTCATTGATATAGCGCATGTACGCATTCATTGCTTTATCGCTGGCAATGAGCTCATAAACTAAAAAAGAAAACGTCAAAACAACGACGCTGACGGAGATAAAGAGCCTGAGCGCTTTATGATGCAATTGCATAATGATGTACAGCCCTGTAAGTCTGATACTTCAGTCTATCACACGCCATACATCCGCTCTAACGCTACTGGGAAGGGCATTTTGTAATAAAAATCATTCGCGTGTGTTCTTAGTCAGCCAGGGCAAAACCCGTCAGCGTCCGGGGGCGTTAAAGCAACAGAGTGTTTACCATGCTGATACGGGCATAAAGATGGGCAGAAGTTATCACTAAGGTCGCTGATAACAACGTTATCTATAAAAGCCGAGAGGCAGATTGCTTGCAATGGAGAGTCAGACATCCAGTGACTCGTTTATTGTTCTGGGTTGGGAGGAATATAACGGCGGTGGTTATTGTTCCTAATGTATATGTTTTATTAATGATAAGGTAAATAAGTTGCGACAATAAAATTGTTTTCAAATATCTTATATTGTAATTGTATCAATATTTTTTTTAAATTCATCTCGTGAATTTATTCATGAGATCGATTGATCTTGGATTTATTCCTAAAAATAGAGTGTATTTCATCTATTGATGTCATAGGTTTTTCTATTTATAAATTATATTATGTTTTCTTTAACTAATTGTTTTAACTTATTATTTTATTTTTTGTGTGACTTTTTTTCTATGTTTTAAGTGAATTTTAAATACGGTCTGTGAATGCTTTCATATATATTTTGTAGCGTGTCAATTGGTTGCAATTTACATCCATTAATATAATAATGTGCTCACGGCGTTACCCTTAATAATCTTTGCTACTGTTTTTGATCTACACCGCTATTGCGGGCTGCAGTGGAACTAAAATGTGGTGCTTTTGTATACGCCAGCATAATGCACGGTAAGTATTAGTTATATTTTTTGTAAATAAATGGAGTTATGAATTATGTGTCGTTCAATTATTAAAATTGCTCAGGTTGCTGCATTGGTTGCAGGTGGTTTAAGTGCGGTGAATGCGATGGCGGCTGATGGCCAGATTCGTATTAATGGCGAAGTCATTAACAAAACGTGTGCTGTGGCGATCAACGGTGCACCGACTTCTACTTTGCTGCAGATTGATCCGATTGCTGCTGTGGATCTGACGGATTCTGTGGCGGCCGCGAATGGTACCACTTTGAAAGCTTCTCGAGATATGCGTACTGTAAATATCACTCTGGAAGGCTGCGTGATGCCAGCCGGTAAAACCGGTGTTGCGGTTAGCTTTGATTCTACTGGTTATGCGGACTCAGGCACCAGCACCTATCGTAACGTCCTGCTGGACTCCGTCAATACCATGGATACTGCTGCTAAAGGCGTGCAGATTGGCTTCACTAAAGACGCTGACCTCTCCAACAAACTGGCGATGGATCTGAATACTATCGATCCAGCGGATTATAAAAGTACAACGACGAATGCCCAGACCTACAGTTTTAACACTCGTTATGTCCAGACGGGTACAGATGTTGTCGCTGGTGATATCGAAACGGTAGCTACCTTCAGCGTAGTTTACCAGTAATTATTGATTAAGACTGAGGCGGCAGTTTTTATTGCCGCCTTATTTTTCAGAGAGTAATAAATTAAATGTCCATCAAATATTTATCTGCAATTATGGCCGCGACTTTGGCCTTCAGTTCGTCTGTATGGGCCGATGTCGTCATTAATACCACGCGTGTGATTTATAAAGAAGCAGCCAAAGAAGTTAACGTTCGCCTGACCAATGAGGGGCCGCGTCCACTGCTGGTGCAGTCATGGTTGGATGATGGTCGTGCAACGGAATCGCCGGAAAATATCGATCTGCCATTTATGTTAACACCTCCGGTGTCACGTATTGATGCGAAGAAAGGCCAGACGCTGCGTATTTCTAAAATGGACGCCAGTTTGCCGAAAGATCGTGAAAGTATTTATTATCTGAACGTGTTAGAGGTTCCGCCAAAAGCAAAAGGTGAGGCTGCTGGCAATAATAAATTACAACTGGCATTTCGTACTCGGATTAAGATGTTTTATCGCCCAGATGCTTTACCCGTAAAACCACAAGATGCGGCAGGTAAGGTTGAATGGCGTGCGGAAAATGGCACATTAGTTGCAAAAAATAACTCCCCTTATTATCTGACCTTCAATATGATGAAAGTTGGTAATAATTCGGCGAAGCCAGGAATGGTTGCACCTTTTGCAACGGAAAAGTTCACATTTGATAACAAAACGTTTAAAGCAGCTGTAGGAACCAATCTGACGTATAGCTATATTTCGGATTATGGTAACGATGTAGAGGGTACTGCTGTTATCAAATAGTATTTTTTCACGATGGAACGTTCGGGTTTTTCTATGGATATGTTAATTAGCGATCGTTTTCGTTTGTCGAGTATTGCTAGCACATTTATTTTATTGAATGTTGTCGGGACAGCGAATGCTACTGAAACCCCTGCACAAAATAGTGTTTCGCCTGCATCATCAGTAGAAAATTCTAATGTGCAGGAAAAAGAAGAAAATAAAGAAAGTGAGGAAATCGGTACTGAAGATGAAGAGGTAGAATTTAGTAATATCTTTTTATCTAATCAGCCAATAGACGTTAGCCGTTTTTCCAAAGGAAACCCTGTTACCGCCGGGAAGCATTACGCAACCGTTGTACTTAACGAGCGCGAAATGGGTAAGTTTGAAATTCAGTTTGATGAAAACCCAAAAGATCCGTTACGTGCAATTCCTTGCCTGAGCCTGAAAGAATTGGCGAATTTTGGTGTTGATCCTGGTGCCATTAATGTTTCTGGCGCAGAGGCGGAAAGCTGCATTTCGCTGAAAACCCTGATCCCCCAGGCTAAATGGAAAATGGATATCAACGATCAGCGTTTTATGCTGAATATTCCACAGGCCATGGTACTGGCAACACGTCCTGATGAAGTGCCGGATACGCTCTGGGATGACGGCGTTAACGCGGCGTTTGTCGGTTATAACACCAGTTATTATCGTTCAAGTTACAGTGGGGTTAGCTCTGATAGCGCTTGGGTCGGCCTTGATGGTGGACTGAATTTACTGGGCTGGCGCGTCCGTGTCCGTGGCGACGCGAACTACACAAAAGACAGTGGAACAACGTTCGACAGTTCGAACCTGTACGTGGAACACGATGTCGCGCCGCTGAAGTCACGGCTACGGGTCGGTGAGATCTATAGCAGCAGCACCTTTTTTGATGGGTTTCCATTACGCGGCGTGACGCTGAGCAGCGACACGCGAATGCTGCCAGACTCCCTGAACAGCTTCCGTCCGGTTATTCGTGGGGTTGCGGAGTCGAATGCGAAAATTATTATCAGCCAGGCTGGCACTAAAATATTAGAAACAACCGTGCCGCCGGGAGCATTTTCGATTGACGATTATAATCCGATCAGCTCCAGCGAACAGCTTGACGTTACGATTCAGGAGGCGGACGGTCGGACGCGTCAGTTGATTATACCTTTCAATGGCAGTGGGCAGCTGCTTTACCCAGGGGTCAGCCTTTATTCGCTGGCGGTGGGGGAATATAACGGATCGAGCAGCGCAGAGAAACCTGTTGTCACCCAGGGAACCTGGCAATACGGTCTGAATAATTATCTGTCTTTATATACTGGTGCTGAATATATGTCGGGCTACTACTCTGCTCTCGGCGGGGTGGCGCTGAATACGCCGATTGGTGCAGTCTCAATAGACTTGACACAGTCGCATTTGTCAGCGGAAGAAGGCAGCCGGGAAGGGCAGAGTGTGGGGATTAAATACAACAGTTTTATCTCCTCGACAAATACCAGTTTCAATATTGCGGCTTACCGTTATTCGACAAAAGATTTCTATACGCTGAGTGAGGCAGTGGATCGACTATCGGAAACCGACTGGATGGACCTGGAGGATCGCCTCAAGTCACAGGTACAACTCAACGTCAACCAGTCGCTGGAAAATGGATGGGGCTCATTTTATTCTTCAGCGATGCTATCAGAGTATTGGCGTTCAGGACGCAAAGAGAAAAGTTATCAGTTGGGTTACAGCAACTCTCTGGGACAAGTCAGCTATAGCGTTTCCGTTAACCGTTACTACACTGACGGTAATGAGAAAGACGATCAGGTTTATTTGTCGTTTTCTATACCGCTTGGCGATCGTTCCGGTGATAAAGCGCCGCTGTTTGATTACCTGAACACCAGTTATACCCGAAGCAGCAAGGGAGACAGTAATTTATCGACCTCGACCTCGGGTTATAACCAGGATGCAGGCATGAACTATGGCGTCAACGCAAGTTATCGCCGCAACGGCTACGACGATAATAAGATTGAGAATATTGGGGCGAATGCCTCCTGGGATACCCGTTACGGTAGCTGGGGGGGGAACATATCTGCCGATACAGAGAACAGCCGTCAGATGTCTGTGAACGGCAGCGGTGGGGTTTTAATTCACAAGGGCGGCGTAACTTTCGGACGAACCATTAACGGTGACACGCCTGTTGCATTGATTGAGGCGAAAGGTGCGAAAGGCGCACTGGCGATGGGTGACAGGGCTGCGCGAATTAACAGTGCCGGGTATGCCTATGTTTCTAGCCTGTCACCTTACCGCTTTAATGATGTGAGTATCGATCCATCGAAAATGGAACAGGATACCGAATTAAAAGAGACATCGACGAAAGTTGTTCCGCGTGCAGGGGCTATTATTTATGTTCCTTTCGCTACGGACGATCGTCGCTCGGTATTTTTCCGTCTTAGTTTGAAAAATGGTAAAAATATTCCTCTGGGGTCTGAGATATTTAATGAAAATAATGAGGTCGTGGGCACGGTTGGACAAGGTGGTCGTGCCTTTACTCGAGGAATAGAGCAGTCCGGGACGTTATCTGTTATCTGGGGCGATAACACCGAAGAACAGTGTCGGTTTAATTATCAGTTACCTGAAACGACTCAGGAAGATATCAACAGTAAGACGTTGTCTGTCGATAACGTAATCTGTGATTAATAACATCATCGTTAAGTTAAGCCACATCAGCATTGATGTCTTTAATTAAAAAAGGAGTTTTTAGTGAATAAATTCAAATTAAAAGGGAAATCAGTATTCATTACGGGTTCCCTGTGTGCGGTGATGCTGAGTGGTTCTGCACTGGCTGAACGAGTCGACTTTACTGCAAGTACCCACATTAATCGTGGTACCTGTACGCTGGTAGTTACTGGTGGTGGCGATGGGTTGTTATTTGATTTTGGTGAAGTTACGCCAATTAGCGCATTTGCTGGTACCTTCGCCAAGGACGCAGAGTTTAAGCTCAATGACTGTGTGGCGGTAAATAATATTAACGTTTCTCTGTCTTCCGCTAATACAACCACTATTGCCTCGGGGACTTATGCCGGGAAATGGGTTGTACCTGCTAGCGGTGGCGCAACAGGCGTGGCGTACAAAACAGAAATAAGAAATGGTCGAACAGCAGCCTACTTCACTATTCAGGCGGATGGTCAAGTTCCCACTGGCACACAAAATTATGTAACAGACTGGTATATGGGTGTTAAAGCTACGTTAATTCCAACAGTAGCGTCCATTGCGGATATGGAAGCGGGTTCTTTGGCTTCGACCGCAGTTATAAACATTGCTTATCTGTAGGGAGGGACGCTTACAATGAAAAAAATTATCTCTGCGGTTCTGTTTTGCGCACCGCTTTCCGCTCTGGCGGCTGATGCAACGGTTGATTTAACCTTTAAAGGAACGCTGACCGCACCAACCTGTACGGCTTCTTTTACTGGTTCTAGTGGTGTGGATATTGCGTTTGGCAGCCTCAATGCATCTGATATCGTGGGGAAAGCGGAAGGGACGATTGTTCCAGCTGCGCCAGTCAAAAACGTCTCTCTGAAGTTCTCTGGCTGTAATAGTATCACTAATATTAAAGTCAATTTTGTTGGTGCATCCACTTCAGGTTATGGCTTTGTCCGTAAAGCGGTAAATTTCCGTGATACCAGTGATAGAGAGTCAGGTCTGGGGGTCGCATTACTCAAAAATGCCGACTCTACCTCGACTGATGATGCGGTTTACGTTAGTGCGGACAAAGCGGGTGAACCGACCGTTTTGTCACTGGCGACCCTGGCCAAAACGGGCGAAGTTTATACCTGGCCACTGTATGCCAAAATGGTAGTGACTAAAAACTCACTGCTTAAAGATTCTGCCGCTGTTAATACCAACAGTGCGGGAAAAGATCTTAAAGCAGATGTTTACGCAAATATTGTTTATGACTAATACCCGCTAGCGGGGTTGTGCAACACACTCTTTCAAATGCGGCGCGGGTGTTCGCCTTATAACACTCTTGCCGTATGAGGGGCAGGATATTTTCTGCCAAATTATTTGAGAGTAAAAAACTCTCTAAAATTAAAAAGGAATGATTATGAATAAGCATTTGGCGGGTAGGAAAGCCGCACTTATTTCAGGTTTGCTGTGCGCAGCGATGCTGAGTGGTTCCGCACTGGCGGAACGAGTCGACTTTACGGCAAGCACCCATATTAATCGTGGTACCTGTACCCTGAGTACGGGGACTGAAGGGCTGGTATATGATTTTGGCGAGGTGACGCCTGTTGTGGCATTTGCCGGGACAAGGAATATTGAGCAGTCATTCAAACTGAATAACTGTGTCGCTGTAAACAACATGACCCTTTCTTTGAGTTCCACCAGTACTACTGATATTGCCGCTGGTGCCTATAAAGGTAAATGGGTTATCCCTGCCACCGGTGGTGCGACAGGTGTGGCGTTCAAGACCGAGGTGAAAGACGATTCAACGGGGACCTATTATCCGATGCAGGCAGATAACCAAACGGTGAATACTGGCACAGATAAATTTGCGCCACAACGGAGTGTTTATATTAAGTCCACTATCGTGCCGACCGTTGCAGCGTATAGCAACATGGTTTCAGGTTCTCTGAACTCCACCGCTGTTGTAAATATTACTTATCAGTAAGAAAGGGACGCTTACAATGAAAAAAATTATCTCTGCGGTTCTGTTTTGCGCACCGCTTTCTGCTCTGGCAGCAGATGCAACTGTTGATTTAACGTTCAAAGGAACGCTGACCCAGCCAACCTGTAGTGCTGCATTTACCGGTATGGCGGGGGGGACAGATATTGCTTTTGGTAACATCAACGCATCCGATATTGTGGGCAAAGCAGACAATACTGTTATTACAGCAGCTCCGGTAAAAGATGTGTCCATACAATTGACGGGTTGTGGTGGCGGTATTACCCGTGTTTCACTAGATTTTGTCGGTACAGCACTTTCAGGGTATGGTTTTAACGGTACCGCGGCGTCTTTCGTGGATCCACTTAAAGCTAATGCATTATCTGGCCTTGGTTTTGCCATTTTCGATGATCAAACAAAAACATCGAATCTTGAAGCCATTAGCATGAAAGCTGGCGAATTAGAATATTTCGAGCTTGCCAACCTGACCAAGACAGGTGAAACCTATAAATTACCGCTGTATGCCAAAATGGTAGTGACTAAAAACTCACTGCTTAACACTTCTGCCGCTGTCAATACCAACAGTGCGGGTAAAGATCTTAGCGCATCTGCTTATGTAAATATTGCTTACGAGTAATACCGATAAAAGCGCGCGGTAGCGTGTATGCCGTGCGCTTTTTAATCTGATATGAATATTCTGGAGCGTTTACCGTGAGTGAGTTGATAATGAAAAGAAAGGGAATTATTTCATTAGCCTTTCTGATGACACCTTACTTTATGCCTGGGAATGCTGTCGCGGCGGACGGTATTATTGCTGACGGTAGTGGGTATGGCTTAAATTTTGGCGGTGAACTAATTCAAACAACCTGCGATGTCCGTTTCAATAGTGATGTATTGTTTTTATCACCCATCGGTGTAGGGGAATTTTCAGAACAACGGCTCTCTTCCCTGAGTAAAAATTTTTCGTTGATAGTTGAAAACTGTATATTGTCTCCGATAACCGCGTCGAACATTCGCATTAGCTTCGATGCGTTGGCGAGTAATGGTAAAGCCGCGCCCGGCATATTTACCAATCAGGCCGTCGACGGTTCTGGTCAACGTATTGATAACGGCGTGGGCTTTGCGGTATTTGACCAGCGGGATAATCAGAACGTGTTAGATAATACGGGTCAGAGTCGCCTTCTGACGTATCCGATTACCCCTCAGGCTCCGTTGGCGACACCGCGTGATTATTATGTCAGATATATGCAAGCGGGAACCGCAATCACCGCCGGGCAGGTGACAGCCACATTGTTAGTGAGTGCATTTTATGATTAAGTTGATTAGATCAAAACTACGTAGTTGTCACTATTCTTTACTGATACCCGCAGTCTGTTTATATATTGTTTCAGAAAATGCCTCTGCGGTAACAGCCTCTGCAACCCTAAATGGGGGAGTGCCAAATGTTAACTACACCATGCAGGTGGATAAGCTTTTTACCGGCACTGTCGGCTCGCTGGCCGAGCAGACAGAATTTAGTTCCCCTTCAGGTGCTATGAATTGGAGATTTCCGAACAAAACTAATACGTTGAATATTTTCGGCCCTCAGGTTTTTAAAGTTGATTTCACAAGTGCAGTAGACACGTCCAGTACCACAACGTTTGGCGGTATTAAATATTATAAGGTAAGTACAGA
Source organism: Citrobacter sp. Cb041 (assembly GCF_030336655.1). Lineage (NCBI taxonomy): Bacteria > Pseudomonadati > Pseudomonadota > Gammaproteobacteria > Enterobacterales > Enterobacteriaceae > Citrobacter > Citrobacter sp. Cb041. The sequence continues at coordinate 259,087 of NZ_JAOWDD010000039.1, read as the reverse complement.
CGTAGGGAGTAACATTCCTCTCTATGTCGCTATTAGACAAGGTATCTACGACAATACAGCAGACGCCATGAGTTACTATTTTGTACCCTATCTGGAACATAATAACTCGGTGACGGAGATACAGACCATGAGTAGTTACTCCGATTGTGTAAACACGTACAACAATACAGAAGATCCTTATACTTGTAGTCTTACTATTGATATCAATCAAAATGGTACAGTTTCCGGGCGTAATGGTACGATCTATTTTTATATGCCTAAAATACCGACCAATGATATAACGTTCACCGGTATAGAGATTGCCAGGGGCAAGATCCATTCAGCGTATTCAACTGATAGCTGGTACGCTGCCCGCGATTATTCGAAAAGTGTTGTTGGTAGCCAAGGCTATGACTATTTTCACTTTTTTTTATCGGGTACTTTGAGGATGGATCAGTCCTGCCAAATTAGTAATGGTCCCGTCGTTCTGGAAGTGCCTCTGGGTAACATCGTCAGTTCGACGTTTACGACGAAAGGGGGAAAACCATCGGGGTATACGCCAAAACCCACAGTCCTGACATTTTCCTGTAAACGAGACATTGGCGATACCTACGGTGCGATGAAATGGTCAATTTCACCGACCTCAGCTAGCAGTGGTTCAGGGCTGGATGGCGTGCTGGTCGCGAAACCCAGCAATGGGAACACCATTGATGGGGTGGGGGTGAAAATCACCAGCGATTCTTCAGGAAATACGCCTGTTAAGCTAGGTGGTGATAATTTGCAAGGAGCAGAGGTCATTGGCAATAAGGCAATGGCGACGTTTTATGCCTACCCGACGATGACGACAGATACCAAGCCATCTGGTGGTGGCGATTTTAACGCGACGGCTACCGTAACCTTTGAAGTTCCCTGAGTGAATTCTGACAATCCCAGCGTCTGCTGGGATTGTCGTTTATCAGGATGGTGCTGATTCAGTTAATCTTTCACTGACGCGCCCTGTTTGTGAAAAAGCTCACGGAATACCGGATAAATATCATCCTGGTCGCGGATATGCTGCATAGCAAAGTTTTCAAACGTTGATTGCAGATGTTCGTATTCACGCCACAAGGTCTGGTGCGCGCGGCGGGTGATTTCGATATAGCTATAATATCGCACCATCGGCAGCAGTTTTTTCGCCAGAATCTCATGACACAACGGGGAATCATCCGCCCAGTTATCACCGTCCGAGGCCTGTGCGGCATAGATGTTCCACTGGGCTGGGTCGTAACGGTCTTTTACCACTTCATCCATTAACTTCAGCGCGCTGGAGACAATGGTTCCCCCGGTTTCCTGAGAGTAGAAGAACTCGTGCTCATCCACCTCTTTCGCCTGGGTATGGTGGCGAATATAAACCACTTCCACGTTTTTGTAGGTCCGACTCAAGAACAGATACAGCAAGATATAAAAACGCTTGGCCATATCTTTGGTCGACTGATCCATTGAACCGGAGACGTCCATCAGGCAGAACATCACCGCCTGGCTGGAAGGATCGGGCCGTTTTTCATAATTCTTGTAGCGTAAATCAAAGGTGTCGATAAACGGCACGCGTTCGATTTTTGCCCGTAGTTCGGCAATCTCTTTGCGTAACCGTTCCTCTTCCAGCAACTGCGCTGGTTCACTTTTCGCGATGGTTTCCAGATCCGCTTCGAGCGCATGCAGTTCGCGACGCTTACCAGCCGTCATCGCTGTGCGGCGCGCCAGTGAGTTTTGCAGGGAGCGCACCACGCTAATGTTGGCAGGCACGCCGTTAGAGGTGAAACCTGCCCGGTGCGTTTTGTACTCCGTTAACTGACGCTGCTGATTCTGCTTCAGGTTAGGAAGTGCTAAATCTTCGAACAACAGATCGAGATATTCATCTTTAGAGATCTGGAAGACGAATTCATCCTGACCCTCGCCATCCTGGCTGGCCTGGCCTTGTCCGCTTCCTGAACCACCGCCGCCGCCCTGCGGGCGTTCAATGCGGTCGTTCTGCACAAAATGGTCGTTACCCGGATGCACGCGATGGCGCAAGCCGCCACGCCCCTGATGGAACATCGGTTCGCTAATATCATCAGTCGGAATAGAGACAGATTCGCCGCTATCCACATCAGTCACCGAACGCTTGTTAATGGCCTCGGAGATCGACTGTTTAATTTGCGATTTATAACGGCGTAAGAAGCGCTGGCGGTTTACCGTGCTCTTGTTTTTGCCGTTAAGACGCCGGTCAATAAACCAGGTCATAAGCCCCCCGTACTGCATTTGCCAACTTTATGCTACATCAGTAACGCCGGATGCGCTGAGCATATCCGGCCTACGGATGTGTATTGTCGGCCCGGCAAGCGTATGCGCCTCCGGGCACTTATTTTAAGACGATTTACGTACGCGCAAATACCATTCGCACAGTAAACGCACCTGTTTACGCGTGTAGCCTTTTTCCATCATCCGGTCGACAAAATCGTCGTGTTTTTTCTGCTCGTCAGTTGAGGTTTTTGCGTTGAACGAAATGACCGGCAGCAGCTCCTCGGTATTGGAGAACATTTTCTTCTCAATGACCGTGCGCAGTTTTTCGTAACTGGTCCAGTTTGGATTGCGACCGCTGTTATTCGCTCTGGCACGCAGAACAAAGTTGACGATCTCGTTACGGAAATCTTTGGGGTTACTGATACCCGCCGGTTTCTCAATTTTCTCCAGTTCTGAGTTCAACGACTCGCGGTCAAACAGCTGACCGGTATCCGGGTCGCGATACTCCTGATCCTGAATCCAGAAATCCGCATAAGTGACATAACGGTCGAAAATGTTTTGTCCATATTCGGAATAGGATTCGAGATAAGCCGTCTGGATCTCTTTGCCAATGAACTCAGCATATTTCGGGATCAGATAGCCTTTCAGGAACTCAAGATAACGTTCTGCCAGATCCTGCGGGAACTGTTCGCGCTCGATTTGCTGCTCCAGTACGTAGAACAGATGCACCGGGTTAGCTGCCACTTCGGCGTGGTCAAAGTTAAACACGCGTGAGAGGATCTTAAACGCGAAACGCGTCGAAAGACCGTTCATTCCCTCATCGACCCCGGCGTAATCCCGATACTCTTGATAGGACTTCGCTTTTGGATCGGTATCTTTCAGGCTTTCCCCATCGTAAACGCGCATCTTCGAGTAAATGCTCGAGTTCTCAGGTTCTTTCAGGCGAGAAAGAATGGTAAAGCGAGAGAGCGTTTCCAGCGTGCCCGGTGCGCAAGGCGCATGGGTCAGCTCACTGTGGTTAAGCAGTTTTTCGTAAATTTTGATCTCTTCGGAGATCCGCAGGCAATAAGGCACTTTGACGATGTAAACACGGTCAAGGAACGCCTCATTGTTTTTATTATTACGGAACGTCACCCATTCGGACTCGTTCGAGTGGGCAAGAATAATTCCGTTAAACGGCAGGGCAGAGATACCTTCTGTCCCGTTGTAGTTTCCTTCCTGGGTTGCGGTCAGCAAAGGATGCAGCACTTTAATCGGTGCTTTAAACATCTCAACGAACTCCATTATCCCCTGGTTTGAGCGGCACAGTGCGCCCGAATAACCGTAGGCATCAGGATCGTTCTGGGCGTGGTGTTCGAGTTTACGAATATCCACTTTCCCGACCAGCGCAGAGATATCCTGGTTGTTTTCATCACCAGGTTCCGTTTTGGCGATAGCGATCTGCTCCAGAATAGACGGCCAGACTTTGACAACGCGGAATTTTGTAATGTCCCCGCCAAAATCATGCAGACGTTTTGCAGCCCAGGGCGACATGATCGTACCGAGATAACGACGCGGGATCCCATACTCTTTTTCCAGGATCTGCGCGTCTTCCTGTGGGTTAAACAGGCATAACGGATGATCGTTTACCGGGCTACGTTCGCCGTTGGCGCTCAGGACATAAATCGGTACTCGCTGCATCAGCGACTTCAGTCGCTCAGCAAGAGATGATTTCCCCCCTCCCACAGGCCCCAGCAGATACAGAATCTGCTTCTTCTCTTCCAGACCCTGAGCCGCATGCTTCAAATAAGAAACAATCTGCTCAATGGCCTCTTCCATGCCATAAAACTCTTCAAAAGCGGGGTATCGTGCAATCACCCGATTCGAAAAGAGTCGAGAAAGACGAGGTTCGTGGGCAGTGTCGACCATGACAGGCTCACCAATAGCCATTAATAGCCGCTCTGCCGCATTGGCATAAGCGCTGCGATCTTGCCGACAAGTGGTAAGAAACTCCTGCAGCGTGAACTCTTCGTCCTTGGCAGCTTCATAACGCTGGCGATAGTGATCGAATATATTCATGGTATGCCGTCCTTTCGTTTTTTTAGCACATGTTAAGAGCCGTTCATATGAATAGTAGAGGCCCCTGAAGAGGTAAACTGAACGACGTCGCTGCTGAAGAAATAAGCAACTCTCATGCCATTGTGGTGGTCAGGAGATCAACGTATTCGGTGATACACCTTCTAAAATTAAGCGTAGATGGCATTTGCAAAACTTGCCTGTGTGCGCAAATGAATTTCAATGGCATATCAATAACTCATCAGCAAAAAAAGCATGTCTTTTGTAAATATATGGGGCAGGATTCATGCGGTGTTCACTGTCCTGCAAGCAAAATGTCATCACTCGCTGAGAAATTAGGGGGTTACATTCTGGGGCGAATCCGTAAAATAGTTGGGCTGAAGCGTATTGACGGTTAAACTTTGACCGCTACACATTTAAATAAGGAATTATTGACTGTGACCAAACTCAAACTTCTGGCACTTAGCGTGCTTATTGCCACTTCCGCTAACGTCGCACAGGCAGAGAGCAACCTGACGCTGGGCGCAGGCGTTGGTGTGGTTGAGCACCCTTACAAAGATTACGACAGTGACGTTTACCCGGTCCCGGTTGTGAGTTATGAAAGCGATAACTTCTGGTTCCGTGGTCTGGGCGGTGGTTACTACCTGTGGAATGACGATATCGATAAGCTGTCGGTGATGGCCTATTGGTCGCCAATGTACTTCAAACCGGGTGACAGCGACGACAACCGTCTGCGTAGTCTGGATAAACGTAAGAGCACCATGATGGCTGGCCTTTCTTACATTCACAACACGCAATACGGTTTCCTGCGTACCAGCCTTGCAGGGGACACGCTGGATAACAGCAATGGTATTGTATGGGATCTGGCGTGGTTATACCGCTATACCAATGGCGGTCTGACGTTGACTCCGGGGATTGGTGTCGAGTGGAACAGTGAAAACCAGAATGAATACTATTATGGTGTTTCACGCCATGAATCTGCCCGTAGCGGCTTGCGTAGCTACGATCCTGAAAGCTCCTGGAACCCGTATCTGGAGCTCAGCGCAAACTATAACTTCCTGGGCAACTGGAGCGTATACGGTACTGCGCGTTATACCCGCCTGTCTGATGAAGTGACAGACAGCCCGATGGTGGATAAATCCTGGACTGGTCTGATTTCAACGGGTGTTACCTACAAGTTCTGATGCCACTGCGTGTCAAACACTCGCCCGCAGAGATGCGGGCTTTTTTGTGCATATCAGAGATGAATATTGATCCAAAACATGTGATTTGATTTTTTGTGCTGTTTTGGCATTACATCGGCCGCAACAAATAGTTAACGTATTTTTCCTGCCGCAATTACCAAAATTAAACCTGTTGTTTGATGAGACTGAAATCTATTCGTTTGTGAATGGAAGAGTATCTGTACAGTTTCACGAATCATTGTTCTGGGAGAGTGATTTCTGGTTTCGCAATATATTGATAATATTCTATTTTATAATCACGGTATAATTTTATCGTGAAACTCTCGCCACTAAAAATAGCAAGATAACTATTTTATTATTTTTGTGTAACGATGAAAGTTAACTTTCATTTGAAAAAAATAAAATCATTAAGTTAATTTTTATTTTACATCTTTTAGGTATTTATCTGAAAAAATTAAAATTGACATTAAATAAGCGATTGCAGATATTACTCCAACTTAATAAGTAAAGACAGTAACGCTGCATGGCTCTGATATTAAATGTCATGTGGTTTTCTTGCGAATAAACCTGGTAGAGATAATGAAAAAGTTAATCATGATAGCAGTGATGGGTGGGATTCTGACGGGATGTTCCACCGAGGCTTCACGCATGAGTGCTTGCGAAAGCAAGGGCGTGAGCCGCGATGCCTGCTATATCGCTGAGCAAAACCGTCAGGCGACAATCAATGCCGTAGCTGAAAAACAAGCTATGGAGAACGCGCAAAACGTATATAACTCAAATGATACTAATTCCAGTCATCACCACAAACACAATAATTATTAAGGTGTAACTTATGAAGAAATTAATGATTATCGCTGCACTGGTCGCAACATCTGCGGCTGCACCAGCCTATGCCATCAGCGAGGCTTACCGTCAGCAGTTACAGCATGAACATAAAACGATGGTCAGCGATGCTAATGCTCCGGTGCACGCCAGTAAAATCACACCCGTGCATGTGAATAAACTGGGCGTAGACTTTAAACGTGGCGCTGATGGTATTGCTTATATTAATGGCAAAGCTGCGGCAAATGATGAGAACAATGCAGACGCTCAGTCTTATAGCGCGGGCTTGATTTCCGTCATCGTCTATAAAAACGGGAAAATTAACGCGATGAAAGAGGGGAAATATTTAGGTCGCTTAAAATAACCGCAGTGCAGTTTAGATTTTCTGTCATTTGGCCCGGGCGCATTGTTTGTTCCCGGGTTTTTTATTGCCGTTGCCATAGCGGTCAACTTCCAATCTTAGAAGGTGCAATTTGTGCACCCTAACAGGACACATGCCAGTTGTTTTGCTTTACTGTGGTGCATTAACACAGGAGGGTGCGATGACAGCGAAACAGGTGATGTTTACAAAGCAGGTATCGCTGCCTGCTATTGGGCAGGGAACATGGTACATGGGCGAGGATCCTGGCCGACGCCGGGAAGAGGTTTCAGCGCTGCGGGCTGGTCTGGATCTCGGTCTGCGGTTGATTGATACCGCCGAAATGTATGCAGATGGTGCAGCGGAAGAGGTAGTGGGTGAAGCATTAACCGGGCGTCGTGATAGCGCTTTTTTAGTCTCGAAAGTATACCCCTGGAATGCCGGTGGTCAGAAAGCCATTGCCGCCTGTGAAGCGAGCCTGCGTCGACTAAAAACCGATTATCTGGATCTCTATTTGCTCCACTGGACGGGCAGTTTTTCATTTGCTGAGACCGTTGATGCCATGGAAGCACTCATTGCGCAGGGGAAAATCCGCCGCTGGGGCGTCTCTAATCTCGATTACGATGACATGCAGGCATTATGGCAAGTCACTGGTGGGCGGGAATGTGCCACTAACCAGGTGCTTTATCATTTAGCATCGCGCGGTATTGAATATGATTTACTGCCGTGGTGCCAGCAGCAGCAGATGCCGGTCATGGCTTACAGTCCGCTGGCTCAGGCGGGGCGATTGCGCGGTGACTTGCTTTCTCACTCTGTGGTGAACGACATCGCGCACGCGCACAATGTTAGTGCTGCGCAGATTTTGCTGGCATGGGTGATCCGTCTGCCGGGCGTGATGGCGATTCCAAAAGCGGCAAGCGTAGCGCATGTCGAACAAAATGCCGCCGCGCTGGAGATAACGCTCTCTGTTGATGAGCTGAAGCAGTTAGATAAGGCATATCCAGCGCCAAAGGGTAAAACGGCGCTGGATATGGCCTGATTTGCCGAATGGCGATGCTCACGCTTCTTATCCGGCCAACGCAATGTTTGGTAGGCCGGATAAGGCGCAAGCTCCGTCAGGCAACTGACACAATTTTAGCGTTTAGCAACGCGGATAGTTTGTGCGAGGCGTGATGGTTTTTCTTCGCGGGTTTTCTGCGGCGCGGTCGCGTAAGCCGTCTCTACGCAAACAAACGTTTTATAGCCATCATCCGGCATGTCGCCCATGCTAACGGACAGCGCCGGGCCCGGGTTCCAGCCCACGACATTCAGATGGTGGTGATGGACGACGTCGATATTGCGGTTGAGCGCATCATCATGGATAACGCTGCACGCTTGCGGATTCAGATAGACACGATCGGTGCGGTCCGGGAAGGTCTGGATACCATCAGCCAGCACATCTTCTTTAGCATCATTCACTTTGTCGATCAGGCGATCGCCAAGTCCACTGACTTTTACTGCCGCAATGTCACCGACGTTGAAATAGGTATGCAGCGCAGAGGTGGTTTCAAATTCACCGTGGGCTTCCAGTTCCATTTCACAGGTGGCACCTACTTTGAAACGGGCCAGCAGGCAGAACTCGTGCGGCCATAGCTGACGCGTTTCAGCGTTGCTTTGCAATTCAAACGTTAGCGCCACGCCATTGTCGTCTTCGTTGTGCGCTTTCAGCGTCCATGGCAGGTTGCGGGCAAAACCATGAGAAGGCAGGCCCTGCTGAGCAGCCGGACCAAACCACGGCCAGCAAATTGGTACGCCGCCACGCAGCGCTACGCCGGTTTTAAACGGGGTATTGTTACTTAGCCACAGGACTTCCTCTTCGCCGTTGGGTTTCCAGGAAAGAAGATGTGCGCCCTGCAGTGCGAAAGATGCTTTAACCTGTGGATGATCGACCACAAGAATCTCAAGTTCATCAAGCTGGCGGCGGGAGAGGACCGGGGTAATTTGTTCGATTACCGGAAGTGCAAAAATTTTATTAATCATTATGCAATCCTTTTTTTTACCCTAAATAATTCGAGTTGCAGGACGGCGGCAAGTGAACGATCCCGATGAGCTTACAGAAGTAAGTGATTCGGGTGAGAGAGCATTGCCAACACACCGGTAACTTGAAGTATGACGGGTATCTTCAGGCAAAAAAAAGAGCGACCTGAGTCGCTCTTACAGATTACTGTTTCATCTCAACTTATTTGGAGATGTGAGCAATCAGGTCCAGAACTTTGTTGGAGTAGCCGGTTTCGTTGTCGTACCAGGATACCAGTTTCACGAAGTTGTCGTTCAGTGCGATACCAGCTTTAGCATCGAACACGGAAGTGCAAACTTCACCGTTGAAATCGGTAGATACTACGTCGTCTTCGGTGTAACCCAGAACGCCTTTCATCGGGCCTTCGGAAGCAGCTTTGATTGCTTTCTTAATTTCTTCGTAAGAAGCAGCTTTTTCCAGACGAACGGTCAGGTCAACAACAGATACGTTCGGGGTAGGAACGCGGAACGCCATACCAGTCAGTTTGCCGTTCAGTTCTGGCAGTACTTTACCTACAGCTTTAGCAGCACCGGTAGAGGACGGGATGATGTTCTGGGATGCGCCGCGGCCGCCGCGCCAGTCTTTGTGAGACGGGCCATCAACGGTTTTCTGAGTAGCGGTGGTCGCGTGAACAGTAGTCATCAGACCTTCGATGATGCCGAAGTTGTCGTTGATAACTTTAGCCAGCGGAGCCAGGCAGTTAGTGGTGCAGGAAGCGTTAGAAACGATGTCCTGACCTTCGTATTTGTCAAAGTTAGCGCCTTTAACAAACATCGGAGTGTTATCTTTGGACGGACCAGTCAGAACCACTTTTTTCGCGCCAGCAGTGATGTGCTTACGAGCGGTTTCATCTGTCAGGAACAGGCCAGTAGCTTCAGCTACTACGTCAACACCAACTTCGTCCCATTTCAGGTTAGCCGGATCACGTTCAGCGGTAACACGGATTTTTTTACCGTTCACGATCAGATGACCGTCTTTCACTTCAACGGTACCGTTGAAACGGCCGTGAGTGGAGTCATATTTCAGCATGTAAGCCATGTAGTCAGCGTCTAACAGGTCGTTGATTGCAACGATCTCGATGTCAGAGCGTTCTTGAGCAGCACGGAAAACAATGCGACCGATACGGCCAAAACCGTTGATACCTACTTTGATAGTCATATATTCCACCAGCTATTTGTTAGTGAATAAAAGGTTGCCTGTAAAATTACAAAAACCTTACGCAGCGTCAAGCGGAATCGTGTCAATCATTGCGACAAATCAATCTGCTGCTTAAGCTTTGCGCAACTGACTCGCCTCACTCTTCCTTTGGGCTTGAAACCACATGGGGTCGGCGGCCCGAATTTTAAAGGGCAATCAAGATAAAAACGTGATTGTGATCACGAATTGCAGGCTGCCATTTCGCACGGATCAAGTTTAGAACAAAAGTTCGCACTCTGGTGTTAATGTTTTGTTAGAATCTGTCTCGCGATGTGAGTTTAGATAAAGCGAGATGTGAGCAAATGGCTAATCAACCTTCTCCAGAAGAACTAAAAAAAAATTTAACCGAAATGCAGTTCTACGTGACGCAGAATCACGGGACAGAACCGCCATTTACCGGGCGTTTGCTGCACAACAAGCGTGACGGCATCTACCACTGTTTGGTCTGTGACAAACCGCTATTTCGTTCCGAGACAAAATATGACTCTGGCTGCGGCTGGCCCAGCTTTTACGAGCCTGTCAGCGCAGAGTCTATCCGTTACATTAAAGATACTTCACACGGTATGCAGCGCATTGAAATCCGCTGTGGTAACTGTGATGCGCACCTGGGGCATGTCTTCCCGGATGGTCCGCAACCTACCGGTGAACGTTACTGCGTTAACTCAGCCTCTTTGAACTTCACCGATGGTGAAAACGGTGAGCAGACCAAAGGCTGAAGAAACGATTCAGCAAATTATTCTACGGAGAGTGGATTTAACATGAATCTTGATGAGATGATCAACAGCATGACGCCGGAAGTTTATCAGCGCTTATCAACTGCCGTTGAACTCGGAAAATGGCCGGATGGCGTGGCGCTAACGGCAGAACAAAAAGAGAACTGCTTACAGCTGGTGATGTTATGGCAGGCGCGAAACAATATTGACGCGCAGCATATGACGATTGATACCAATGGTGAGATGGTGATGAAGAGTAAGCAGCAGTTGAAAGTGGAGTTTGGTATTACGCCCGAACCCATTGCGACGTTTAAATCCTGATTACTCAGGCCCGGCAAACATCTATGTCGGGCCCGCAGTTGAAGTTATTTCTTGTTCATCATCGCCTTCAGATCGGCGAACGGATTATATTTCGCTTCGCCCACCGCTTTCTGCGCATCTTCGCCTGCAACCACCGTTGAACCATACTGGTCCGCTTCCGTATATTTGGAATGTTCGTGATCGTGGCAGTACAGGCACAACATTTCCCAGTTGCTACCATCTTCCGGGTTATTGGAGTGATCGTGATCGATATGGTGTACCGTCAATTCGCGCAAATTTGAGTACACGAACTCACGGGAACAACGTCCGCAGACCCAGGGGAAGAGTTTAAGCGCCTTTTCCCGGTAACCGACTTCCAGACGGGCGTAATTTTTAGGGATAAAAGCCATAAAGCTCATGCCTCCAGTAGAAAATGAAAAGCTGCGCCAAAAGCTGGCGCAGCAGAATGCGATAATCATAACCTATTGTGTCAGGCGTTGGGATCAGTGTTTGATGCCTAACGAATCGGCTAACTGCTTCGCCAACTGGTTTTGGTCATCCGCACCGTATTCCCAGAACATGGCGCCTCCCAGCCCTTTGCTCTTGATGTAGTCAGCCTTGATCGCTACCGAGCGCGGGTTTTCATAAGAGAGGGCAAAGAGCGCTTTTCCATCCACAGACTGCACTGACAGCCACGGTACTTTTGCTTCATCATCCCAATGCTGGCTAAAGCGCTTCTGCGGATCGTTGATCAATTTCGCCACAATGTCGTTGTACTTCACATAGGTATCTTTGCTCAGATCGATGCCCAGTGATTTGAACAATTCAATTTGCGCGGGCCCGAAATAGGGCTGGGTAACAGGATTTTTCTGTGCGTCAGGTTTGCTCCAGTCAATGCCAGGCTCAACAGCGCGTTTCGGTACGCGACCATAAAAGCCAATGCCCAGGTTCATCTGACTCGCTTTTAGACCGGCAGCAAGATAGTTGTTGACCACAAAATCAGCGCTGTACTTATCCGCCGCGGCGACTGTCGGCCATTGTGTCGAATCGTACAGGTTCGAGTTGAAATACTGCGTACCGTAAGCCATGTCATAGGTCATCAGGTTTATGTAGTCGAGCGATGGCGCAATGGCTTTCACATCCACCCAGCTTTTCGGGCTTTCCGCATTTGCGCCCACGGCGATAGTCAGTAGTTTTTTATGCCCCAATGCGGCGCGGAGCTCTTTTAACAGCGCGGTAAAGTTAGCTCGGTCGGCCGGTTGACTTTCGACCAGTCCCCAGGCGCCGTTGACCGGGTATTCCCAGTCGAGGTCGATGCCATCAATGCCATATTTCGCAATTATCTCCTGAGCAGACTGAATAAACACCGCGCGCGATTCTTTCGTTGCTGCCGCGCCGGAGAATCCACGTGCCCCCCAACCACCGACGGAAAGCAATACTTTCAGGTTCGGATTTTGTTTACGCAGCTGTGGAATTTTCAGTAAATCATCCTGCACTTTCGGTGAAAGCCAAATCTGATGCAGTTTGCCGGCGTCTTTTAAGGCGTCATTGGTCTCGTCTTTTTCGTTGTTGTAGACAAGGCCAAACGAATAGTTGAGATGGGTTATCTGACGAACATCCAGTTTATTGATGTCGCCACCAGGACCGGCAGTGACGTCGCCGCCACCATTGAAGTAGCCAACTGACATCAGTGAACTGGCGGAAACAACGCTGGCGCAAAGCAGGGGTAATGCTGCCAACAAAGGCAATAGTTTCATCGGTGTTCCTCTTTGACATTTAAACAAGCAAACACGCCACGGAAATGGCGTGGCGAAAAAAACAGCACCTGCAGGTTAACAGTTTCATAACAGGAAAAATGCGAAGGTGTTCACGTCATTTTAACCAAGCGGCTGCTGTGTCTTTGGCTTTCAATTCATCTTGGCACTTATTTGTGATCTAAGTTGTGAAATGCAGATCATGATCTGTGTTTTAAAGATTTTGTGTTGACCTCAAAAATTATATGGATAAGTATGATGCCAGGTGATGCAAAACTAAACACAAAGGAAAATTCAATGAAAGCACTGGCAAGATTTGGCAAGAGCTTTGGCGGCTACAAGATGATTGATGTCCCGGAACCGATATGCGGCCCGGATGACGTAGTGATTGAAATCAAGGCGGCAGCTATCTGCGGCGCGGACATGAAACACTACAATGTCGACAGTGGGTCCGACCAGTTCAATTCGATTCGTGGTCACGAATTTGCCGGCCAAATTGTGCAGGTTGGCGATAAGGTTAAGGACTGGAAAGTCGGTCAGCGAGTGGTTTCTGACAACAGCGGGCACGTCTGCGGCGTTTGTCCGTCTTGCGAACAAGGTGATTTTCTTTGTTGTACAGAAAAGGTGAATTTAGGTCTGGATAACAATACCTGGGGAGGTGGGTTTTCGAAATACTGTCTGGTCCCTGGGGAGATCCTCAAAATTCACCGTCATGCGCTGTGGGAAATCCCAACAGGCGTTGATTATGAAGAGGCGGCTGTACTCGATCCCATCTGCAATGCCTACAAATCTATCGCCCAGCAATCCAAATTTCTTCCGGGTCAGGATGTGGTGGTTTTTGGTACCGGCCCGCTGGGACTTTTTTCGGTACAAATGGCGCGCATTATGGGGGCCGTTAATATCGTGATGGTCGGGCTGGAAGACGATGTCGCGGTACGTTTCCCGATAGCCAAAGAAATGGGGGCCACGGCTGTCGTCAACGGTTCAACCGAAGATGTGGTCGCACGTTGTCAGGAGATCTGCGGGAAAGACAATCTGGGACTGGTCATCGAATGTTCCGGTGCCAATATAGCTCTGAAACAATCTATCGAAATGCTGCGTCCTAACGGTGAAGTCGTCCGCGTGGGGATGGGCTTCAAACCTCTCGATTTTTCTATTAACGACATCACTGCGTGGAATAAAAGCATCATTGGTCATATGGCCTACGATTCCACTTCCTGGCGCAATGCTATTCGCCTGCTCGCTAGCGGTGCGATAAAAGTCAAACCGATGATCACTCACCGTATCGGCTTATCGCAATGGCGAGAAGGTTTTGACGCGATGGTCGATAAGACCGCGATTAAGGTCATCATGACCTACGACTTTGATGAATAACCCCATTTATTAAAGGAAGGTTCCCGGATGGAACAGATAGCAAAACCACACTGCGGCGCGAGGTTGGACAGGCTGCCTGACTGTCGCTGGCATACGTCTATGTTTGCCATGGTTGCCTTCGGATTACTGGTTTGCTGGAGTAATGCCGTCGGCGGATTAATTCTCGCGCAATTAAAAGAACTTGGCTGGACTGATAATTCCACCACCGCCACATTCTCTGCCATTACGACGGCTGGAATGTTTCTCGGTGCGCTCGGTGGGGGAATTATTGGCGATAAGATCGGGCGTAAAAATGCATTTATTCTGTATGAAGCGATTCATATTATTTCTATGATCGTTGGTGCGTTTTCACCCAATATGACCTTCCTGATCGCCTGTCGTTTTGTGATGGGAGTTGGATTAGGCGCGCTGCTGGTCACCTTATTTGCCGGGTTTACCGAATATATGCCTGGCAGAAATCGTGGCACCTGGTCGAGTCGGGTCTCGTTTATCGGCAACTGGTCTTATCCGCTCTGTTCACTGATCGCGATGGGGCTGACGCCACTTATCAGCGCGGAATGGAACTGGCGCGTACAGCTGTTGATTCCTGCGGTGCTGTCTCTCATAGCAACTGTTATTGCCTGGCGCAGTTTCCCTGAGTCGCCTCGCTGGCTGGAGTCTCGCGGGCGCTACCAGGAAGCCGAAAAGGTGATGCGGGCAATTGAAGAAGGTGTTATTCGACAGACCGGTAAGCCTCTTCCGCCAGTCGTGATAAAGGATGATGGTAAACAACCTCGTTCTGTACCGTACTCCGCCTTATTAACAGGTGTATTGCTGAAGCGGGTTATTTTGGGTTCTTTTGTTCTGATTGCCATGAACGTCGTTCAGTACACCTTAATTAACTGGCTACCGACAATATTTATGACCCAGGGTATTAATCTGAAAGACTCCATTGTCTTAAATACCATGAGCATGTTCGGTGCGCCATTTGGGATTTTTATCGCCATGCTGGTAATGGATAAAATTCCGAGAAAAACAATGGGGGTGGGGTTATTAGTGTTAATTGCTGTGCTGGGTTATATCTATTCGCTGCAAACCAGTATGCTGCTAATTACATTAATCGGTTTTTTCCTGATTACTTTTGTTTATATGTATGTTTGTTATGCCTCCGCTGTGTACGTTCCGGAAATATGGCCGACCGAAGCGAAACTTCGCGGTTCGGGACTGGCCAACGCTGTCGGGCGTGTCAGTGGTATCGCCGCACCTTATGCAGTCGCAGTATTACTTAATGGTTACGGCGTGACAGGGGTGTTTGTACTGCTAGGTGCGGTCTCCATTATTGTCGCCATTGCCATTGCTACCATCGGAATTGAAACCAAAGGCGTCTCTGTCGAAAGTCTCGGGATTGATGCAGTTACCAGCAAATAATATTGACGGGAAATAAAATGAAAAACTCGAAAGCGATATTAAAAACGCCGGGTACGATGAAAATTATCGCCGCTGATATTCCGGTGCCCAATGAGCATGAAGTGCTGATCAAAGTTGAATACGTTGGGATTTGCGGTTCAGATGTTCACGGTTTTGAATCAGGTCCTTTTATTCCGCCGAAAGATCCTAATCAGGAAATTGGTTTGGGGCATGAATGCGCCGGTACGGTGGTGGCGGTAGGGAACCGTGTAACCAAATTTAAACCGGGTGATCGGGTGAATATTGAACCCGGTGTACCGTGCGGTCACTGCCGCTACTGCCTGGAAGGGAAATATAATATCTGCCCGGACGTCGATTTTATGGCTACGCAGCCCAACTACCGCGGCGCGCTAACCCACTATCTGTGTCATCCGGAGAGTTTCACTTACAAATTGCCCGATAACATGGACACCCTGGAAGGTGCGCTGGTGGAGCCAGCGGCGGTGGGTATGCATGCTGCAATGCTGGCAGACGTTAAACCGGGTAAGAAAATCGTCATTCTTGGGGCGGGGTGTATTGGTTTAATGACTTTGCAGGCGTGTAAATGTTTGGGCGCAACCGAGATCGCGGTGGTTGATGTGCTGGAAAAACGTCTGGCGATGGCTGAACAACTCGGGGCGACAACCGTTATAAACGGTGCAAAAGAGGACACCATTGTCCGCTGCCAGCAGTTCTCTGGCGATATGGGCGCGGACATTGTTTTCGAAACTGCCGGTTCAGCCATAACCGTTAAGCAGGCGCCGTATCTGGTGATGCGCGGCGGGAAAATCATGATCGTTGGTACAGTACCTGGTGATTCCGCAATTAATTTCCTCAAAATTAACCGTGAAGTGTCTATTCAGACCGTTTTCCGTTACGCCAACCGCTATCCGGTTACTATTGAAGCCATATCCTCCGGTCGGTTCGATGTGAAATCGATGGTGACGCATATTTACGATTATGCAGATGTTCAGCGCGCGTTTGATGAATCCGTTAATAACAAAAGCGAAATTATTAAAGGCGTAATTAAAGTAAATCATTAATTTATCGAAAAGGGAGAAATAACTATGCTGGCAGATATTAAATATTGGGAAAATGATGCCCAAAATAAACATTATGCGATTGCTCACTTCAACGTGTGGAATGCGGAAATGCTAATGGGGGTGATTGATGCGGCGGAAGAATCGAAATCGCCGGTGATTATCTCTTTCGGTACTGGTTTTGTGGGTAATACCTCGTTCGAAGATTTTTCGCACATGATGGTTTCAATGGCTAAAAAGGCCTCGGTTCCAGTTATTACCCACTGGGATCACGGACGTAGCATGGAGATTATCCATAACGCCTGGACTCATGGTATGAATTCGCTGATGCGTGATGCCTCTGCCTTTGATTTCGAAGAGAATATTCGTCTGACAAAAGAGGCCGTGGATTTTTTCCATCCGCTGGGTGTGCCGGTCGAAGCTGAGCTGGGCCATGTGGGCAATGAAACGGTGTACGAAGAAGCGCTGGCGGGTTATCACTATACCGATCCGAACCAGGCGGCGGAGTTTGTCGAGCGTACCGGCTGCGATTCTCTGGCGGTGGCGATTGGTAACCAGCACGGCGTCTATACCTCAGAGCCGAAACTGAATTTCGACGTGGTTAAACGCGTGCGGGAAGCCGTATCCGTGCCACTGGTGTTGCATGGTGCGTCGGGTATCAGCGATGCGGATATCAAAAAAGCCATTTCATTAGGTATCTCTAAAATCAACATTCATACCGAACTGTGCCAGGCTGCCATGGTGGCAGTGCAGGAGAACCAGAATCAGCCCTTCCTGCACGTTGAACGTGAAGTTCGCAAAGCGGT
This sequence comes from Citrobacter sp. Cb041, assembly GCF_030336655.1. NCBI lineage: Bacteria > Pseudomonadati > Pseudomonadota > Gammaproteobacteria > Enterobacterales > Enterobacteriaceae > Citrobacter > Citrobacter sp. Cb041. The sequence continues at coordinate 241,765 of NZ_JAOWDD010000039.1, read as the reverse complement.
AAAAGAGCGCGCGCTGGAGAAAATTAAATTGTTTGGTTCTGACGGTAAAGCGGAATGACAACATGGATAATATCGAGGTTATTTGTATAGGGGCAGCTATTGTTGATATTCCCTTACAGCCGGTGAGTAAAAATATTTTTGATGTTGATTCTTATCCGTTAGAAAGAATAGCGATGACAACCGGCGGCGACGCAATTAATGAAGCGACTATTATTTCTCGTCTCGGTCATCGTACAGCGTTAATGAGCCGGGTAGGTGCTGATGCAGCAGGCCATTTTATTCTCGACCACTGCCGTCGGGAGAATATAGATATTCAGAGCCTGAAGCAGGATGCCGCAATTGATACATCTATTAACGTGGGATTAGTCACCGCCGATGGCGAGCGTACTTTCGTGACTAACCGTAACGGCAGCCTGTGGAAGCTGAATATCAGCGATGTTGATTTTGACCGCTTCTCTCAAGCAAAGCTGCTGTCGCTGGCGAGTATTTTTAATAGCCCGTTACTGGATAGCGATGCACTGACGGCAATTTTCGCTCAGGCGAAAGCGCATCGGTTAATTATCTGTGCGGATATGATCAAACCGCGGCTTAATGAAACACTGAAAGATATTCGACAGGCATTGAGCTACGTGGATTATCTGTTTCCTAATTTTGAGGAGGCCAAACTGCTCACCGGGAAAGAGACGCTGGATGACATTGCCGACAGTTTCCTGAACTGTGGCGTGAAAACAGTCGTGATTAAGACCGGCAAGAGAGGCTGCTTTATCAAACGTGTCGATATGAAAATCGAGGTTCCAGCCGTTTCGGGAATTACCGCCATCGACACTATCGGCGCGGGAGACAATTTTGCCTCGGGATTTATTTCCGCGCTGCTTGAAGGCAAAACACTTCGTGAGTGCGCGCTGTTTGCTAATGCAACGGCAGCCATATCGGTTTTGAGCGTAGGGGCCACGACGGGTGTGAAGAACAGAAAGCTGGTTGAACAACTTCTCGATGAATATGAAGGATAATAGCGGCAGATGAAAATGATTCCTTTAGGCAGTACGGATATTACGCTTTCCCGCATGGGATTAGGCACATGGGCGATTGGCGGCGGTCCGGCGTGGAACGGCGATCTCGATCTGCAGGTCTGTATTGATACCATTGTTGAGGCGCATCGCTGCGGTATTAATTTGATTGATACCGCGCCAGGTTACAACTTCGGCAATAGTGAAGTGATTGTCGGGCAGGCGCTGAAAAAACTGCCGCGTAACGATATCGTTGTTGAAACCAAATGCGGCATCGTCTGGGAGCGAACAGGAAGTTTGTTTAACAAAGTGGGCGACCGGCAGTTGTATAAAAATCTCACACCCGAGTCGATTCGCGAAGAGGTGGATGCCAGTCTGCAAAGACTGGGTATTGAGAGCATTGATATCTACATGACCCACTGGCAGTCGGTCGAACCCTGTTTTACGCCGATTGCGGAAACCGTCGATACACTAAACGCACTCAAGAAAGAGGGGAAAATTCGTTCTATCGGTGCGGCTAACGTCGATGCGGAACATATCAGGGAGTATCTCAAACACGGTGAGCTGGATATCATCCAGGCCAAGTACAGCATCCTTGACCGGGCACTGGAAGCTGAACTGCTGCCGTTATGTCAGCAGCATGGCATCGTGGTGCAGGTATATTCACCGCTTGAGCAGGGTCTACTGACCGGAACTATTGATCGCGATTATGTCCCTGGCGGGGCGCGGGCCAACAAAGTCTGGTTCCAACGAGACAATATGCTACGGGTGATTGACATGCTTGAGCAATGGCGGCCGTTGTGCGAAAAATACCGCTGCACAATCCCCGCGCTGGCACTGGCCTGGATTTTAAAGCAAAGCGATTTAATCACCTTGCTGAGCGGCGCAACCGCACCTGAACAGGTCCGTGATAATGTTCAGGCGTTAACGATTCCCCTGACCGATGATGATTCTTTATTGATGAGGCGAATGGCTGAGGCGTTGGATACAAAATAAGCCAAATGGGGTTCACCTCTGTTTCTGCGTAAAATAGCACTAAAATCTGTGATTCAGACATGTTATTTTGAAAATAAACATGGCCTGTGAGATACTTGGGTCTTATTATTACTTTGCAGCAAACAGAGGTGTCATCGTGGCGGCAAAAGACAGGATTCAGGCCATTAAGCAAATGGTGGTGAATGATAAGAAAGTAGCGGTATCTAATTTAAGTTCGATCTTTCAGGTGACTGAAGAAACGATTCGCCGCGATCTGGAAAAACTGGAAGATGAAGGGTTTTTGACCCGAACATATGGCGGTGCTGTACTCAATACAACCGCGTTGTCCGACAATATCCATTTTTATAAGCGTGCAAAATCTTTTTTTGAAGAAAAGCAGATCATTGCCCGTAATGCATTACCGTTCATTAAAAATAAGACCACCATGGCTGCCGACGCCAGCAGTACCGCGATGGAATTATTGAAACTGTTGAAGGAAAGAAACGATCTGACGCTACTGACCAACTCGGCTGAAGCTTTTCATGAACTTGCACAGTCAGAAATTAACGTTGTTTCTACTGGCGGTGAATTAAATAAGAATACGCTGTCGCTTCAGGGAAGGATCACCAAGGAGATTATCAGCCGCTATCATGTTGATATCCTGGTAATGAGCTGCAAAGGTCTGGATATGCAGAGCGGAGCGCTTGACTCTAACGAAGCGGAAGCGGAAATCAAAAAGACGATGATCCGCCAGGCGACCGAGGTGGCTCTGTTGGTTGATCATTCGAAGTTCGATCGTAAAGCGTTCGTCCAGCTCGTGGACTTTAGCCATATTAATTACCTAATAACCAATAAGGCACCGGGTGCAGAGTGGATTGCATTTTGCAAAGAAAATAATATTCAACTCGTATATTAATTTTAACGTGGGTCGTATCGATATTATTTTAGTTTGCACCTGGAAAATGCCAGAAGAATCTAATGATGATGGATGGCGCGGTGAGATTTTTTCTGCCGCGATCGCCATACTTTCTATTTAGCTTAATTTGAGGCATCCAGATGGAACAATGTGACCCTATCGGTGCAAGATTAGATCGCTTACCTTTATCTCGATTTCATTTTCGTATTTTCGGCATTATCAGTTTTAGTTTATTAGTCACCGGTTTTCTCAGCTATTCCGGGAATGTGGTGTTGGCAAAATTAGTCAGTACCGGTTGGTCAAATAATTACCTCAACGCCGCGTTTACCTCGGCTCTGATGTTTGGCTATTTTATTGGCTCACTAACCGGTGGCTTTATTGGTGATTATCTTGGTCGACGCAAAGCGTTCCGCTTCAATTTGCTGATCGTCGGGGTCTCTGCCTGTGCGGCAACGTTTGTGCCTAACATGTATTGGCTTATCTTTTTCCGCTTCCTAATGGGGAGCGGAATGGGAGCGCTGATTATGGTGGGCTATGCCTCATTTACTGAATTTATTCCGCCCGGGGTGCGTGGGAAGTGGTCTGCTCGCCTGTCGTTTGTCGGCAACTGGTCGCCGATGCTTTCAGCGGCGATTGGCGTTGTGATTATCGCCTTTCTAAGCTGGCGGATGATGTTTTTACTCGGTGGCATGGCGATGCTCTTAGCATGGTATCTGTCGGGAAAGTATTATATTGAATCTCCTCGTTGGCTGGCTGGCAAAGGAAAGAGAAACGAAGCTGAAAAACATCTTCTACAGGTGGAACTGCAAATTCAGAAAGAAAAAAACATCACTTTACCTCCCTGCCATAGCGATTGCCTGACTGCGGATATAAGCACGGAAAGTGATTCATTTTGGCTCTTGTTCAAAGGGCCGATGTTGCGTTGTACGCTGGTGGCAATCACCGTGCTTATCGCGATGAATATTTCGCTCTATACCATTACGGTATGGATCCCGACGATTTTTGTTAATTCGGGAATCGATGTGACGAAATCTATTTTTATGACCGCGATAATTATGATTGGCGCACCCGTTGGGATATTTATTGCCACACTGATTATTGATCGTTTTCCACGTCGATTGTTTGGTTCATTCTTGTTGGTTATTATCGCGCTGCTCGGATATTTCTATTCGATTCAAACCGAAGAGTGGGCTATTTTGAGCTACGGGCTGGTGATGATCTTTTTTTTGTATATGTACGTGTGCTTTGCCTCTGCGGTATATGTCCCCGAACTGTGGCCCACACACCTTAGATTGCGGGGATCGGGCTTTGTGAATGCCGTGGGAAGAATTGTCGCAGTATTTACGCCCTATGGCGTCGCTATCTTGTTGACCCGCTACGGCTCGATTACGGTCTTTATCGTGCTAGGCATAATGCTGGTGCTGTGCGCGCTGATTCTTTTTTGCTTTGGCATCGAAACACGCAAAGTTTCGCTGGAAGAGATTTCGACACTGGCTTGAGATAACGTGCCGACAGGGGGGATCCTGTCGACATCAATTAGCGATGGGTTTCCAGCCAGTCATCAAGCGTATACAGCGTTGCGCCCGCTGCGGCCATTTCCATAAACGCCTCTGCACTGTCCTGGGGTTGAATATTGACGCCACGGCAGCCGTCGGTAATAACGCTGACGGTATAACCAAGATCGAGCGCATCCAGAACGGTGAATTTAACGCAATAGTCGCTAGCCAGACCCATGATAATAAGCTCAGCAATACGGTGTTCGAGCAGCCAGGCGTTCAGCGCGGTTGCCTGACGACGACCGTTATCAAAAAACGCACTGTAACTGTCGACCAGCAGGTTCTCGCCCTTGGTGAAGGTTTTCGCTATTGCACGCTGGTTCAGCAGCGGATGCAGGGCCGCCCCTTCGCTGTTTTGCACGCAATGATCGGGCCAGAACGTTTGCGCCAGACCATCCAGTTGTCCCTGACTGTAGGGGGCGACCTGATGCTGGCTGGCAAAACTACCGTGATTAGCCGGATGCCAGTCCAGACTGGCAACAACCGTGTCGCCGCGTAGGGCGCACCAGTCAATCAGACGGTTGGCAATCTCGATTGTGCTGTCGCCTTGCGGAACAGCGAGAGCGCCGCCGGCACAAAAGTCATTTTGTAAATCGACCAACAGTAAGGCTCGGGCCATGGGCATAGACTCCTTTATTCGTCCGGGGTGAGCTCGCCGCGCAGATTTTGCGTCATAGCTTCACGAATGCTCTGCACATCCAGTCCCTGACTCAGTAAATAGTGCAATTTGGTGAGCGTGGCTTCGACGGTCATATCCGCGCCGCCAATCACGCCAGCGTGGGCGAGGGCATTACCCGTCGCGTAGCCACCCATGTTTACCTTGCCGGACATACACTGGGTCAGGTTCACCACCACAATGCCACGTGAGCTCGCATCTTCAAGTTCTTGCAGAAACTCTTTATTTTGCGGTGCATTGCCCACGCCGTAGGAGCGCAAAATTAACGCTTTCACCGGCTGGCGCAGGAAGTTACGCACCACATCAGCGGAGATACCTGGATAAATGGTGACCACGCCAATCGGTTGTGGAGTAATAGGATGAACAATCAGTTCTCCTGCGCCGTGCGGTGCTGGCGGTGTTCCCAGTCGACGGATGTGGATCCCGGCTTCCAGTAGCGGCGCAAGGTTGGGTGAGGCAAAGGCGTCAAAGCCATCGGCGTGCGCTTTAGTGGTACGGTTGCCGCGAAACAGTCGATTGTTGAAAAACAGGGTGACTTCATTGATCGGGTAATTTGCCGCAACGTACAGCGCATTGAGCAGATTGATTTGCCCGTCTGAACGTAGCTCTGCCAGCGGAATTTGTGACCCTGTCACAATTACCGGTTTACCCAGGTTCTCCAACATAAAAGAGAGCGCTGAAGCCGTAAACGCCATGGTGTCGGTGCCGTGCAGAATGACAAAACCATCGTAATCGTCGTAGTGTGCTTTAATGTCTTCCGCAATATGCTGCCAGTCTTCCGGCGTCATGTCGGAGGAATCCATCAACGGGACGTATTCGTGGATGGTGAAGTCTGGCATCTCCGGGCGGTGGAATTCAGGCATCAATGCCAGTTGACGCTGGAGATGACCAGAAACAGGAATATAACCCTGTTCTGAGCGCTGCATACCAATGGTACCGCCGGTATAGGCAACGTAAATCGATTTCTTTTGCATGACTTTTCTTCTGTCTCAATGAAAACCCCTCTTCATCCCGAAGAGGGGGCAATTGTTAGCGAACGTTGGCGCAGGTCAGGCAAAACGCATATCGGTTTTGCGGATCGTTAAACGCGGCCAGCTTATCGCTTTCCGCTTTAACTGCACTGGCCGCAGAAGCAAGCGGTGCCGGGAGCATGGCCTGAATAGCTTCGGGCAGCATGGCGCGAACGGAGCCTGACATGCTGTCCATTACCATATCGACGAATGTCGGTTCATCCTGATAATACGCAATGTGCCACTGTTTCAGCTTGGCAAGCTCAGCCGCTTTCGCGATGGCGTCGTCAAAATCACCGAGGCTGTCTACCAGTCCGTTGGCTTTCGCATCCTGACCGGTCCAGACGTGACCCTGCGCGATTTTGTCAATCTGCTCAGGGGTTGTCTTACGTGCATCCGCGACCAGCGTGATAAAGCGCTTATAGCCATTTTCAATGCTCAATTGCATCATTTGCTGCACTTCAGGCGGTAACGCTTTGGTGATGGAGATATCCGCTAGCGGGGAAGTGGCCACGCCATCGGTATGTACACCAATGGAATCCAGGCTGTTTTCTACGGTGTTGATCACACCAAAGATCCCGATTGAACCGGTCAAAGTGCTGGGGTTCGCCACAATGTAACTGGCTGGGGTAGAGATCCAGTAGCCACCGGAGGCCGCCATGCCGCCCATGGACACGACAACAGGTTTACCCGCCGCTTTTGCCGCAGCCAGCTCAGCACGAATGACTTCCGAGGCGCTGACGCTGCCGCCAGGACTGTTCACGCGCAGAACAATAGCTTTCACTTTCGGATCGAGACGCGCTTCGCGGATTTGTGCGGCAGTGGTGTCGCCCCCCACATTTCCTGGGGTTTCTTCACCGTCCATAATCGCGCCGTTTGCGAAGATAACGCCAATGCTGTCTCCGGTATCCGCCGGCGTTTTCAGCGAATAATCGTAATAGCTGACGGCGCGATAGTTTTTATCCGCTTTGCTCCAGCCAAACTGTTTGGTCAGCATTTTTTCGACTTCGGCGCTGGAGGCGAGTGCATCCACCAGTTTGTTGTCGAGCGCATATTTCGCCGTATCTCCATCGACCTTCGTCAAACCGTCCAGCATCGCCTGTGCGCCAGGGAACACCTGCTGAGCTGGGATCTGGCGGTTGGCGGCGACCGTGTCGAGATAGTTCTGCCACAGTTCGCCGATCCAGCGACTGTCGGCTTCACGCGCGGCAGGAGACATATCATCGCGGATAAACGGTTCTACGGCAGACTTATAGGTCCCGACGCGGAACACGTGCGTGGAAACTTTCAGCTTATCGAGCAGGGACTTGTAGTACAGACCGTTGGTGGCAAAGCCGTGCAGATCAACGGAACCCTGCGGAGAGAGGTAAATTTTGTTAGCAAAACTGGCGAGGTAATACTGCCCCTGGCTGAAGTTAGCGCCCACGGCAAAGACCGGTTTACCGCTGTCGCGGAATTCCCGCAGTGCTTTGCCGATATACTGCATGGAAGGCTGGTCTGCCCCGGCAAAATTTTTCAGATCCATCACGATGCCGGTGATGTTGCGATCATCTTTTGCCTGGCGAATCGTATTCACGATATCAAACAGAGAGTTTTCCTGCAGACGATCGGAACTGGCACCAAACAACTGACGGCCAATAACGCTTAAACGACTGGTGCTCGAAGGCTTATCGACAATCACCCCGGAGATATCCAGCAGCAGCGCGCCTCGCTCAGCGTGTTCGCTGGTGTTGCTGCTGCTGACCTGCATCCAGATGCCCACGCCAACCAGCACCAAAAAGATGAAGAACAGGTTAAGCACAAATTCACGGACGAAATTGAGTAATCGCCATGTCCATTTAAAAAATCCGGCAATAAATCGCCACAGGGTTCGCATGTATTCTCCCTACCAATTAACAACACGCCACCCCGAAATCCCGGAGAAAGGCGATAAGATGAGGCTATCGTAATGACCCGACAGGCACTTGTCAGCAGGAATCACCGCCTGTGCTGTAACAAAATCCGCTCACGTGTTAATTTTGTGAACAAATTTCATTGTTGGAGTTAAGCAAATGGATGCACTTGAATTACTTATGACCCGTCGTAGCGCCTCTCGTCTCGTCGAACCGGCCCCGGCAGGAGAACAACTGCAAAATATTCTGCGTGCGGGAATGCGCGCGCCGGACCACAAAACGCTGCAACCGTGGCAATTCTTTGTCATTGAGGGCGAAGGGCGTGAACGCTTTGCCGCCGTGCTTGAAAAAGGCGCTATTGCATCTGGCAGCGATGAGAAGGCCCAGGAAAAAGCGCGCAGCGCGCCGTTTCGCGCACCGCTGATTATTACCGTGGTGGCGAAATGTGAAGCAAACGACAAGGTTCCGCTATGGGAACAGGAAATGTCTGCCGGTTGTGCGGTGATGGCCATGCAGATGGCTGCCATTGCCCAGGGCTTTGGCGGTATCTGGCGCAGTGGCGCATTAACCGAAAGTGAGGTCGTCCGCGAAGCGTTTGACTGTCGCCCACAGGATAAAATCGTCGGTTTTCTCTATCTGGGCACACCACAGTTGAAAGCATCCACGACGATTACCCTTGCCGATCCGAGCGCATTCGTCCGTTATTTCTGATATCAACGGCAAAACTGTCTGGATTATGAGCAAAGGCACCCGAATTCAGACAGTCACTCTTACCACATCATGGAATGAGCGCTACCATATCCGGATTGCAATGACAGGAGATGTCCATGAGCGAGCAAGCTATTCGTTTAACGCAATACAGCCACGGAGCCGGTTGCGGTTGTAAAATTTCCCCGAAAGTGCTGGAAACCATCCTGCACAGCGAGCAGGCGAAGTTTGTTGATCCAAACTTACTGGTGGGTAATGAAACCCGCGACGACGCGGCTGTATACGATCTGGGGAACGGCACTAGCGTAATCAGCACCACCGATTTCTTTATGCCGATTGTCGATAATCCGTTTGATTTTGGCCGCATCGCCGCCACCAACGCCATCAGCGATATTTTCGCCATGGGCGGCAAACCGATTATGGCAATTGCTATCCTGGGCTGGCCGCTTGATAAGCTGGCGCCGGAAATCGCCCGCGAAGTAACCGAAGGCGGACGCTTTGCCTGCCGTCAGGCGGGTATCGCGCTGGCGGGGGGGCACTCTATCGATGCCCCTGAGCCTATCTTTGGTCTTGCGGTAACCGGCGTTGTTCCAACTGAACGCGTGAAGAAAAACAGCACCGCCGAGGCGGGATGCAAGCTGTTTTTGACCAAGCCTCTGGGTATTGGTGTCCTGACCACCGCAGAGAAAAAATCGCTGCTGAAGGACGAGCACAAAGGGCTGGCGACGGAAGTGATGTGCCGGATGAACATTGCCGGGGCGGCATTTGCCGATATCGACGGCGTGAAAGCCATGACCGACGTTACCGGTTTTGGGCTGCTGGGGCATCTGAGCGAGATGTGTCAGGGGGCCGGCGTTCAGGCGCAGATCGTCTACCAGGCTATTCCTAAGCTGCCAGGTGTTGAAGAATACATCGCGCAGGGCGCGGTGCCGGGAGGTACCCAGCGTAACTTTGCCAGCTACGGACATCTGATGGGTGAAATGCCGCAGTCGGTTCGCGATCTGCTCTGCGATCCGCAAACTTCCGGTGGTCTGCTGTTAGCGGTAACGCCGGAAGCTGAAGCCGAAGTTAAAGCGGCAGCGGCGCAGTTTGGCATCGACCTCACCGCGATTGGTGAGTTAGTGGAAGCTCGTGGCGGTCGCGCCATGGTTGAGATCCGTTAACTCGATGCGGTTGTTTATTGCCGAAAAACCGAGTCTGGCGCGCGCTATCGCCGATGTGCTGCCGAAGCCGCATCGCAAAGGTGACGGTTTTATCGAGTGCGGAAACGGGCAAGTGGTGACCTGGTGTATTGGTCACCTGCTTGAGCAGGCGCAGCCAGATGCCTACGACAGTCGTTATGCTCGCTGGAGTCTGGTTGATCTGCCGATTGTCCCGGAAAAGTGGCAACTGCAGCCGCGTCCCTCGGTGACCAAACAGCTCAACGTTATTAAGCGATTTTTGCATGAGGCCAGTGAAGTCATTCACGCAGGTGACCCCGATCGTGAAGGACAGCTGCTGGTGGATGAAGTGCTTGATTACCTGCAACTGGCCCCTGAAAAGCGCCAGCAGGTGCAACGCTGCCTGATTAACGACCTCAACCCGCAGGCCGTCGAGCGGGCGATTGAGCGTCTGCGCGCCAACAGTGAGTTCATCCCCCTGTGCGTGTCGGCACTGGCGCGAGCGCGGGCGGACTGGCTGTACGGTATCAACATGACGCGCGCTTATACCATTCTGGGGCGTAACGCGGGCTATCAGGGCGTACTTTCGGTCGGGCGCGTGCAAACGCCGGTGCTCGGACTGGTTGTGCGTCGCGATGAAGAGATTGAAAACTTCGTTGCCAAAGACTTCTTCGAGGTGAAAGCGCATATCGTGACGCCCGCCGATGAGCGGTTTACCGCTATCTGGCAGCCGAGCGAAGCGTGTGAGCCGCATCAGGATGAAGAAGGGCGATTGCTGAATCGCTCGCTGGCTGAACACGTGGTAAACCGCATTAACGGTCAGCCGGCGATTGTCACCAGCTATAACGATAAACGGGAATCAGAATCCGCGCCGCTGCCGTTTTCGCTGTCGGCGTTGCAGATTGAAGCGGCGAAACGCTTTGGCTTAAGTGCGCAAAACGTTCTGGATATCTGCCAGAAGCTGTATGAAACCCATAAACTGATCACCTATCCGCGTTCGGATAGCCGTTATCTGCCGGAAGAACACTTTGCCGGGCGTCACGCGGTGCTGAACGCGATTAGCGTCCATGCGCCGGATCTGCTTCCGCAACCGGCGGTCAATCCCGATACGCGAAACCGCTGTTGGGATGATAAAAAAGTGGATGCGCACCACGCCATCATTCCAACCGCGCGCAGTTCGTCCATCAACCTGAACGATAATGAAGCGAAGATATACAATCTGATTGCCCGTCAATATCTGATGCAGTTTTGCGCGGATGCGGTATTCAGGAAGTGCGTTATTGAGCTGGACATCGCGAAAGGTAAGTTTGTCGCCAAAGCCCGTTTTCTGGCAGAGGCCGGATGGCGTACGCTGCTTGGCAACAAAGAGCGCGACGAAGATAACGACGGGACGCCGCTGCCGGTGGTGGCAAAAGACGACGAACTGCTGTGCGAAAAAGGCGAAGTGGTTGAACGACAGACCCAGCCTCCGCGGCACTTTACCGATGCCACGCTACTGTCAGCGATGACCGGAATCGCGCGTTTTGTGCAGGATAAAGATCTGAAAAAGATCCTGCGCGCAACGGACGGACTGGGAACGGAAGCGACGCGCGCCGGGATTATCGAGCTGCTGTTTAAGCGTGGTTTCCTGGTGAAGAAGGGGCGCTATATCCATTCTACCGATGCCGGAAAAGCGCTGTTTCATTCGCTGCCTGAAATGGCGACGCGCCCGGATATGACCGCGCACTGGGAATCTATCCTGACCCAAATCAGCGAAAAGCAGTGTCGATATCAGGATTTCATGCAGCCGCTGGTGGGGACGCTGTATCAGCTAATCGATCAGGCGCGCAGCACGCCGGTACGACGCTTCCGTGGTATTGCCGCACCGGGTAGTAGTGGTGGTGACAAGAAAAAGAGTGCGCCGCGTAAACGCACGGCGAAAAAAAGCCCGCCATCTGAAGAGGCGGGCCTGTAATGCGCTCTTAGGCTGGATAAGGCACGTGTGCCGTATCTAGCCTACGGGAACAACAGATCTGAATTAAATCACACCCTGGCCCAACATCGCGTCGGCAACTTTCACGAATCCCGCGATGTTGGCGCCACGTACGTAGTTGGTTTGCTTGCTTTCGCCGCCGTACTCGACGCAGGCATGGTGAATATCCAGCATGATGTGGTGCAGGCGCGCATCCACTTTCTCCGCTTTCCAGCCCAGACGCGCGGCGTTCTGCGCCATTTCCAGACCGGATGTCGCTACGCCTCCCGCGTTGGCCGCTTTACCCGGCGCGAACAATACACCGGCTTCCAGGAACAGATCGGTGGCCTCGATGGTGGTAGGCATGTTTGCCCCTTCGGCGACAGCCTTCACGCCGTTGGCGATCAGCACGCGTGCCGCATCGACATCAAGTTCGTTCTGGGTGGCGCACGGCAGGGCGATATCAACCGGAACCGACCACGGCTGTTGGCCCTCCAGATAGGTCAGGCCAAATTCGCGGGCGTAATCCGCCACGCGGCCGTCGCGGCTGTCTTTGATCGCGCACAGACGCGCCAGTTTTTCTTTGGTAAATCCGCTTTCGTCGACCACGGTACCGCTGGAATCGGAGGCGGTGACTACTCGCGCGCCAAACTCCATGGCTTTCTCAATGGCGAATTGCGCCACGTTACCGGAACCAGAGACGGCCACGCGCATGCCTTCAAAGCCCAGACCATGGCGTTTGAGCATCGCTTCGGTGAAGTACACCAGACCGTAGCCGGTAGCTTCCGGGCGAATCAGGCTGCCGCCGAAAGAGAGACCTTTACCGGTAAAGACGCAGGCGCTGTTGTTGGACAGTTTTTTCATCATCCCGGCCATAAAGCCGACTTCACGACCGCCCACACCGATATCGCCCGCCGGAACATCGGTATCGGGCCCTAAATGGCGGAACAGTTCGGTCATCAGCGCCTGGCAGAAACGCATGATTTCGCCTTCGCTTTTACCTTTCGGATCGAAATCGCTCCCGCCTTTACCCCCGCCCATTGGCAGCGTGGTGAGGGCGTTTTTAAATGTTTGCTCGAAGCCAAGGAATTTCAGGATCGACAGGTTCACGGAAGGGTGGAAACGCATCCCGCCTTTGTATGGGCCAATGGCGGAGCTAAACTGCACGCGCCACGCGCGGTTGACCTGCACCTGATTACGATCGTCCAGCCAGACGACGCGGAACTGGATCACGCGCTCCGGTTCAACCAGACGTTCCAGCAACGACATCTGACGATAACGCGGGTTTTGCTCGAGGAAGGGCCACAGTGTCGTCATTACCTCACGAACGGCTTGCGCGAACTCGGTCTGATTCGGGTCGCGCTTTTGCACATGGTTAAGGAATGACTCCAGAGAACATGTCTGATCCATAGATATAAGTACCTCTTATGTATTGATATGGTTATATTTTTGATTTTTGTGTTAAGTGTTTTGCAGTTTTTGACTATAACATCAGCAGTGTGACGGGACGCAAGAAAAAATTAACCGCGCTAAGTAAATTAATATTGCGGCGTGGGTCATAACCAAAAGCGATGATGGCAAGGGCTAAAGTTTCTGCCGGTTTATACCGTTATACTGAGCATAACTGTCAGTCAAAAAGGAAAGAATATGCGCCGTATAATCATGGCAGGAGCGTTGGCACTGGTGTCCAGCGCGACGCTGGCAAATCAGCTCTATCGCCCGGACGTGCAGGTGAATGTCCCGCCGGAAGTGTTCAGTTCCAGCGGTCAGCGGGCGCAACCCTGTAGTCAGTGCTGTATTTATCAGGATCAAAACTACTCAGAAGGGGCGGTGATTAAAGCGGATGGCGTTTTGCTTCAGTGCCAGCGTGATGATAAAACGATCAGCACGAATCCGCTGGTCTGGCGTCGCGTAAAAGGATAAACGCTTCTAATAGCGGGATATCGGCAGGCGCCAGCGGATAACGCAGCGCCTCTTCGGGTGAACACCAGACGATATCCTGATGTTCATACACTTTCAGCTCCCCCTGATATGACGGTACATGCCAGGCATGTAAGTGAATGAGTCGGCCTGAAACCTCGCGTTTATGGCTGGCAATGTAGCGCCCAACGACCGCCTCGATGCCCAACTCTTCACGCAGTTCACGGACCAGCGCCTCTGGCTGACTTTCCCCCGGCTCAACCTTACCGCCAGCAAACTCCCACATACCTGACTGATCCGCATGCTGCGGGCGTTGAGCCAGTAAAATTTTGCCATCACGTTCAATGATAGCGGCGACCACGTCGAGGGTTTTCATTATATTCATCAATATCTAACGGCAGAAAATGACATACTATCGTTATCTTTGTTTTATCTAAAGTATTCAGGAGCCACCGTTGAACGATCCTCAGTCGTGGGTAAAACCGTTAACGCGTATCCCTTCCAGTTTGCAACCGCTCGTTGCTACGCAGAAAAAACATTATGGCGATGTGCTGCATCCCACGCGCTGGTGGGGGCGGATGCCGTTCCTGTTCTGGCTGGTGGCGCTGTTTGTCGGGTTTCTGGAGCGTAAAAAGGCACGCCTGTCGCCAGTGATGCGCGCGCTGTTGATGACCCGAGTTTCTCAGATGTGCCACTGCGCTTTCTGCGTTGACGCCAACAGTTTACGGCTGGCTGAACGCTGCGGCGCGCTGGATAAAGTCTTACAGGTTGCCAACTGGCAAGAATCAACGCTATTTAGCGCAGAAGAACGTGTAGGGCTGGCCTATGCTGATGCGGTCACCGCAACGCCACCACAGGTTGACGATGCGCTGAAAGCGCAGATGAAGCAGTATTTTACCGATGATGCCATTACTGAAATGACCGCGCTGATTGCGTTTCAAAATCTCTCGGCGCGTTTTAATGCCGCTCTCGATATTCCCTCCCAGGGACTGTGCGACAGTTTTAAAGGACGCCCGCATGCTTGACCGCCATCTTCATCCGCGATTAAAACCGCTTTTGCATCGCTGCGTGGGCATCATTGATCAACCGGCGATTACCCCGGACGGACTTACGCTGGTCGGTTTTGCTATTGGCGTGCTGGCGTTGCCATTTCTGGCGTTAGGCTGGTATATGGCGGCGCTGGTGGCCATTGTACTCAATCGGCTGTTTGACGGGCTGGATGGGGCGCTGGCACGGCGCAGAGGGCTAACGGACGCGGGAGGATTTCTCGATATCTCGCTCGATTTTCTGTTTTACGCCTTAGTGCCGTTTGGTTTTATTCTTGCTGCGCCGGCGCAAAATGCGCTGGCAGGCGGTTGGCTGTTGTTCGCGTTTATTGGCACCGGCAGCAGCTTTCTGGCCTTCGCCGCGCTGGCGGCAAAGCATCAGATTGATAACCCCGGTTATGCGCATAAATCGTTTTATTATCTGGGCGGACTGACTGAAGGAACCGAGACGATTTTGCTGTTTGTGTTGGGATGTCTGTTCCCGGAATATTTTGCCGTAATGGCGTGGGTCTTTGGCGCGCTGTGCTGGATGACGACGTTCACCCGGATCTGGAGCGGATATCTGACGCTGAAAGCGGTCCAGCGTCAGGCGTAACGTAGTGCGTTGCCGAATGCGCTTCGCTTATTCGGCCTACAACGATGGTTTATGTAGGCTGGGTAAAGCGTTCTCGCTGCATCCGGCAACAATGGCAATCTTACTTGCTGGCGTCCGGACCCCGTTCACCGCTGGCGATCGGGTTTTTCGGAGAGCTGCTCCACTCATACCAGCCGCCGTCGTAGACGGAGACGTTTTTCCAGCCCATTGCGCGGGCATACATAAACGTTTCCGAAGCACGCCAGCCGGTACCACAATAGAATGAGACCTGCTGCTGTGGCAGGATATTCCATTGCTTCCACATGGCGGCGATGTCATCGGCGCTGCGCATGGTGCCATCCGGGTTATGGAAATCTTCCATGTGGGTGGAGTCGCTGCCTGCATGGCCCCAACGCGCCCCTGCGATCTCACCTTTTGGCTTAATGTAGCTATAGCCGCTGGTCGTACCGATAAATTCCGGCCATGAACGAATGCTCACCAAAGACGCATCCTGGCGATGCAGCAGACCGCGAGCCTGTTCCATATCCAGCATCAGCTGCGGTTGGGCAGGGATCGTCACGCCGAAATCAGGTTCAGGCTTCACCGTTGGTGCAGTACCGCGTTCGACCGGTAAACCTGAGTCAGACCAGGTCTGCCAGCCGCCGTCGAGCAGACGAACATCTTTCACACCTGCATACAGCATAATTTGCGCCACGCGCGCGGCGGCGTAGACATCGCGGCCGTATAAAATCACCGTGGTGTCGTGGCGGATGCCGTGTTTCGCCAGCATCGCTTTGAGCTGCGCGTCGGACACTTTATTCCACAGCGGTTCGCTTTCGACTTCGTTGGTATCAATGTAGCCCGCGCCAGGGATATGGCTGAGCAGATACAACTTCGGCGCGCCCCAGGCGGCTTCAATCACTTTCCAGTCACCGGCCGGTTTGGCGGTCACCTCTTTACCCTGCTGAAGGTCGCGCAGCCACTGCGGGTAAACCAACTGTTCGAAGTGCGGCAGACGTTGCAGGCGGGCAGGGTCCGTAAGCGCATCGCTGAGGGTTGAGATAGCGTTAAAGCCGACTTTCTGCAGGCGGGATTTGACGGCCTGCATGTCAGTATCGCTGCCATACAATGCCACCGGCGCGTCAGTTTTCAGGTGATGTGCCTTAACCCAGGCGCTGAGTTGTTCATCATTCATCTTGTCGAGCCAGGCGGCAGACAGGTTCAGTGCGGAAGGCTCGTGTCCTGAAGGACCATTAAGCGATTGCGGCCAGCCGTTGTAAAAAGCGCTCTGACGGGTATCGATCGCCGCGCCTTGCTTTTGCTGTAACTGGTTGAGGGTGAGCGTCTGTGCTGTTTCAGCAGCCCAGGAAGAAGCGCAAGCGAGCCCTAAAGCCAGTGCCAGCGCGGTCATTTGAGAAACACGTTTCATCGAATAGCCCGACGTTGAAAAAGAGGACGACATTCTGTGCCGCCAGTTAAGTAAAAACCTTGCGTTAACGCAGCATATCGCCACATTCACGCCCAGTTTTCCATCTGTAATACGCGACCTGCTGGCGGAACGTCCTGCGCATCGTGGGTAACCTGGACCACCGGAATACCCAGTTTACGTACTTCGGTGAAGACCCACTGGCGAAAGGTATCGCGCAGCGACGCATCCAGCCTGCTAAAGGGTTCATCGAGTAACAGCGCCTGGGGTTGCGCCAGTAGCGCGCGAAGCAGGGCGACACGTGAGCGTTGCCCGCCGGAGAGCGAAGCCGGATCGCGTGAATAAAATCCTGCCAGGCCCGCGCGTGCGAGGGCGCTTTCCACCTCATGGCGTCTGGCGGGACCTTGCTCGCTGGCGGGTAAGGCCAGCAGTAAATTCTGCCCAACGCTGAAATGGTCAAACAGCAGCGCATCCTGAAACAGAATGCCAATCTGGCGCTGCGCAGTAGGCAGTGTGTCTACGCGCTGTTCGTTGAGCCACAGTTCGCCTGACGCCTGAAACTGAGGAGACAACGCCCCGATCATCCACGAAAATAACGAAGACTTACCGCTGCCGGAAGGCCCCATAATGGTGACAATGTCACTTTTATTAACCTGGAAATTAACGTCCTTCAGTAGCGCCGTCGTACCCTGGTACAACGAAACGCCTTGTACAATGAGCATTAGCGGAGTCCTTGTCGAAAGCGGCCAATCCACGCAGCGAGAAACGCCGCCAGTGCGAAAATTATAAGCGGTAACAGAAGCTGCCATAGCGCCTGGGTTGCCAGAATGGCGGTGCTACCGCCGCTGCTTAATGCCACCGCTTCGGTGGTCAGCGTGGGATAGCGCCCGGCGCCTAACCACAGCGTCGGCATATACTGGGCGATACTGACTGAGAACCCTACCGCGAAGGCAACCAGTGCCGGGCGCGCCAGTTGCGGACATTTTACTTGCCAGAATATGCGCCCCCGGGTCCAACCCAGCGTTTGCGCAATCAAAATCAATCGTGGGTCAATGCGTTGCCACGCCGGTTTGAGCACAAACAGCATCCATGGCATCACCCACAGCAGGTGTCCCCAGACAATGGTTATCATCAGCCCATCCTGTCCGGCATATAACGCCAACAGATACTGTCCAGTTACCAGCGGCAGCGCAGGCAAAATGAGCGGTAGCCAGACCCAACGGTGTCCGGTTTGTGGACCCCATTCCAGCCAGGCAAAAAGTATCAGCAACGCCAGCACGCTGGAGAGAAGCCCCAGTTGCAGGCTAGTGCTGAGCGCCTCGCTATTTAGCGACGAATAGCTGGCGATCAGCGCCAGAGCCAGCGCGCACACCACACCGCCAAAGGGCAAAAGTTGTACCAGCGAACGGCCGATTGTACAGGATGAAAAACGCAGGCGTTCCCCGTTTACTGCGGGAATAGTGCGTTGCCAGGCGCGCCAGAGCAGATACCCCGCCAGCGCGATGATGAGTAGCAGCAGTACCAGCAGCAGGCTGGCGAGTGCTCCTTTAGCCTGTTGCTCGGCATCGCCCTGACTGAGCCATTGCCAGCTCAACACGGCAAGCGTTGGTGGGTTTCCGGGACCAAGGACGATTGCTACATCCACTACCGAGAGCGACCAGGCGACGATTGCCAGCATGGCTTTGCCTAACGCGGGGGCGAGAGAGGGCAGAACCAGCCAGTTCAGGCATTGCAGTCGGCTGTAACCCAGCGAATCCAGGACGATAACCTGCTGCGAAAGCTGTTTTTCACTCAGCAGAGCTGAGAGGATCCATAACAAAAAGGCACTCTCTTTTACCGCCAGCGTCACGCCAAGCCCAATGCCGTAGCGGTCAGGCTGGGGGCTGAGAAACGGGAGCCATTGCCAGAGCATGCCGCCTTCGGCAAAAACCAACAGCACGCTGGTGGCGAAGGCAACATGTGGAATCGCCAGCAGCCACGGAAGACGCGTGCACAGACGCGCCCAGCCCGCGCCGGGCCATAAGGCGAGGATCGCCAGCAGGGCGATGATCAGCGCGCCGCCAGCCGCGAGGCTTACGGAAACCAGCGTTGCCAGTAACGCCTGCGGGAGTTGAGGATCGCTAAATAGCACCAGCCAGTGTCTGGTGCTCAGCGCCGGCGTTATCAGAGAAAAAGCCGCTGGCGCCAGCGGCAGATAAACGCCCGCCATGATGGCCCAGAGTAGCAGAATTAATGTGTACCGTAGCGGCGTAGCCATTCTTGTTCCAGAGCGTTTACCCATGCAGCATGCGGTTCTGGCAGTACGGCAGGGAGCCCTTGTGGGATCCGCGCCAGCAGCGCATTACGCTGGTCGACAGGCAATTTTTGTGGATCAAGCACCGAAGGATCTCCCCAGACAGACGGGTCGGCTTTACGCAGCTGCGCTTTGGGTGAAAGCAGGAAATTTGCCACAACTTTCGCTCCGGCGCTGGCACGCGCATTCGCTGGAATGGTGACAAAATGCACGTTGCCGAGCATGCCCTGTGAGAAACCAAAACTATAGCTGCTTTTGGGTAATTCACCGCTGGCCACTTTTTGCTGCGCGTGGGCAGGATTAAAGGTCATTGATAAACGCAGGGTGCCACCGTTGAGCAGCGCATCCATTCGCGCTGGCGTGGGCGGAAAATCTTTACCTTCGCGCCACAGGGCAGGATGCAAAGCATCAAGGTAATGCCACAATGGAGCGGTAACGTCGGCGAATGTGGACGCATCTGGCGCTATTTTCAGCGCCTGCGGCTTGTTGGTGAGCGAAATTAACAACTGCTCAAGAAAAGCCGTTCCGGTAAAGTCTGGCGGACGCGGATAGGTCACCGTGCCAGGGTGCGCCTGGGCAAACTCAAGCAGTGCCTGCGGGGATTGCGGCGGCTGCGCGGTGAGATCGTGCCTGGCAATAAAGGTAAGCTGTGCGCCGCCCCACGGTGATTCAGCCCCCTCCGTTGGAATGGAAAAGTCTTCGTTCACCGGTTTCTGGGTATCAACATAGCGCCAGTTAGGCAGCGTTTGTGCCCACTGGGTCTGTAGCAGCCCGGCTTCTTTCAGCGTGCGGAAATTTTCGCCGTTCACCCACAGTAAATCGACCGAACCACCGGTTTTTCGCCCGGATGCCGCTTCCGTCTGGATACGTTTTACGGCGTCGGCGGCATCCGCCAGGCGTACGATTTTCAGGTTAATGGCATAGTGCGTTTTCATCTCGCCGCTAACCCAGTCGAGATACTGGTTAACTGCGTTGTCGCCACCCCAGGCGTTGAACCACACCGTCTGACCGCGGGCGTCATTTTTGATTTGCTGCCAACTGGCGTCCTCGGCGAAAGCCGCCAGCGGAGAGAGCAGCAAACTCAGGCACAATAAGCAGTAACGCATAATATCTCCGTTGCTAAAAATGGGGGAAAGACTCAGGTCTTTTTCCGTTGATGCTCAAGATAAAGGCTTCTGGCCACGGCAATCACCACGCTCAGAGCGAACAGGATGAACAGGCCGGTAACAAACCAAAATGTGCCGCCGGTTAACAGGCTACCAGCCCATGAATAGACGATAGTGGCCGGTAACTGACCGATGCCGGTGGCGATGAAGAAATGGCGAAAACGAATCGAGGTCAGGCCTGCTGCGTAGCTTACCGGGTCGAACGGCACAAAAGGTAACAGGCGACAGACAAGAATTGTGTGCTTGCCATAGCGCTCGAAAAAAGTGTCCATGTTGTTCAGCACCGTTTTTCCGGTCAGTTTTTCCACCGCGCTGCGACCTAAAACACGGGCAATAAAAAAGCACAGCGCCGCGCCAGCCATCGCGCTGCTCCAGGACAGAACGCCGCCCCAAAATGCGCCAAACAGCGAGGCATTGGCAAAGGTGATCACAAAGGCGGGAAGCGGTGCGACGATGGCCTGTAAGATCATCAGGAAGAACGACACGACCGCCGCCTGGGTTCCGTAAGAACGAATGAAGTTCTCAAGAGCATGCTGATCGAGCGTGGTAAATGCCGCCAGGCTGGGGTGAAGAAAATCACTCACGCCAGGTATCCACGCCCACGCCATCAGGGCGAGCAGCAGCAGGGCAAGCAAGCTTATACGGTAATAGCGTGTCCGCCGGGCTTTATTCATCTTGATCATTTACCCGCGTACTCGTGACCGGGCGCCGGATCGACATGTTTATGCCGCGCCCAGGCTTTGGCTGCCTGAACGAGGACGAATAGCGCCAGCCCCGCAACGCTGAGCTTACCGATAAATGCCCAGCTAATCCCTTCGCTGGCCAGTTCGTGCGACATCAGCGTATAGATAAAGATGCCGGGCAAGGTGGTTAGCGCAGATATCACGGTAAATGACCAGAACGGAATGGCCGTTAGCCCATAGGCATAGTTTTGAATGTTATAGGGGAACAGCGGCACGAGCCGGGTCAGGATCAGAAAGTCTACTCCACTATGGGCAATGCCTTTTTCGATAGCCTGAAACGTTGCCGTGTGGCCAACGTATTTCAGCAGTAATTCCCGCCCAAGCCAGCGAGCCAGCATAAACGACAGCGCCGAAGCCGTGGTTGCCGCCACTAACGAGATAAGCGTCCCTGTCACCGGGCCAAACAGCACACCGCCGACGATCACCAGAATGCTGCCAGGGATCAGGCATAGCGCGGCAACTATAAACAGCAGGATATAAAGGGTATAGCCGAACAGGCCGCTTTGGCCGATGACATCTTGTAAATGATGGAAATTGGTGATCAGATCGGTCAGACCGTAATGATGGAAAACTCCCGCCAGAACGCAGAACAATACCGCAACAATTAGCAGCCGGTATTCTGCGTTATGCGAACTTCTTTTTCATGGGGGTTCTCCTGTAAAACCGAATGCAATGTAGCGTTTTCGTCAGCGAAAAGTGCGCGCGAAGATATAATAAATTTCCGGCCGCAACAATGTATTACCGTGGCTTTATTGATTTTGCACAGAATAAACAGACTCTCCAGGCCTGGCCCGGAGAGTGAAAATACGCAGACGATCAGACGCGGAATTTAGCCCATACAGGCGCATGGTCGGACGGCTTTTCCATGCTGCGGATTTCATAGTCGATGCCGGTTTCTTCGCAGCGCTCCGCCAGCGGTTTGCTCGCCAGCAGCAGATCGATACGCAGGCCACGGTTATCATCAAAGCCTTTTGAGCGGTAATCAAACCACGAGAACTGGTCGTTCTTTTCAGGCCAGGCGTGACGGTAGGTATCCACCAGGCCCCAGCCCAGCAGACGCTCCATCCACTCGCGCTCTTCTGGCAGGAAGGAACATTTGCCGGTACGCAGCCAGCGTTTACGGTTCTCTTCGCCAATACCGATATCGAGGTCGGTTGGGCTGATATTCATATCGCCCATGATCAATACCGGATTGTCGCGCTTCAGTTCAGTCTCCAGGTAGTTTTGTAGGTTCTGATAAAACGCGGCTTTGGCCGGGAACTTGGTTTCATGGTCACGGCTTTCGCCCTGCGGGAAATAGCCGTTGATCACCGTGATGCTGCCCAGAGGCGACGGAATTTCCGCCATGATGATACGACGCTGCGCTTCTTCGTCATCACCCGGGAAGCCACGACGCACCGCAATCGGCGTTTCTTTCGTTAATAGTGCTACGCCGTAGTGGCCTTTCTGACCGTGATAAAAGACGTTATAACCCAGCTTTGCTACCTCTTCGAGAGGGAACATATCGTCGTGGACTTTTGTCTCCTGTAAGCCAATAACATCCGGTTGGTGTTTTTCGACAATGGCTGCCAGTTGATGGGGACGGGCACGCAGGCCGTTGATATTAAAAGAGACAAATTTCATAGTCGCTGTCACTTTGCAAGATGAATAGTGCAAGGATGGTAGCAGAATTTCTGCAGGCTGACTGCTTCTTGTCACCTGATTCCAACAATGATTGCTAATGGTGTTAACGATGGAGCAAAAACTGCACCGTTTTGGCGCGTAGCGCGTCGGAACAGAGCAATAATTTCCGATAAATTTCGTATACGATCACAATTCCAGAATTATATTTGGCGACTGAATAAAATTGCGTTTTTTCCTCTGTTTAGTCATCTGGTACGCAAACATATTCACTTTATATGCACATACAGTGAATATCGTCAGGTTGTAACTCGTTGATATTCCGTCACCGCCCTCCGTTTATGCACTTTTTTCGCTGGCTGGCACGAAGCCTGCAATCTACATTTACACCGCAAACACTATATTTATTAACATATAAATAACCTTTTATTTACCGTTGAGGTCGCTATGTCTCTGTCAATTACGCGTGAAAATTTTGATGAATGGATGATGCCCGTATACGCTCCGGCCCCTTTTATTCCGGTGCGTGGCGAAGGTTCACGTCTGTGGGATCAGCAGGGTAAAGAGTATATCGATTTCGCGGGAGGCATTGCGGTTAACGCGCTGGGTCATGCACATCCGACATTGCGCGAGGCATTAAACGACCAGGCGAGCAAATTCTGGCATACGGGAAATGGCTACACCAACGAGCCGGTGCTGCGCCTGGCGAAAAAGCTGATTGATGCCACTTTTGCCGAGCGCATTTTCTTCTGTAACTCTGGCGCAGAAGCTAACGAAGCGGCATTAAAACTGGCACGTAAATATGCCCACGATCGTTTTGGTAGCCAGAAGAGCGGCATTGTGGCGTTTAAAAATGCTTTCCATGGTCGCACGCTGTTTACCGTCAGTGCCGGAGGACAGCCCGCCTATTCACAGGACTTCGCGCCGCTGCCGCCGGATATCCGCCATGCCGTGTATAACGATCTCGACTCTGCCAGCCAACTGATTGATGACAACACCTGTGCGGTTATTGTGGAGCCGGTGCAGGGGGAAGGCGGCGTAGTGCCGGCAACAAACGCCTTTTTGCAGGGGCTGCGTGAATTATGCGATCGCCATAATGCGCTGTTGATTTTTGATGAAGTTCAGACCGGGGTTGGCCGTACCGGCGAACTGTATGCCTACATGCACTACGGCGTTACGCCGGACCTGCTGACGACAGCAAAAGCGCTGGGCGGTGGTTTCCCCATCGGCGCACTGCTGGCGACAGAGCATTGCGCCAGTGTGATGACGGTCGGTACGCACGGTACAACCTACGGCGGAAACCCGCTGGCCACTGCGGTGGCGGGAAAACTGCTGGAAATTGTTAACACGCCGGAAATGCTTAACGGAGTGAAACAGCGCCACGACTGGTTTGTGGAGCGTATTAACGCCATTAACGAACGTTTTGGACTGTTTAGTGAAATTCGTGGGCTCGGACTGCTGATTGGCTGTGTGCTGAACGCGGAATTTGCCGGGAAAGCAAAACTCATCTCGCAAGAAGCGGCCGTTGCCGGAGTGATGGTGCTGATTGCTGGCGCTAATGTGGTGCGGTTTGCGCCAGCGTTAAACGTCAGCGAAGAAGAAATCACCACCGGACTGGATCGCTTTGCGCTGGCCTGCGAACGCATTAAAGCAGGAGGTTCATCATGATGGTGATTCGTCCCATTGAACGCGCTGATATCACCGCGCTGATGCAGCTTGCCAGTAAGACCGGCGGCGGGTTGACCTCGCTACCGGCGAATGAAGCTACGCTGATGGCGCGTATCGAACGTTCGCTACAAACCTGGCGCGGTGAGTTGCCCAAAAGTGAGCAGGGATATGTGTTTGTGCTTGAAGACAGCGCCAGCGGAACCGTGGCGGGGATTTGCGCCATTGAGGTGGCGGTGGGGCTTAACGATCCCTGGTACAACTACCGGGTCGGTACTCTGGTGCACGCCTCGAAAGAGCTGAACGTGTATAACGCGCTGCCGACGCTGTTTCTGAGTAACGATCACACGGGCAGTAGCGAACTTTGTTCTCTGTTTCTCGATCCGGACTGGCGTAAAGAAGGCAACGGCTATTTGTTGTCGAAGTCGCGCTTTATGTTTATGGCGGCCTTTCGTGATCGATTCAATGAGAAGGTCGTGGCCGAGATGCGCGGCGTGATCGATGAACACGGCTACTCTCCGTTTTGGCAAAGCCTCGGCAAACGTTTTTTCTCAATGGAGTTCAGCCGGGCGGATTTTCTCTGCGGAACCGGGCAAAAAGCCTTTATTGCTGAACTGATGCCTAAGCATCCGATTTATACCCATTTCCTGTCTGACGAAGCGCAAAGCGTGATTGGTCAGGTGCATCCGCAAACGGCTCCTGCGCGGGCGGTGCTGGAGAAAGAAGGATTTCGCTACCGCAACTACGTCGATATTTTCGACGGCGGACCGACCCTGGAGTGCGATATTGACCGGGTACGGGCTATCCGTAAAAGCAGGCTGGTGGAGGTGGCTGAAGGGCAGCCTGCGCCAGGCGACTATCCTGCTTGTCTGGTTGCCAATGAAAATTATCAAAACTTCCGCGTCATGTTGGTTCGTGCCGACCCAGATACTCAGCGTCTGGTGCTGACGGCGGCGCAACTGGACGCCCTGAAATGTCACGCGGGCGACCATGTACGTTTTGTGCGTCTTTGTGCAGAGGAGAAAACAGCATGACATTATGGATAAACGGCGACTGGGTGACGGGGCTGGGCGAGCGTCGGGTGAAAACCAATCCCGTAAGCGGTGATGTGCTGTGGCAGGGGAATGATGCCGATGCAGCCCAGGTGGCGCAGGCGTGCCGGGCAGCGCGCGCAGCCTTTGCCAGTTGGGCTAAACAGCCCTTTGGCGCACGCCAGGCCATTGTTGAAAAATTTGCCTCATTGCTGGAAAGCAATAAAGCTGAACTCACACAGATTATCGCCCGGGAAACCGGCAAACCCCGTTGGGAAGCCGCCACGGAACTGACGGCGATGATCAATAAAATTGCCATCTCCGTGAAAGCCTGGCATGCGCGTACCGGAGAGCATCACAGCGAATTACCGGATGGCGCAGCGACGTTGCGCCATCGCCCGCACGGCGTGCTGGCGGTTTTTGGCCCGTATAACTTCCCCGGCCATTTACCCAATGGTCATATTGTTCCGGCACTGCTGGCAGGCAACACATTGATTTTCAAACCCAGCGAGCTGACGCCGTGGACCGGTGAAGCCGTGACAAAGCTGTGGGAGCAGGCGGGATTGCCGCCGGGCGTGCTGAACCTGGTGCAGGGCGGTCGCGAGACGGGGCAGGCGCTGAGCGGGCAGGACGATCTCGATGGCCTGCTGTTTACCGGCAGTGCCAATACTGGTTATCAACTGCATCGACAGCTATCCGGCCAGCCGGAAAAAATCCTCGCTCTGGAGATGGGGGGCAACAACCCGCTGATTATTGAGAACCCGGAAGATATTGATGCCGCAGTGCATCTGACTATTCAGTCCGCGTTTGTCACCGCCGGACAGCGTTGTACCTGTGCCCGTCGCCTGTTAGTTAAAAAAGGCGCGCAGGGGGATGCGTTCCTGACGCGCCTGGTGGACGTCAGCCAGCGTTTAATGCCCGGCAACTGGGACGCAGAACCGCAGCCATTTATTGGCGGGCTGATTTCCGAACAGGCCGCGCGGCATGTCTATGATGCCTGGCAGCGTCTGGAATCGTTAGGGGGCCGAACGCTATTAGCGCCACGTCTGGTGCAAGCCGGAACGTCACTGCTCACCCCTGGGATCATCGAACTGACCGGGGCGGCGAACGTACCCGATGAAGAGGTATTTGGACCGCTGCTTGGCGTCTGGCGTTATGACAGCTTTGATGACGCAATTCGTATGGCGAACAACACCCGCTTTGGATTGTCGTGTGGGTTGGTTTCCCCCGATCGCAGCCAGTTTGATCAACTGCTGCTTGAGGCGCGGGCCGGGATCGTCAACTGGAATAAGCCGTTAACCGGCGCGGCGAGTACAGCGCCGTTTGGCGGCGTTGGCGCTTCCGGGAACCATCGCGCCAGCGCGTGGTATGCCGCAGATTATTGCGCCTGGCCGATGGCAAGTCTGGAATCACCGGCCCTAACGCTGCCAACGACGCTTAGCCCCGGCCTGGATTTTTCTCGCGAGGATAAGCTATGAAAGCCCGTGAGGTAAATTTTGATGGTCTGGTGGGGCTGACCCACCACTATGCGGGGCTGTCATTTGGTAATGAGGCCTCAACCAAACATCGTTTTCAGGTATCGAACCCGCGTCTGGCGGCGAAGCAGGGTCTGCTAAAGATGAAAGCGCTGGCGGATGCGGGATTTCCCCAGGCGGTGATCCCGCCTCATGAGCGGCCGTATATTCCGGTGCTGCGTCAGTTGGGCTTTACCGGCCGCGACGAACAGATACTGGAGAACGTGGCGCGTCAGGCGCCTCACTGGCTCTCCAGCGCCAGCTCCGCATCGTCTATGTGGGTGGCGAATGCGGCAACGGTCTGCCCTTCAGCCGATGCGCTGGACGGGAAAGTGCATCTGACGGTGGCGAATCTGAATAATAAGTTTCACCGTTCGCTGGAAGCGCCGACCACCGAAGCGTTGCTACGGGCGATTTTCCGTGATGAGAATAGTTTTACGGTCCACGGTGCGTTACCCCAGGTTGCGCTATTCGGTGATGAAGGTGCGGCAAACCATAACCGCCTCGGCGGGGATTACGGCGACCCTGGCGTACAGCTGTTTGTTTACGGTCGTGAAGAAGGGAATGCGTCCCATCCGAAGCGCTATCCGGCGAGGCAATCCCGTGAGGCCAGCGAGGCGGTCGCCCGACTGAATCAGGTTAACCCGCATCAGCGCATTTTTGCCCAGCAAAACCCGGACGTTATCGATCTTGGCGTGTTTCATAACGATGTGATTGCGGTGTCGAATCGCCAGGTACTGTTTTGTCATCAGCTGGCGTTTGTCAGACAGCAGGCGTTGTTCGAGCAGTTACGCAGTCAGGTGGCAGGTTTTACCCCGCTGGAAGTCCCGGCTGCGGAAGTGTCGGTGCAGGATGCGGTGACTACCTATCTGTTTAACAGCCAGTTACTGAGCCGTGATGACGGTTCGATGATGCTGGTCCTGCCGCAGGAGTGTCGGGAGCATGCGGGCGTGTGGCGGTATTTGAACCGTCTGCTCGAGGAAGACAATCCGATCGATGACCTGCAGGTATTCGATCTGCGTGAAAGTATGTCCAATGGCGGCGGTCCGGCATGTCTGCGCCTGAGAGTGGTGCTTACGCCACAGGAGCTGCAGGCCGTAAATCCGGCGGTTATCATGAACGATAATCTGTTTAACACGCTGAATAATTGGATCGACCGTTACTATCGCGATCGTCTTACCGCCGCCGACCTTGCCGACCCGCAGCTGTTGCGTGAGGGGCGTGAAGCGCTGGATACGTTGACGCAATTGCTCAACCTCGGCTCTGTGTATCCCTTCCAGCAGGAGAGGACCAGCCATGGATAATTTTCTGGCCCAGACGCTGGCAGGGATAACCCCCGAGACAACCGAGGGCACAGCTCGCGGCTTTTCCTGGCAGTGGATTGGTCACGGAGTTCTGGAGCTGACGCCGGTCGCTCCGGCGGAATATTCGCTGGTGCTGTCTGCGGGGATCCACGGCAATGAAACGGCCCCGGTAGAGATACTTGATTCAATTCTCTCCAGGCTGTTTAGCGGTGAACTAACGCTGACATGGCGGCTGCTAGTGATTCTGGGGAACCCGCAGGCGCTGGCGGCGGGACAACGTTATTGTCATAGCGACCTGAACCGTATGTTTGGCGGCCGTTGGCAGATTTTTGCCGCGAGTGAAGAAACGCACCGAGCCCATCAGCTTGAGCTGTGTCTGGAGGATTTTTATTCGCGGGCGAAAGAGCCAGTCCGCTGGCATCTGGATCTGCACACCGCGATTCGCGGCTCGCAGCATCTGCGCTTTGGCGTGTTGCCACAACGCAACGTTGCCTGGGACGAAGATTTTTTGGGATGGCTGGGAGAGGCAGGGCTGGAGGCGCTGGTTTTCCATCAGACACCTGGCGGCACGTTCACCCATTTTAGCGCTGAACATTTTGGCGCGCTGGCCTGCACGCTGGAACTGGGTAAAGCGCTGCCGTTTGGACAAAATGATCTGACTCAGTTTGCGCAGACGGCAGATGCGCTGGCGAAGCTGCTGCAGGGCGAGCGAATGTCACCGGGAGAAACATCTCCGCTGCGTTACCGCGTGGTGTCGCAAATCACGCGGCGTAGCGACGATTTCATTCTTCACATGGATAACCAGACGCTCAACTTTACCCCTTTTACAGAGGGCACCTTGCTGGCGCAGGACGGTGATGAACGTTTTACCGTCACCCATGATGTTGAATACGTTCTCTTTCCAAATCCAAACGTGGCCTGTGGTTTACGTGCCGGATTGATGCTCGAAAAATTGTGACAAATATATATGCCCTTTTGGTTTATCCCTAAGGGCTTATTTTTACGTGCTGTTTTTATTTATTACGGATTATTCCTGGTGAATTGCTTTCTTAATAATCAGGGATGAGGTATAGTTCTTCATAATCCCTTCAAAATCATCCTGTTGTAATTTTTTATTGCAACTCTGCGCAATTTATTCTTTTTTTCTCCATAATTGATGAAAGTTTGTTTTTTACACTTTCATTGTTTTACCGTTGCTCTGATTAATTGACGCTTAAGCCGGTAAAGTTAATCTCGTCAACACGACATCACATTGCATAAGAGTCGCATGAGTGTCGTAAAAATAACTGAAAGAAAGGATAGAAATTATGCGTAAACTGACTGCTCTGTTTGTTGCCTCTACCCTGGCGCTGGGCGCTGCTAACCTGGCCCACGCCGCTGACACGACAACAGCTGCGCCAGCTGATGCCAAACCAATGATGCACCACAACGGTAAGTTTGCCCCGCATCATGACATGATGTTTAAAGACCTGAACCTGACCGATGCGCAGAAACAGCAGATTCGCGAGATCATGAAAGGTCAGCGCGATCAGATGAAACGTCCGCCGCTGGAAGAGCGCCGCGCAATGCACGACATCATCGCCAGCGATAGCTTTGATAAAGCGAAAGCGGAAGCGCAGATTGCGAAGATGGAAGAACAGCGCAAAGCCAACATGCTGGCGCATATGGAAACCCAGAACAAGATTTACAACATTCTGACCCCGGAACAGAAAAAGCAGTTTAATGCCAATTTTGAGAAGCGTCTGACAGAACGTGCCGCGCAGAAGGGTAAAATGCCGCAAGCTGCTGAGTAATCGTTCAGCGTCTACACTATATCATTCACGCTGTGTGTGCTGATTGCCGCACAGTGTGAAACCAAACTCAAGACCGCCGCTCTTGTCCACAACACGTTTAACGAGGTGGGCAGGATCGGCGGTTTTTTCTTTGCTGCCCCTTGCACCGCGCTTGTGACACGTTATTCTCCTGAAGCCCGCGAAAATTCCACCTGGAGGGCGCGTTGTTCTTTTTTGCAAAACACCGGGTTCATCGCTAAGGAAAATCAACTCTGCTGCCGATAACAATAATCTGCAGGGTGAACATAACAATGATGATTTATGGCTGCCTGTTTACGGTGGGCTGCCGTGCTGCGCCTTTCTGGAGGGATGATGGAATACTTTGATATCCGCAAAATGCCGGTCAATCTGTGGCGAAATGGTGCGGGAGAAACGCGTGAGATTTGCTGTTTTCCGCCAGCAACACGAGATTTTCACTGGCGGGCGAGTATCGCCTCCATCGCAGCGAATGGGGAGTTTTCTCTTTTTCCCGGCGTAGAACGCGTGATTACCCTGCTGGAAGGTGGAGAAGTGACGCTGGAAGAGCCGAACACCTTCACGCATACCCTGAAACAGCATCAGCCTTTTACCTTTGCCGGTGACAAGGTGGTAAAAGCGAAGCTGACGGAAGGGCAGATGTCGATGGATTTTAATATCATGACCCGACGGGATGTCTGCCAGGCAAAAGTCAGAGTTGCCGATCGCACCTTTACGACCTTTGGTTCGCGCGGCGGCGTAGTGTTTGTTATCAGCGGAGCCTGGCAACTGGGTGATAAGTTGTTGACCGTCGATCAGGGTGCAAGCTGGCACGACGGTAAACACACGTTACGACTGCTGGAGCGCGAGGGGAAACTGCTGTTCAGCGAGATTAACTGGATGCCGGGGCATTCTCCGGACTCAGTTCAATAATGTCATATTGACCAGACAGGATAGGCCGGCAGAGAATTTTGTAGCCATCTTGATCAAAGCCGGCTGGCATTCGCGCGAGTGTAGCTGCCTCATCCAGCGTTGAAACGGCTCCCAGCCACAGCCAGTTATTGATGATATGGTACTGCGTCATTTCAGCGCGGGTTTCCTGCAGCGCAATGGCATTGCTCCACGGCCAGCAGATTACGCGCACTCTTTCCAGGGCTTCTACCAGACGCAAATGATGTGCTTCAGGGCTTTCTTTCCCGCAGCAGGCTCCGGCGCAGCGTTTAAGCGCGGAGCGAAAACAGGCGCGCCCGTGGCTCAGGGGTTCCAGCCCCAACAGGCCGTAGCACAGCTGTTGTTCATCAGCGAGGCTTTGCAGCGTCTGTAGCGCTGCGCGGCGGTTGGCAAACAGGCCAAACAGATTGGGGGCGTGGGAGAAATCAATATCTCGTGCGTAAACCACCTGAACCGTTCGATCGGTAAGCTGCAAGGCACACAGCTGGCGATTGCGTCGCAGCCGTTTGTTAAACAGGGGCTGCTGTTCTTTGATAAGCCGCGCTTCCAGCAGCAGGGCGCCAATTTCTCCGGCCGTACAAATCCAGCTAATGCGCCTGGCCTGACGCAGCATACTCGCTTCGTCTGCGGTACGCAGATGCGCCAGCACACGGCTGCGAATATTGACACTTTTACCAATATAAAGCGGCATGGTGTCGCTATCACTGTGAAACAGATAGACGCCTGGCGCGGTGGGAAGCGCACTCAAAAACGGGCGCAGGTGCTCGGGATATTCATAGATTGCCGCTGCCTCAAATGTCAGACGAGGGGCTGATTGACGCTGTACCACTGTTGACTCCAGATGCTGGTTATTCATCCAGTGTAGCAGTTTGAGGGTGATTAAAAAAGCGGCATGAGATTCAGCAGGCTAATGCCAGATAGGGCCAATCCTGGCGCTACCCGGCATTTTGAAGGGAAAAGGATTACGCTTTTTTCCAGAAATCATCAAACACGGTGATCGGTGTGCGACGTTTATGCTCAGTTTTCACGTACCAGCCTTCAATTTTTTTCGCGACGTCGGCATCCAGCGTTTTTCCTTCCAGATAGTCGTCGATGTTGTCGTAAGTGACTCCCAGTGCGGCTTCATCCGGCAGAGAAGGGCGATCGTCCTCGAGGTCGGCAGTTGGTGCTTTCTTATATAAGTGCTCCGGGCACCCCAGCGCGGCAAGCAGTTGTTTGCCCTGGCGCTTGTTCAGACGAAATAGTGGGTTAATGTCGGTACCGCCATCGCCGTACTTAGTGAAAAATCCGGTGATGGCTTCTGCAGCATGATCGGTACCCACGACAACGCCGCTGGTCATGCCGGCGATACTGTATTGTGCCTTCATACGTTCACGGGCTTTTTCATTGCCACGCACAAAATCGCTCAGTTCGATACCCGCTTCACGCAGGGCCTGCTCGCTGGCCAGCACCGCGCCCTTAATATTGACGGTCAGTACGCGGTCCGGTTGAATAAAGGCGATGGCATCCTGGCAGTCTTGCTCATCGGCCTGAACGCCATACGGTAGGCGTACGGCAATAAACTGCAGTGCGTCATTACCCGTTTCTTTTCGCAGCTCGGTGATCGCCATCTGGCACAGTTTTCCCGCGAGCGTTGAGTCTTGTCCGCCGCTAATTCCCAACACCAACGATTTCAGAAAGGGGTAGGTCTGCAGATACGATTTCAGGAAATCCACGCTGCGGCGAATTTCTTCTTCTGCATCGATGTGCGGTTTTGCGCCAAGCGCCTGGATAATCTCTTGCTGCAGAGTCATTTAACCCCCTCCGAAAAATAAAATGATCAAAAAAATGATGTGTTAAAGCTAACGCGTTGAGGCCCAAACGACAAGGGATGCGAGCCTGATATAGCATCATTTTGTTTTAATAGAATTTTCCGAAACCACCTAAGTATCCTCTGATTGCTTGAAAAATGCGTTGTTGTGCTCCAGGCTTATATAACACGCTGAAATACAAGAGGACGGAATATGAACAAGAATCTAACAGGAATTCTGAGCGCAGCGGCTGTTTTGACTATGCTGGCAGGGTGTACGGCTTACGATCGTACGAAAGACCAATTTGTTCAGCCCGTGGTGAAAGATGTGAAGAAAGGGATGAGCCGGGCGCAGGTAGCGCAGATTGCCGGTAAACCGTCTTCCGAAGTCAGTATGATCCATGCGCGTGGGACGTGTCAGACCTACATCCTGGGTCAACGAGATGGTAAAGCTGAGACCTATTTTGTTGCTTTAGATGACACCGGACACGTGATTAACTCTGGCTACCAGACCTGCGCAGAGTACGACACCGACCCGCAGGCAGCGAAGAAGTAACAACTGTTTATTGCCTGAGCACTCGGGAAAACCGGCCACTGCGCCGGTTTTTTTATGTCACACGATCTTAATTATTGACGCGAATTATTTGCCTGAAGTGTGAGGGTGGTCATAACGCCAGGTCAAGGAGAGACAATTTAGTTGGTCAAGGAAATACCATCCGCCTGTGCAATCCCGTATACTCATTTCAGCCACCTAAAAAAGTAATTTAGCTGACGCAAGTTACCCAGAGCATGGATGCAGGTTAGGGCTTGCGGAGTGTCTGGTGACAGATAATCGCACATGAGGATCGTTTTAATGGAAAAGAAACACATTTATCTGTTTTGTTCTGCGGGCATGTCGACTTCATTGTTGGTTTCGAAGATGCGTGCTCAGGCCGAAAAATACGAAGTACCGGTTATTATTGAAGCGTTTCCTGAAACGCTGGCCGGAGAAAAAGGTCCAGTGGCCGATGTTGTATTATTAGGTCCACAAATTGCTTATATGTTGCCCGAAATTCAGCGTTTGTTACCCAACAAGCCTGTGGAAGTGATTGACTCGCTGCTGTATGGCAAAGTCGATGGTTTAGGCGTGCTTAAGGCTGCGGTTGCAGCAATTAAAAAAGCCGCAGCAAATTAATTATTTTATTTTAATTTTTCCCGTCAAAGAGTTATTTCATTAACATTCACCGCAATTATTAATTGCGGTATTTAAGGGTATTTTTCTATGAGTAACGCTATTGCTTCACTTGAAAAGGTACTCCTTCCTTTTGCTGTAAAAATTGGAAAACAGCCACACGTTAATGCAATCAAAAACGGTTTTATTCGTTTAATGCCGTTAACCCTCGCAGGGGCCATGTTTGTATTAATCAATAACGTTTTCCTGAGCTTTGGGGAGGGGTCGTTTTTTTATTCAATGGGCATTCGACTTGATGCTTCAACTATTGAAACGCTGAATAGTTTGAAAGGCATTGGTGGAAACGTCTATAACGGTACGCTGGGTATCATGTCATTGATGGCGCCGTTCTTTATCGGTATGGCGCTGGCAGAAGAACGCAAAGTCGACTCTCTGGCTGCCGGGCTGTTATCCGTCGCCGCGTTTATGACCGTAACGCCATATAGCGTGGGTGAAGCCTATGCCGTTGGCGCGAACTGGCTCGGCGGTGCCAATATTATTTCCGGTATTATTATCGGCCTCGCGGTCGCGGAAATGTTCACCTTTGTGGTCCGTCGCAATTGGGTAATTAAATTACCTGATAGCGTACCGACATCCGTGTCGCGCTCTTTCTCTGCGCTGATTCCTGGCTTCCTTATCCTCTCCATTATGGGGATCATCGCCTGGGCATTGAACACCTGGGGTACGAACTTCCACCAGATCATCATGGATTCCATTTCAACTCCGCTGGCATCGCTGGGCAGCGTGGTGGGCTGGGCCTACGTGATTTTTGTTCCGCTGCTGTGGTTCTTCGGTATTCACGGTTCACTGGCGCTGACCGCGCTGGACAGCGGTATCATGACGCCATGGGCGCTGGAAAACATCTCCATTTACCAACAGTTTGGTTCCGTAGACGCCGCGCTGGAAGCTGGAAAGACCTTCCACGTCTGGGCGAAACCGATGCTCGACTCCTATATTTTCCTCGGGGGTAGCGGGGCTACGCTGGGTCTGATTATCGCTATCTTCCTGGCATCGCGTCGTCCGGATTATCGTCAGGTTGCTAAACTGGCACTGCCGTCAGGCCTGTTCCAGATTAACGAACCTATCCTGTTCGGTCTGCCGATCATCATGAACCCGGTGATGTTTATCCCGTTCATTCTGGTGCAGCCGATTCTGGCGGCGATTACGCTGGCAGCTTATTACTCCGGCATTATTCCACCGATTACCAACATCGCACCGTGGACCATGCCAACCGGTTTGGGCGCGTTCTTTAACACCAACGGTAGCGTCGCTGCTCTGCTGGTCGCGCTGTTCAACCTTGGTATCGCCACGCTGGTTTACCTGCCGTTCGTGGTGGTAGCCAACAAAGCGCAGAACGTTATTGATCAAGAAGAAAGCGAAGAAGATATCGCTAACGCATTGAAATTCTAAATTTAATCCGGCATGGCTTCACGGTCATGCCGGACTGAACCAGAGGAAAAAAGTATGTTGGATATCGAAAACATCGTCGACACGCAGTCAGAAGCAGAAGAACTTGAAGAAGTGGTGATGGGTCTCATCATCAACTCCGGTCAGGCGCGTAGCCTGGCGTACGGCGCGCTCAAAATGGCCAAGCAAGGCGATTTCGAGTCAGCTAAGGCTATGATGGACCAGTCTCGTCTGGCGCTGAATGAAGCGCACCTCGTGCAAACGAAACTGATTGAAGGCGATCAGGGCGAAGGTAAAATGAAAGTTAGCCTGGTGCTGGTTCATGCTCAGGACCACCTGATGACATCAATGCTGGCGCGTGAGCTGGTGACTGAACTGATTGAGCTTCACGAAAAGCTGAAATAGCGAGGAGTGCATAATGCAGCTACAGATTAACGCACCGGAAATCAAAACCGTCTATGAGCAGCAGCTGTTTAATGGCAAAAATTTCCATGTGTTCATCTACAACAAAACTGAGAGCATCAGCGGGCTGCATCAGCATGACTACTACGAATTTACCCTGGTTTTAACCGGGCGCTATTATCAGGAAATCAACGGTAAACGCGTATTGCTCGAACGCGGGGACTTTGTATTTATTCCATTGGGATCGCACCACCAGAGTTTTTATGATTTTGGGGCGACAAGGATCCTGAACGTCGGTATCAGTAAACGCTTTTTTGAACAGCACTACCACCCGCTGCTGCCATTTTGTTTCGTTGCATCGCAGGTCTATCGGGCGAATAATTCGTTTCTCACTTACATTGAAACGGTTATTGCATCATTGAACTTTCGCGAGAGTGGTCTGGATGAATTTGTAGAAGTGGTCACCTTCTATATTATTAACCGGTTGCGCCATCATCGCGAAGAGCAGGTGCTGGATGATATTCCGCAGTGGCTTAAAACCACCGTGGAGACCATGCATGACAAACGGCAGTTTAGCGAGAATGCGCTGGAAAACATGGTACACCTGTCCGCGAAATCCCAGGAGTATCTGACCCGTGCAACCCAGCGTTATTACAGCAAAACACCGATGCAGATCATTAATGAAATCCGCATTAACTTTGCTAAAAAACAGCTGGAAATGACTAACTATTCTGTAACGGATATTGCTTACGAATCTGGCTACAGTAGTCCAAGTCTGTTTATTAAAACGTTTAAAAAGCTGACGTCATTTACACCTAATAGCTATCGTAAGAAATTAACTGAATTTAATCAGTAGATATTATTTGCCAATAACCCATTTTTTATAGCTTGCCCAAAATAGCGTCGGGACAGCCACGCTATATCTGACAAACGGGTTGAGCATAATACACGTCAGTGTTTTGACACTGAAGGGAGAAAGTATGAGCCAGAAATTAAAAGTCGTCACTATCGGTGGCGGGAGCAGCTACACCCCTGAGTTACTTGAAGGCTTTATTAAGCGCTATCATGAATTACCGGTTTCTGAATTGTGGCTGGTTGATGTCGACGATGGAAAAGAGAAGCTGGACATTATTTTTGACCTTTGCCAGCGCATGATCGATAAAGCTGGCGTGCCGATGAAGTTGTTTAAAACGCTGGACCGCCGTGAAGCGCTGAAAGATGCTGATTTCGTTACTACCCAGCTGCGCGTAGGGCAACTGAAAGCCCGCGAAAAGGATGAACGCATTCCGCTGAGTCACGGGTATCTGGGGCAGGAAACCAACGGCGCTGGTGGGCTGTTCAAAGGTCTGCGTACTATTCCGGTTATCTTTGATATTGTCAAAGATGTGGAAGAACTGTGCCCGAATGCGTGGGTGATTAACTTTACTAACCCGGCCGGGATGGTGACGGAAGCGGTCTATCGCCATACGAATTTTAAGAAATTCATCGGTGTATGTAATATTCCTGTCGGCATGAAAATGTTCATTAGCGATGTGCTGGCGCTGAAAGAGAGCGATGACTTATCCATCGATCTGTTCGGTCTGAACCATATGGTCTTTATTAAAGACGTACTGGTGAATGGTAAATCACGCTTTGATGAACTGTTGGATGGCGTGGCTTCAGGTCAACTGAAAGCCTCCACCGTGAAGAACATCTTCGATCTGCCGTTCAGTGAAGGGTTGATTCGCTCGCTGAAGCTGCTGCCGTGCTCATATTTGCTCTATTACTTCAAGCCAAAAGAGATGCTGGCGATTGAAATGGGTGAATACTATAAGGGCGGCGCTCGCGCTCAGGTGGTACAGAAAGTGGAGAAACAACTGTTTGAACTCTACAAAAACCCGGATTTGAACGTGAAACCGAAAGAGCTGGAACAGCGCGGTGGAGCCTATTACTCCGATGCGGCCTGTGAAGTGATCAACGCCATCTACAACGACAAACAGACCGAGCACTATGTCAACGTTCCGCACCATGGGCATGTTGACAATATCCCGGCGGACTGGGCGGTTGAGATGACCTGTACACTGGGACGCAACGGCGCCACGCCGCACCCACGTATTACCCATTTTGATGAGAAAGTGCTCGGCCTTATCTATACCATTAAAGGCTTTGAAGTCGCGGCGAGCAATGCGGCACTGAGCGGTGAGCTGAATGATGTGCTGCTGGCGTTGAACCTGAGTCCGCTGGTGCATTCTGACAGCGATGCCGAGATTCTGGCGCGTGAGCTAATTCTGGCGCATGAAAAATGGCTGCCAAACTTCGCCGGGTGTATCGAGAAACTCAAAAGCGAACAACACTAACTGAGGTCGGCTATGGAACGCGTACTGATTGTAAATGCGGATGATTTTGGCCTGAGTAAAGGACAAAACTACGGCATTGTTGAAGCCTGTCGCAATGGCGTGGTCACCTCGACAACCGCACTGGTTAATGGCGCAGCCATTGACCATGCTGTACAGCTGAGTCGCGATATACCTGAACTTGCCGTTGGGATGCATTTTGTTCTGACGCTGGGCAGGCCGTTGACGGCAATGCCAGGCCTTACTCGTGACGGGTTACTGGGAAAATGGATCTGGCAGATGGCTGAAGAAGACACCTTGCCGTTGGATGAAATATCTCAGGAACTGGCCGCGCAGTATCAGCGTTTTATTGACCTGTTCGGGCGGGAGCCAACGCATCTGGATAGCCATCACCATGTGCATATGTTCCCGCAGATTTTCCCTATCGTGGCCGGGTTTGCTGCCCAACGGGGGATTGCGTTACGGATCGATCGTCAGACGGTATTCCAGGCGTCTGACTTTCCGCAGACGTTACGGACTTCCCAGGGATTCAGCAGCGAGTTTTATGGCGAAGCGATTTCTGAAGCCCTGTTTTTGCAAACGCTTGACGCGTCAGCAGACCGGGGAGAGTCCTCGCTGGAAGTGATGTGTCATCCGGCCTTTATCGATGACATTATTCGTCAAAGTGCCTACTGTTACCCCCGCTTAACTGAGCTCGACGTGCTGACGTCTCCGTCACTGAAATATGCTATTGCGGAGCGCGGTTATCGTCTTGGCAGTTTTCTGAACGTCTAACTCCTGAGTTTGCGGCGCATAATGCGCCGCATTTTTTTAGGCAGGGATCGTGTCGATTTTTCCGGCGCGTGACCAGACGCGGTGCGCAGTCATTAGCGTCAGCAGGGTATCCATAAACTGTGCGTCTGCACTGTCTGCCTCCACCACGCCTTCTTCTCCTTCAGTTTTGATATCCAACGTTGCTTTAAACTGACGCGCATCGCCAGCCAGTGCGATAGGTTTTAAGTGCTTATACGCTTCGAGTAAGTAATATCGGGCATCACCGTTCATAGCGATATCTGCGATATTGCCACACGGAACGATAACCGCATCGACGGTCAGCGATGGTGAACCCGCAAAGGTACCGGCGATTGTCAGGACGGAACCATCATCGGCAACCACATTACCCATTCGGGAATAGAGCAGTTTGGCGTGAACGCCTTTGGCCTGTAAGGCTTGCATGATGGCAAGCAGGTCGCCCGATTTCACCTGGTCATTAAGTAGAATGGCGACCACGCGGCCCTTAATCTCACCTTGCGCACCCGCATATAAACTGAGTGACGGCGCACTTTTCAAACCATTGACGTTAGCCGGTGGGGCGATTTTGGCCTGTTCCTCGGTTAGCTCAAAACCGAGATTATCGGCAACCGCCTCGGCGAGGGCTGTATCAATATGGGCTAACTGTTCAACCACTCTTTCCCGAATATAGGGGCGCGTAACTTTGCTGAGTTCGAAGCTGAATCCGCCGATAATATGCTGCTGTTCAATTGGCGTCTGACTTAGCCAGAACAGGCGAGGGTGCGCATAGTATTCGCCAAAAGAGGGGCTACGTTCGCGGATTTTGTTTCCTTCAATCCGTTCCTGATACGACTCAAATCCACCGCGTTTTGGCCCCGGCGGCGTTTCACGCGGCCAGTTATCATTGATGGAATTAGGTTCATAGTTGGCAGGGTTGGTATCGATGTCCATACGATGCATGCCGTCACGCTGGAAATTATGGTACGGGCAGGTCGGGCGATTAATCGGGATTTCATGGAAGTTGGGCCCGCCCAGGCGGCTGATTTGGGTATCGGTATAAGAAAACAAGCGGCCTTGCAGCAAGGGATCGTTGGTAAAATCGATACCAGGGACGATGTGTCCGGGATGAAAAGCGACTTGTTCATTTTCGGCGAAGAAATTATCCGGATTACGGTTCAGCACCATTTTACCGACGCGTTGCACCGGAACCAGCTCTTCCGGGATCAGCTTGGTCGGGTCGAGCAGGTCAAAATCGAACTTGAATTCGTCTTCTTCAGGAATGAGCTGCAGCCCCAGTTCGTATTCCGGATAATCGCCTGCTTCGATAGCTTCCCACAGATCGCGGCGATGAAAATCGGGGTCACGACCGGTAAGTTTTTGCGCTTCATCCCATACCAGCGAAGCTTTGCCCGCCAGCGGTTTCCAGTGAAAACGGACAAAGGTGGCTTTCCCTTGCGCATTTATCAACCGGAACGTGTGAATGCCAAAGCCTTCCATCGTGCGATAGCTGCGTGGAATACCCCGGTCGGACATCGCCCATATAACGTTGTGCAACGTTTCTGGCTGTAACGAGACATAATCCCAAAAGGTATCGTGGGCGCTTTGACCCTGTGGGATAGCCCAATGCGGCTCCGGTTTTACCGCATGAACGAAATCCGGGAATTTATGGGCATCCTGAATGAAGAAGACTGGCGTGTTGTTTCCCACCAGATCGAAAATGCCCTCCTCAGTATAAAATTTGGTCGCAAATCCTCGAATATCTCTGACCGTATCCGCTGAGCCTGCGCCGCCCTGAACCGTAGAGAAACGGACAAAAACCGGGGTGATTTTATTTTCATCACTCAGAAAGTCCGCTTTCGTTGTCGCGCTGAGGCTGGCATAGGGCTGAAAGTAACCATGAGCGGCCGAACCTCGGGCATGTACGATCCGCTCCGGGATGCGTTCGTGATCAAAATGGGTGATTTTTTCCCGCAGGATAAAGTCTTCCAGCAGAGTTGGCCCACGGTTTCCTGCGCGCAGAGAGTTTTGATCGTCCGCGATGCGCACTCCCTGATTGGTTGTCAGAGCAAAATCTTCGCTGCCTTTACGAAAACTATCCAGCGCGTTGAGTTTGTCACTTTTGGTGTCAGGCGCTTTTAAGCTGCCGGACGTAGTGGGCTGCATGCCTGGTGGCGTGGGTTCAGGTGTTGGCCGATGTGAACCGTCTGCTGGCGCCAGTGAGTCAAGTCCTGGCTGGGATTCGCTGGCATCATGAACCGGCGCTGAGTGATGGAGTGGGTGCTTATCATTCTGTGACATTAAACTCGTCTCCTGTTTTCATCGCTTAAAGGTCGTTGTTGCCGTCAAAAGCTTTAACTATAGACCACTTGCTCAGTGGTGCAGGAACTGACCGAGGGCGTAAAGCGCGATGAACCAGGCAAACAGCGCACGCAAGGCAGGACGTCAGGAGGCAAAATCGGCTAAGATAGCCGTTTTCTGATTTTTAGAATTAGTCTTTAGTGAAGCAACTGATTATGAAACCTCTTCGCCAACAAAATCGTCCGGTAATTAGCTATGTTCCTCGCGTGGAGCCAGCCCCACCAGAGCATGCGGTTAAAATGGATGCGTTTCGTGACGTATGGATACTGCGCGGAAAATATGTCGCTTTTGTCTTAATAGGGGAGGCGTTTCAGCGTTCGCCTGCATTTACGGTCCCGGAATCAGCGCAACGCTGGGCTAATCAGGTTCGCCAGGAAAATGAACTGAGCGATTAATGGATATAAAAAACCGCCGGAGCATGACACTCCGGCGGTTTTTTTTGTTTTTCAGATCTAACAGACTTAGCGATGCGCCAGTTCGGCGTTATCGTCGCTGTCCAGAATTGTTTTATCGGTCTGTTTCAGCCATTGGCTGGTCAGCGTACCGGCTGTCATAGAACCGCTCACGTTCAGCGCGGTACGACCCATATCGATCAGCGGCTCAACGGAAATCAGCAGCGCAACCAGCGTGACCGGCAGACCCATAGCTGGCAGGACGATCAGCGCGGCAAACGTTGCACCGCCACCCACACCCGCAACCCCTGCGGAACTGACGGTGACGATACCGACCAGCGTCGCAATCCACATCGGGTCCAGCGGGTTGATCCCGACGGTCGGGGCGACCATTACTGCCAGCATTGCCGGGTACAGCCCTGCACAACCGTTCTGGCCAATGGTGGCGCCAAAGGAGGCGGCAAAAGAGGCGATGGATTCAGGCACGCCCAGACGACGGGTTTGCGCTTCAACGTTCAGCGGAATTGAGGCTGCGCTGGAACGGCTGGTGAAGGCGAAAGTCAGCAC
This sequence comes from Citrobacter sp. Cb041, assembly GCF_030336655.1. Taxonomy (NCBI): domain Bacteria; kingdom Pseudomonadati; phylum Pseudomonadota; class Gammaproteobacteria; order Enterobacterales; family Enterobacteriaceae; genus Citrobacter; species Citrobacter sp. Cb041. The sequence goes on along the minus strand of NZ_JAOWDD010000039.1, from coordinate 199,645 downwards.
CGGCCACACCTTGCGGAAGTATTTCAGCGGGCTAACGCCGTTAACACCCAACAGGATCCCGTGTACCACGAACATAATGCCCAGACCGAGATAAGAGGCCACGACAAAGCTACCCAGCTTGATAATGTCCTGCAGGTTGGAGCCTGCAACCACTTTGGTCATCAGCGCCAGAACACCGTACGGTGTCAACTGCATCACCAAACGAACCAGCTTCATCACCCAGCTTTGCAGGGTATCGATAGCGACCAGCACGCGCTCGCCTTTCGGCGCATCATCTTTCAGCAGCTTCAGTGCGGCAACACCGAGGAATGCAGCGAAGATAACCACGCTGATAATTGACGTCGGGTTAGCTCCGGTCAGATCGGCAAACGGGTTTTTCGGGATAAACGACAACACCAGTTGTGGAACGCTGAGGTCAGCTACTTTGCCAACATAGTTGGTTTCAATCGCGTTCAGACGAGCGGTTTCGGCCCCACCTTGCACCAGGCCTTCTGCGGTCAGGCCGAACAGGTTGGTCACCAGAACCCCTACCAGCGCGGCAATCAGCGTAGTAAACAGCAGCGTACCGATGGTCAGGAAGCTGATTTTACCTAACTGAGAGGCGTTGTGCAGACGCGCAACGGCGCTGAGAATAGATGCAAACACCAGCGGCATGACAATCATCTGCAGCAGTTGGACGTAACCGTTGCCGACAATGTTGAACCACTGTACGGAATCTTTAAGAACCTGGCTGTCGGAACCATAAATGGTGTGCAGGGCGAGGCCAAACACCACACCCATGACCAGACCGACCAGTACTTTTTTTGCCAGACTCCACTGCTTGTGACGGGCTTGCGCCAGCACGAACAGCAGCACTACGAACACGATAATGTTCGCGATTAATGGATAGTTCATCCCCGTTCTCCTGATCTTATTATGCGTATCACCGTGTGACGGTGATTCTGTTGGCGCAAGATTAGCAGAACTGTGACTTGCCTCTTATATTCAAATGGAATTGTTTATGCCAAAAATAACTTTTTGGCTGATTTATTAGTCAACCTGGTGCGTTATAAAACGATTAAACTGCATTTGCAGCGTATTTATCATCTGTGATGACCAGCGCACCGCACTGTTCTCTTGTACGGTCTGCGGCATCCAGATTGCCCACGCGAACAGCGCCATACACAGAAACCGCTCCAGTTGATTGCCTTTTTGCGGCACGAGGATAGGCAGACGAAAACGCCAGCGGCAGGGCCAAAGCAGGGGGACGCCCGCCGGGGTCAACATGTCGGCCAGAATGTGGCTGAGATAACCGAGAACCATACCTTGTAAGGCATCCGCTGGAATTATCCAGGTATCAGGGACTTTCAGGTAAAACGTGGCCAGCAGGGCAAAAACCGCCAGCAGGCTATGCGTAAACCCGCGATGACCAAATGCCCGGGCAATGGGCTTTGATACCCACTTCAGACGCTGCCCCAGCAGGGATTTTGGATGATCGATATCCGGCAGCAAGCACGTCAAAATGGCTGAAGGAACAATATGCCACCAGTCACCCTGCGCAAGAACGGGCGTTAGCTCGGCATTCTTGGCAAATACCGCACAGGCAATAGAAAAAAGAAGGTGGCCTTCCGCCGTCATGATAAAACCCAATAAACTGTCGATTCATACAGTATAGGGGTTTTATACAGTAGGCGGAAGAGGTGACGTTGTAACCCTTTGTCACAAGTGCGCCTTTACCGCGCCAGCCAACCGCCATCCACGGACAGCGTATAGCCATGTATATAGTCCGAGGCAGGACTTGCGAGGAACACGACCGGGCCTTTCAGGTCATCAGGCGTGCCCCAGCGTCCGGCAGGCGGGCAATGCGATCATTGCCCGTCGCAGGATTAGCCGCGCAGGTGAGCGGCAGTGAGTTCGGTGAGCGAGGCCAGTTTGACGTCGGCCAGAACGAAGCGAGGATCGTCCTGATTTTCATGAGCAGGTACTACGATGGAACGCATACGGGCGGCTTTCGAAGCAATCATGCCGTTCACCGAGTCTTCCAGTGCTACGCAGTTTATAGGGTCAATGCCCAGTTTTGCCGCGCAATCGAGATAAACCTGCGGGTGCGGTTTGCTGTAGGGCAGTTTTTCCGCAGAAGCCAGTGCATCGAAGCTGCTGCGCAGATCAAACATGGTTAGCACTTTTTCCAGCATATGCAGCGGCGAGGCGGATGCCAGTCCTACTTTCAACCCCTGAGATTTGCACAATGCCACGGCCTCACGCACGCCCGGCAGCAGTGGTTTTGTTTCTTCAACTAACGCAATTGCCCGGGTAATGATGCGCTCGGTTACTTCCTGACGTGAGGGACCGTTCCACGGTTGTTGTGCAAACCACAAATCAACCACCATGTCGATGCGTAAGCCAAGTGTATCGGGAAGTTCATGGCGGCGGGAGATATCAACGCCTAAACTTGCTATCACATCCAGTTCGGCTTGATCCCAAAGCGGTTCAGAATCGACCAGTAATCCATCCATATCGAAAATTGCAGCAAGAATTTGACGCGGGGTTGACATCACAACCTCTCCTTTACGGGTGATAAAAGGGATTAAGAGCCAGCCTGGACGGGCTCTGAGCGTTCATTATGGCTAATTCAGCAGTATACCGCCTTTAAAGATCAGGCGAAAACGATAATCAACGGGTAAACTTAGGCCAAAATGACACGTCTTAATCAAGGGGAACTCATGACGTATCAACAAGCTGGACGCATTGCTATCTTGAAAAGGCTGGTGGGATGGGTGATTTTCATTCCCGCGCTGATTTCAACCCTGGTTTCAGTACTGAAGTTTATGTATGCGCACAGCGAAAAGCAGGAAGGGATTAACGCGGTCATGCTCGATTTTGCACACGTGATGATCGACATGATGCGTGTGAACACACCTTTTCTTAACGTGTTTTGGTATAACTCGCCGACGCCCGATTTTCAAAGTGGACTGAATCTCGTTTTTTGGCTGATTTTCATTCTGATTTTTATCGGTCTGGCGTTGCAGGATTCAGGCGCCAGAATGAGCCGTCAGGCGCGTTATTTACGCGAGGGCGTTGAGGACCAGTTGATTCTGGAACAGGCAAAGGGCAGTGAAGGGTTATCACGTGAGCAACTTGAGTCGCGTATTGTGGTACCGCACCATACGATCTTTTTACAAATTTTCCCGCTCTATATTTTGCCGGTGATCGTTATCGTGATTGGCTACTTCTTCTTTTCATTACTGGGTTTTTTGTAACTGCTGCACTATCAGGCCTGACGCGTTGCGAAACGCCAGGCCAGATAAGCAACGTGCGACTTTGCTAAGCCGCCAGTAACCTGTCCAGCGCTTTCTGCGCCACGACCAGATGCTGTCCCCCGAACAGAATAGCCCTGTTCAGCAGCGTATAGAGCTGGTAGACAGGCTGTCTGTCGAGAAAATCCAATGGTAGCGGAGAAACAGACTGATAACCGTCATAGAGTTGCGGCGGCTGATCGGTATGTAACGGCAGCATTGCCAGGTCACACTCTCTGTCCCCCCAGTAGCAGGCAGGGTCAAAGATGTACGGGCCGTTCGGGCCGAGAGCGCAGTTCCCGGACCACAAATCACCATGCAGAAGAGACGGCTGCGGCTGATGAGAAGAGAGACGCTGCTGAACATGCTCGACGATGGCGTCGATATTGCCAAACGCAATGCCTTTTTCAGCGGCGAGTTCCAGCTGCCAGCCAATACGCTGCTCGGCAAAAAAGGTTGACCAGCGACGTTGCCAGGTGTTGGGCTGCGGCGTGGTAGAGAGCGCATTATCGAAGTCGAGCCCAAACTGCGGCTGATCGCTCCATTCATGCAAATGCGCCAACTGTTGGCCGAGGATAAACGCGTTGTGCGCATCAAGCGGACGGGGAGGGAGGAAATCCATCACCAGAAAGCTGTAATCTCTGTCTGCGCCTACCGCCCAGACTTTCGGTACAGATACGGTTTGACTGCGAGAAAGTAGCTCCAGCTGATCGGCTTCCGCCGTAAAGCCGGTTAACAGCTCTCTTTCATCGCATTTAACGAAAAAATCGCGCCCCGCATAGCGTAAATGCCATGCGGCGTGGATCTCTCCGCCGGGCAGTTCGTTACGCAGTTCGATTTCGCCTTCACCTAATTGCTCGCTTAAAAGACGACTGATAGCCTGCCACATGATGTCTCTCCCCATGTTGTCTGCCAGATCATAAGGTTAGCGCAAGAATGCGGTTAAAAAACACGAACTGACGCACACCACGGACGCGTCATCGCTGGAAAGGCACTTAATGTGTGTCGTTCTTCTTCACCTCGCATAGTTGTGAAGACGCCTGGTCGCACATGATTCACTGCTTTGTAATCACGTGATTTTTCATCATAGACGTATAACACCTATGCCGACAGTTTTACGGGGAAATCCCCTTGTAGCTAAACAAGGGGAAGCCGTTATTACTGAGCCAGATACGCGTATATTTTTTGCGTATCGTCTAAAGCGCACAGACGCGTACCCTGATTCAGGGTGGCGGCGCTACCTGCGGCGACACCGTAACGAACAATATCTGCAAAAGGTGCGCTCTCAGCCAGTTTAAGCGTCATGGCCCCGACCATACTGTCGCCCGCGCCTACGGTACTTTGACTCTTCACTGGTGGCGGAACCACCTGGACACAGGTTTCACGATCAACGCCCAGCGCTCCTTGTGGTCCAAGCGAGACCACTACGCGATGCGCTTTTCCGCTTTGCACGATTTCCTGCGCGGCGTTGCGCACATCATCGGGCTGCGTGAGTTCGCGATTCACCAGCGCGCTCAGTTCTTTGAGGTTGGGTTTGACCAGTTCGATATTGCCGATGGTTAATGCTGCCGCCAGCGCTTCGCCAGAACTATCGACGATACAGCGAATCCCTTGTTTTTGTGCTGTGGTAATGAGCCGGGTCAGCTTCTCAAGCTGTACGCCAGGCGGCAAACTGCCGCTAATAACCAGCAGTGCGCCAGACTCAATTTCCAGCACCTGATCCTGAAGTTGGTAAAACTCATCATCGGTGAGCGCAGCGCCTGGCATGACGAAGCGATACTGTTCGCCGCTGGACTCAACGTGGACATGGAGATTTTGTCGGGTCCAGTCTTTAGCTTCGACGGTGGACACGGGAACATTTTCGTCGGCGAGCAAAGCAACAAGATGCTCTCCGGTGGCGCCACCCGCAGGGAAGATGGCCGTAGCGGTGCCGCCAAGATGGGCAATCGCGCGAGCGACGTTGATACCGCCGCCGCCGGGTTCAAAAACCGGCGAGGTACAGCGAAGCTTACCTTCCGGGTAGATTTGCGGCGTGATTGTTGCGCTATCGAGAGAGGGCGCAAGTGTTAACGTATAGATACGTACCATCTTTACCTCCTGTTAGGCTGTCCTCAGTCTGGCACTTAACCCCCCGAAAGTGAAGTAATTAACAACATGATTTTTCATATCTTTATTTAAAATAATCGCGTTAAAGATATATAAATAAAAAAACGGTTTAGGAACGCTCTTATTCAAAAAATGAAATAAGAATTTATTGCTATGTTATTCGAGTCTTTTTATAATTTGTTACCTTTCAAGGGTCTTTTGTCATTGATCCATATGAAAGTTTCCGAGACCGTTATGGTCTCTTTTTTTGTTGTACGGACTCTTAATAAATGAAGCTTTTGAAGACAGTGCCCGCAGCGTTACTGCTGACGGGTGGCCTGCTTGCGTCAATGCAGGCTGCCGCCGATGATTCCGTTTTTACTGTCATGGATGACCCTTCCAGTGCGAAAAAACCCTTTGAGGGTAACCTGAACGCGGGATATCTCGCCCAGTCAGGCAACACAAAAAGTTCTTCTTTAACTGCAGACACCACCATGACCTGGTACGGTCAAACTACGGCGTGGTCTTTGTGGGGAAATGCCAGCAATACCTCCTCAAATGATGAGCGTTCATCGGAGAAATATGCCGTAGGTGGCCGTAGTCGTTATAACATGACCGACTATGATTATCTCTTTGGTCAGGCAAGCTGGCTGACCGACCGTTACAACGGCTATCGCGAGCGTGACGTGCTGACCGCAGGTTATGGTCGTCAGTTCCTAAACGGACCAGTGCACAGCTTCCGTTTTGAATTCGGTCCTGGTGTGCGCTATGACGAGCACACGGATGGCACCACCGAAACACAGCCGCTGGGCTATGCGTCCGGGGCCTATGCGTGGCAGATGACGGACAATACTAAGTTTACGCAAGGGGTGTCGGTATTTGGTGCTGACGATACAACGCTCAATTCTGAAACGGCCTTGAACGTTGCCATCAACGAACACTTTGGGTTAAAGGTGGCTTACAACGTTACCTGGAACTCTGAACCACCGGCAACAGCGCCGGAGCATACCGATCGTCGTACTACTGTGTCACTCGGCTATCGTATGTAATGACAAGCCGGGTCAAATAATTGGCCCGGCTTTTCTCAATAACGTTAAATTTATTTAATATTAAATCTGTGTTTTATTTTTAATACTTATCAATAACGCGCTATTTTCAGACGAATTCGATTTAATTGATAAATACAACGGAACCGGAACAGCGTGTGCCAGTATTTTAACCCCAGATCATCGCAGCCCAACGTAGCATCAGCATTGCCGCACAAATAACGAGCAGTATTACAACCATCTTCCAGTGTTTCTTCGCAAAGCGATTTGTTGGCATTGTCCTTTTCCTGCTCAGGTTAGATGACTTTATACAAGTGTAACAAAAACGTCAGGGTGTCAGTGAATTGATTTACATCATAGAGTGCGCGTTGATTGTTGCTTTGATCAGCTCGTAATGCCGTGTACACTGTCAAACGGTGTTATCAAAAAGCGGGTGTAGGTCCAGTGTAGCCATTAAGGCGACCAGTGACATATTTCGCAGAGTGAAGCGGGAATCAGCCCACACCTTTTTGATGATTTTAAATATTGAATCTTTGTATGTGATCTTACGTGTAAGTACCATCCAGAATTTCACCTCATTCATGTCTGTTCCTACCTGTTTCACCAATTCCGCATCGCACCTAACTTTCTTCAATTTACCCGTTTCAATTTAGTTCATCTTGTCAGCGTTCGTGTCGTAGAATCTGTGTACCAAATCGTGTACCAATTCCGACAAAGCTGAACAGGGACAAGCATGCCTCTCAACGATACTAAGCTCAGACGTATAGCTGGCAAGCCATATGATGGACCAGAGGAGATAGCTGATGGTAGTGGGCTTTCTGCCAGGATAAGCCCAAAGGGGCTTATCACCTTTCAGTACCGCTATCGCTTCAACGGGAAACCTGCCCGGCTAAAACTTGGCACCTATGGCAAGATGTCGATCAAAGAAGCCCGTGATGCTATGGAGGAATGCAAGGGTTGGCTGGAAGAGGGGCTTTGCAGGGGGGGGCGAGTTTAATAAATGCCATCAGCCAAGGGCTTGGTGGTCCAAAGGTGCTCGATGATGTATATCGCCCTGTAGATAGGCCAACTGACCCATACGCACAGGCAGGTGAGTCAGTTGGTAACTACCTTACTCCTGGCATTGGAGTTGCAGGAAACATGATTGCAGGGTCTATCGCTGATGCAACTAATCAGGATGGAGATTTTGCGACTAATGTGGCTAAGAATGCTGCGATAAACATTGGCGCTCAAGGAGCACTTTCGTCAATAGCAAAAGGTATTGGAAGGGGGATTACCGCAGCAAAAGGGAGCATTGCGCCTGAAGCAGCTAAGACCATAGCGAATGCTGAATCTGTCGGTGTTACACCAATTACCTCTGACATGATTAAGCCTGGTAACGCATTTACCAGGGGGCTTGTGCAGGGAGAGGAGGGTGCGTTGCTAGGAACTGGGGCTCAAAGAGAAACTCAGCAGGCAGCAAGAAGCAATGCGGTATCAAACTATCTTGATAAATTTGGCGAGTACAATCCGGACGATGTAGTCAAATCTCTTACTGGTACTTTAAAGGGGAGAAGAGATATGGCTGGCAACGCGCTGAATGAAATTACTCAAAAGATGGGATCAACTCCGGTTGAAGCATCCAATGCGGTAACCGCCATTGACGACAGCTTAGCTAAGTTAAATAGGCTCGGTACTTCAGCTGACAAAAACTTAGTTTCTACGCTGGAGAATCTCAAATCAGAGCTATCAAACCCTAATATTGATTTCGACTTACTGAAGCAACACAGAACGGCGTTCCGGTCAAATGTTCAGGGTGATGCAATGGTTTTCCCTGACCAGGCTAAAGCCATTACAAACCGCATAGAGAACGCCATGACTAGAGATCTTCGTGGTGCTGTAGGTAAAAATCTTGGACCACAAGAAGCCGCTAAATACATTAGAGCGAACTCTGATTACTCTAATATCTACAACAAGGTTCTTAACAAAAAGATTGCCACTAATCTCAACAAAGCAACCAGTGAGGCTACGCCTGAGCTAATCAATAGTGTGGTTTATAGCCGTAACGCCTCAGACATCAAGCGCATTTGGCCTGCATTAGACGAGAAAGGTAAGGATGCCATGAGGGCGGCGTATATCAGCCGAATCTCGGAGAAAACTGGAGGATCACCAGCAAAGTTCATCACAGAGGTAAACAAGCTTAAGCGTCAGGCTGGAGGTGAAATTTATAACACCATATTTAGCGGTAAGCATATGAAAGAGCTTGATGCACTGCATGATGTTCTTAGAGAAACATCCAGAGCGGATTCAGCAAATATCGTTACACAGACAGGTCAGGCTCTAGCCAATCCTTTAAGGCTTGGTACCGGTGTTGCATCTGGTGGTGTATCTTTAGCATCCGAGGCTGGATATGGTCTTGCAGTGAGGGTTTATGAGTCTAAGCCGGTAAGGAATGCATTACTTAGGCTAGCCAATACTAAGCCAGGAACTCCAGCATATGAACGCGCATTAAACAACGCAGTAAACTTAGCCAGACCAATCATAGCGTCTCAAGCGGCGCGGGAGTAATGACTATCTGAATTATTTCCCGATTTTAATTTTGCAATTTCTAACTTCAGATAGAAAACCTCATCCTGAAGTTTAGATATGGATTCTTCATTTTCGGTATTATTTTTTCTTAATCCTTCAATTAAGGATCCAATTGTTGCCATGGCTATAATAGAGGCAACTGCAAAAACGATAAATCCGAAATACACAAGACCAATCATTTAAATCTCCTTAATAAGTTTAACTAACATAATTATAGCATAGCTGCGCAAGTTTTAGCTTGTGCGGCTTTGCTGCGCCCGGAGCATATTAATGTCAGACATCATACCTAATGTTGTCGTGAGCCAACCGGCTCAGTTGTTCACACTGGCTCGTTCATTTAAAGCCAACGCTAACGGTAAAGTTTATATCGGTCAGATTGACACTGATCCGGTTAATCCTGCAAACCAGATTCAAGTGTACATTGACCCTGAAGACGGTTCAGACCCAATCCCTGTTTCTCAGCCAATCGTAATAAACTCAGGTGGGTACCCTGTATACAACGGTCAGATTGCAAAATTCGTAACCGTTAAGGGCCATTCCATGGCTATTTACGATGCATACGGCACTCAACAATTCTACTATCCGAATGTGCTAAAGTATGACCCTGACCAGTTCGAGCAGCGATTCACGGCAGAGCTTCAGTCAAAAGACGGATCAACACTTGTCGGGTTCAATCTAAACCAGCCATCATCACAATTAACCACTGTAGACAGAAAACTCAGAAACTCTATCGACCTGGCTGCTGATTTTGTCCCTGGCGGAGTGATTAGCGGGCAACCGGATCTGACAGCAAACCTGCAGGCCGCAATCGTTGCTGCGTTTACCCTTGGCATTCCAGAAGTAACAGTGATTGGTGATTTCTTCATTTCCGACATGGTACTTTTGTACCCCGGCGTTACGCTTGTTGGTGGCGGTTACGATAAGACCCTAATCAGAGCCTCAACTAGTTTTCCAGCAGGAGGGACAATGATCCGCGGTATACGTCCATCGGGATGGGTGCCGGGTGCTCACAATATGGGGATTCGTGATGTTTACCTGGTAGGGAGAAATGCAAAAGATATTAATGCTATTGATATCAATGATGCTTCTTACCCCAGATTTACCCGTGTCAGAATGAGCCTATTTAACAACGCACTATCTATTAATAAGTGGATTGATGATACTCGTGTAACTACCGATGGAGTCATCACATACCCTAACGCTGTTGATACATCTGCCGGAGGTCAATGTTACTTCGGAATAGTAGAGCAATGTTATGCCGGTGACAGTGTTCGTTGCGTTAATTTTAACGGATATGTAAATAGATGGACCTTTATAAGCAACACGTGGACAGCAAGCAATCTTGCTTACAATTTCAGTAACCCTCGCGGGGTGTATGAAACTAACACCTTCATGACCTGCAATATTGAAAGTGTTGGTAGTGCTTTTGAATGGTTTTTCTCGATAAATTCTCCTTATCATAACGTTTGGATAAACACCAGTATTGATAACGGCAACCCAGCAATAACGTGTCAGGCAAAAGATGGAGGTCGTCAGACTTTTATTGGCCTTGCTCTTTTCCCTTATGGGAACCCAAGTCTTGTTAACTGGATCAACGTGAATCCAAATGGTCATCGCAGTACTGTATTAGGTACTGACAACGGAGAAGAAATTCCTGAAAACCAACTGAAAACACAAGTAAGGGAAGAGCTCCACACTCTGGCTGGTGTGTTCAACAAGGTCTGGGGCAGTTCGACGATTAACACTACAGTTGTAGGAAGTGGCGGAACAGTTACAACATCAGTTTCTGTTCCTGGTTTGAAGAGTGGTAGCGCAGTTATGTGGAACATGGGACATTTATATGCAGGGCTCATTGTTCAGGTTTCTTCTGCTGCTAACTCTGCAAATGTACAGCTTGTTAATGCTGGCTCCACAGATATTGCTGTAAATACAACAATCGAGATAACTGGGATGAGCAAAAGTTTCTTATGATAAACCTTCCTTAAATTAAATGGCTTTATGAGGCGGTTGTTTAACAACATACTCATAAAGCCAGAAAACCTATTCCTTTCTAATATCTTGATAAAATCCCTTCCATGGGCCTACTCATATATAATATCACAAACTAAATTGCACTTGTGTTTTTTATCATGATGGTTTTAAGCATCACCCTAGCAAATCTCACGAAAAACACTTCTACTGTATAGTAGAGTATGGTTGAAATAAAAACTGAAGCCAGCAATATAAGATATAAATTAGAAAAACCGTGATCCTGAGAGTAGAGAGAACCAGGAATTATACCGGTTGGTAATATGTTCATGACAAGAGCATGCGTAAGATATAACGAATAAGAAATATTACCAAAATAGCTTAGTGTTGCTGAATATTTAACCTTACACGTCTTCTCAAAAAGAACTAATGTCAATAACAGAATTGCAGCATATACACCACAACTCAAAGGACCGTGACCACCATTGTATCCGGTAACATAGAAATATGAAAATAAAGCTATGGATATAATCGCAGCAATTCGTGTGTAGTTATTTCTTATATTTATTTTAGTTGAAGCGTAAATTTTATAAATAACCATACCAATAATAAATTCAAAGAACATAGGAGATGATAAAACTCTGGCCATGCCTAACCAAATGCTATGTTCTTGATTTGGTGCAATAGTTATGCTTGAATAGCCACTAAAGTTAACACTTCCGTTAAAATAAATGTTTGTACATAATACGACAGACGCAATTAATAACATGCAAATATACCCTCTATATTTCCATGATAAAGCCAAAGAAATGTAGAAAAGCATGTAGAAGATGATCTCAAACATCAATGTCCATGCTGTGAATATAATTGTATACCCAAACCAAGGAGCCTCTGAGAACAAATCAAGATTTATAAATAATAAAGATTTTAGTAAGTTGACATCAAACGGTCTTCCCTGAAGGAATACCAAGGCAAATAAGCAGACCAAATAAACAGGGTAAATTCTAAACAACCTTTTAATTATGAATGAGAAAGACGACCTATCCTTTTCAGTAGATAGCATAATAACAAATCCGCTTATCATGAAAAATAAATCAACACCAATATAACCATTCCCAAAAAGCAATTCACCTAGATTGCTTTGAGCATATACATTACTAATTTCGCCTCTTGCATGGTAAAGCACCACCAAAAGCGAGGCAATACCTCTCAAATACTGCAATGATAATAGCATGAGCATACTCTTAATGAGTTAAGATAAACCTTTATAATTTATCATGGATTGTAATTATGTGTCTAATAATTAATAATTTACAGCGATAAGTAAACTATCCATTAGGTGGTCAATTCACCTTCTCATCAATCCAGTCAGCCCACCACTGCATCATCTCCCTGCGCTTATCCATGTACTGAGCGTGATTGCATGCCCTACGCATAAAAACACTGCTAGCATGCGCTCGCATCTTATTCACTTAGTCGATCGCATTCATTGTTGCAAGGCAATTTGAATCAATGTGAAACAGAATGGTGCAATCACCACTTTTTTAGTGTTACCATCATTTTACCGGGTGAGGGACTGAGGATGTCAGTTTTTCATTTGTGTACCAGATTGTGTACCAATTTAGCGATTGTTGGTTAGATGGTTGCACAACTTACTGTAAACAAATAAATTTTCTCTTTGTATGTGATCTTACGTGTGGGTCACCACTGCAAATAAGGATATAACATGCCTGTTATTACTCTTCCTGATGGCAGCCAACGCCATTACGACCACGCTGTAAGCCCCATGGATGTTGCGCTGGACATCGGTCCAGGTCTGGCGAAAGCCACTATTGCTGGCCGTGTTGACGGTGAGCTGGTAGATGCTTCCGATCTGATTGAGCATGATGCGAAGCTCTCCATCATCACCGCGAAGGATGAAGAAGGTCTGGAGATCATTCGTCACTCTTGTGCGCACCTGTTAGGGCACGCGATCAAACAACTCTGGCCGCACACCAAAATGGCGATCGGACCGGTTGTTGATAACGGTTTTTACTACGATATCGATCTTGACCGTACGCTAACCCAGGAAGATGTCGACGCGCTCGAGAAGCGGATGCACGAGCTCGCTGAGAAAAACTACGATGTCATTAAGAAGAAAGTCAGCTGGTACGAAGCGCGTGAAACCTTCGTGAAGCGTGGCGAGACCTATAAAGTCTCCATTCTTGATGAAAACATTGCCCATGATGACAAGCCTGGCTTGTACCATCATGAAGAATATGTCGATATGTGCCGTGGCCCGCACGTGCCGAACATGCGTTTCTGTCATCACTTCAAACTGATGAAGACCGCAGGGGCATACTGGCGTGGCGACAGCAATAACAAGATGCTGCAGCGTATTTATGGTACTGCGTGGGCCGATAAAAAAGCCCTGAGTGCCTACCTGCAACGTCTGGAAGAAGCGGCCAAACGCGACCACCGTAAAATCGGTAAGCAGCTTGACCTGTATCATATGCAGGAAGAAGCGCCGGGTATGGTGTTCTGGCACAATGATGGCTGGACAATCTTCCGTGAACTGGAAGTCTTTGTTCGCTCAAAACTGAAAGAATACCAGTATCAGGAAGTTAAAGGTCCGTTCATGATGGACCGCGTGCTGTGGGAAAAAACAGGTCACTGGGATAACTACAAAGATGCGATGTTCACGACCTCCTCTGAGAACCGTGAATACTGCATTAAGCCCATGAACTGCCCGGGCCACGTGCAGATCTTCAATCAGGGTCTGAAATCCTATCGTGATCTGCCGTTGCGTATGGCCGAGTTTGGTAGCTGCCACCGTAATGAGCCGTCAGGCGCGCTGCATGGCTTGATGCGTGTTCGTGGCTTCACTCAGGATGATGCACATATCTTCTGTACAGAAGAGCAGATCCGTGATGAAGTTAACGCTTGCATTCGTATGGTCTACGATATGTATAGCACCTTTGGCTTCGAGAAAATCGTCGTCAAACTGTCCACTCGCCCCGAAAAACGTATCGGTAGCGATGAAATGTGGGACCGTGCTGAAGCTGACCTGGCCGTTGCGCTGGAAGAAAACAACATCCCGTTTGAGTACCAACTGGGTGAGGGCGCATTCTACGGTCCGAAAATTGAATTTACCCTGTATGACTGCCTCGATCGTGCATGGCAGTGCGGTACTGTACAGCTGGACTTCTCTCTGCCGTCCCGTTTAAGCGCCTCTTATGTTGGCGAAAACAACGAGCGTCAGGTGCCGGTTATGATTCACCGCGCAATTCTTGGGTCGATGGAACGTTTCATCGGTATCCTGACCGAAGAGTTCGCTGGCTTCTTCCCGACCTGGCTTGCGCCAGTTCAGGTTGTCGTCATGAACATCACCGATTCACAGTCTGAATACGTCAACGAATTAACGCAGAAACTACAAAATGCGGGTATTCGTGTAAAAGCAGACTTGAGAAATGAGAAGATTGGCTTTAAAATCCGCGAGCACACTTTACGTCGTGTCCCTTATATGTTGGTCTGTGGCGACAAAGAGGTAGAAGCAGGCAAAGTTGCCGTGCGCACCCGTCGTGGCAAAGACTTGGGCAGCCTGGACGTAAATGAAGTGATTGAGAAGCTGCAACAAGAGATTCGCAGCCGCAGTCTTCAACAACTGGAGGAATAAGGTATTAAAGGCGGAAAACGAGTTCAAACGGCACGTCCGAATCGTATCAATGGCGAGATTCGCGCCCTGGAAGTTCGCTTAACAGGTCTGGAAGGCGAAGCTTTGGGTATTGTGAGTCTGAGAGAAGCGATCGAAAAAGCTGAAGAAGCTGGAGTAGATTTAGTTGAAATCAGCCCTAACGCCGAACCGCCAGTTTGTCGTATTATGGACTACGGCAAGTTCCTTTATGAAAAGAGTAAGTCTTCTAAGGAACAGAAGAAAAAGCAAAAAGTTATCCAGGTTAAGGAAATTAAATTCCGTCCTGGCACCGACGATGGCGATTACCAGGTAAAACTCCGCAGCCTGGTACGCTTTCTGGAAGATGGCGATAAGGCTAAGATCACGCTGCGTTTTCGCGGTCGTGAGATGGCCCACCAACAGATCGGTATGGAAGTGCTCAACCGCGTCCGTGACGATCTGAGTGAACTGGCAGTAGTCGAATCCTTCCCTACGAAGATCGAAGGCCGCCAGATGATCATGGTGCTCGCTCCTAAGAAGAAACAGTAAGGCCTTCAAGTAGCAATGTCTGTGGAGCCTGCGGGTTCCACAGCCGTTGTTCGCCTACGTTTCGTTTATTAACAATGCGAAGTGGAAGTTATTAAAATGCCAAAAATTAAGACCGTACGCGGTGCTGCTAAGCGCTTCAAAAAAACCGGTGGTGGTGGATTTAAGCGTAAGCACGCAAACCTGCGTCATATTCTGACCAAAAAATCTACTAAGCGTAAACGTCACCTGCGTCCAAAAGGCCTCGTTTCTAAAGGCGATCTGGGTCTGGTTATCGCGTGCCTGCCGTACGCATAAGCCGTTAACGTTTAATTAATTTTTTTACTAAGAATATAGATACAGGAGAGCACATATGGCTCGCGTAAAACGTGGTGTAGTTGCCCGTGCACGTCACAAGAAAATTTTGAAACAAGCTAAAGGCTACTACGGTGCGCGTTCTCGCGTATACCGCGTTGCCTTCCAGGCTGTTATCAAAGCTGGTCAGTACGCTTATCGTGACCGTCGTCAGAAAAAGCGTCAGTTCCGTCAACTGTGGATTGCGCGTATCAACGCAGCAGCACGTCAGAACGGTATTTCTTACAGCAAATTCATCAACGGCCTGAAAAAAGCCTCTGTTGAAATCGACCGTAAGATCCTGGCTGACATCGCAGTATTCGACAAAGTAGCGTTCACCGCTCTGGTCGAAAAAGCGAAAGCAGCTCTGGCATAAGCCGGTGAAAAGAGGGAGCCTGGCTCCCTCTCTTTTATTTGTAGTGCAATCAATTGGTTGACAATTTATCCGTAAGCCTTTTCAATAAAGGTTGTCCGGTTTTTACCACACAAGGTAACGCAAGCATGAATGCTGCTATTTTCCGCTTCTTCTTTTACTTTAGCACCTGAACTCAGGAGGCTTGCGCGTGAAAGAAGAAACGGAAAATAGCGCCTAAAAGCCTCCCTGGTGGAGGCTTTTTTTATACACGTTATCCTTCAGGCTGCCTCTGCTTTGGCTGCAGTCGCTTACCCCAGTCTCGTACTTGTGTACGCTCCTGAGGATTAGCGCTTTACTGCTGCCTTGACTCAGCCAGAATGATTTTGTGTATATACGAGCGACTAGTGAATATCGCAACATAACGAGGAAAACCATGTCACATCTCGCAGAGCTGGTTGCCAGTGCAACGGCCGCCATTAACCAGGCTTCAGATGTTGCCGCGTTAGACAATGTCCGCGTCGAATATTTGGGCAAGAAAGGGCACCTGACCCTTCAGATGACTACCCTGCGTGAACTGCCGGCAGAAGAGCGCCCGGCAGCAGGTGCGGTGATAAACGAAGCCAAAGAGCAGGTTCAGCAAGCGCTGAACGCGCGTAAAGCCGAATTAGAAAATGCCGCGCTGAATGCTCGTCTGGCTGAAGAAACGATCGATATCTCCTTGCCTGGGCGTCGTATCGAAAACGGCGGTTTGCATCCGGTAACGCGGACTATCGATCGCATTGAAAGTTTCTTTGGTGAGCTGGGCTTTACCGTGGCGACCGGTCCGGAAATCGAAGATGACTATCATAACTTCGATGCGCTGAACATTCCTGGCCATCACCCGGCGCGCGCTGACCACGACACTTTCTGGTTTGATGCGACGCGTCTGCTGCGCACGCAGACTTCCGGCGTGCAGATCCGCACCATGAAAGAAAAACAGCCGCCGATCCGTATTATCGCTCCGGGCCGCGTATATCGTAACGACTACGATCAGACGCACACCCCAATGTTCCATCAGATGGAAGGGCTGATTGTTGATACCAACATCAACTTCACCAACCTGAAAGGCACGCTGCACGATTTCCTGCGCAACTTCTTTGAAGAAGACCTGCAGGTTCGTTTCCGTCCTTCCTACTTCCCGTTCACCGAACCATCTGCGGAAGTCGATGTGATGGGTAAAAATGGCAAATGGCTGGAAGTATTGGGTTGCGGAATGGTTCACCCGAACGTGCTGCGTAACGTCGGTATCGATCCGGAAATCTACTCTGGCTTTGCATTCGGTATGGGTATGGAGCGTCTGACCATGCTGCGTTACGGCGTAACCGATCTGCGTTCTTTCTTCGAAAACGATCTGCGTTTCCTCAAACAGTTTAAATAAAGGCAGGATAAAACAATGAAATTCAGTGAACTGTGGTTACGCGAATGGGTAAACCCGGCGATTGATAGCGATGCGTTGTCAAACCAAATCACGATGGCGGGTCTGGAAGTTGACGGTGTGGATCCTGTTTCTGGCGCGTTCAACGGTGTTGTAGTGGGCGAAGTGGTTGAGTGCGCTCAGCATCCGAACGCTGACAAACTGCGCGTCACCAAGGTGAATGTCGGCGGCGACCGCCTGCTGGATATCGTCTGCGGTGCGCCAAACTGCCGTCAAGGGCTGAAGGTGGCTGTAGCAACCGTTGGTGCCGTTCTGCCGGGCGATTTCAAAATCAAAGCCGCGAAACTGCGCGGTGAGCCGTCTGAAGGCATGCTGTGCTCGTTCTCCGAGCTGGGTATTTCCGACGATCACAACGGTATTATCGAACTGCCTGTCGATGCACCAATTGGTACCGATATCCGTGAATACCTGAAGCTTGACGATAATACTATCGAAATCAGCGTCACTCCGAACCGCGCCGACTGCTTAGGCATTATCGGTGTAGCACGTGACGTTGCTGTACTGAACAAAGCCCCTCTGGTTGAGCCGGAAATAGCGCCAGTAGCCGCAACCATTAACGACGTCCTGCCGATTCAGGTCGACGCGGTGGAAGCCTGCCCACGCTATTTGGGCCGCGTGGTGAAAGGCATTAACGTTAAAGCGCCAACCCCGCTGTGGATGAAAGAAAAACTGCGTCGTTGCGGCATCCGCTCGATCGATGCCGTGGTTGACGTGACTAACTATGTGCTGCTCGAATTGGGCCAGCCGATGCACGCATTCGACAAAGACCGCATTGAAGGCGGGATTGTTGTCCGCATGGCAAAAGAAGGTGAAACCCTGGTATTGCTGGACGGCAGTGAAGCGAAGCTGAATGCGGATACGCTGGTGATTGCGGACCATAACAAAGCGCTGGCAATGGGCGGCATCTTTGGTGGCGAGCACTCCGGTGTGAATGATGAAACGCAAAACGTCCTGCTGGAATGCGCGTTCTTCAGCCCGCTGTCTATTACCGGTCGCGCGCGTCGTCACGGTCTGCACACCGATGCCTCTCACCGCTATGAGCGTGGTGTCGATCCGGCGCTGCAACATAAAGCCATGGAACGTGCTACGCGCCTGCTGATTGATATCTGCGGCGGCGAAGCGGGTCCAATCATTGACGTGACGAACGAAGCCTCGCTGCCAAAACGCGCAACCATTACGCTGCGCCGTAGCAAACTGGATCGTCTGATCGGACACCATATTGCGGATGAGCAGGTGAGCGATATTCTGCGCCGTCTGGGTTGTGATGTCACGGAAGGGCAAGATGAGTGGAAAGCGGTAGCGCCGAGCTGGCGTTTCGATATGGAGATCGAAGAAGACCTGGTCGAAGAAGTCGCCCGTGTATACGGTTATGACAATATCCCGAATACGCCAATTCAGGCGGGTCTTATCATGGGTACGCATCGTGAAGCGGATTTGTCGCTGAAACGCGTAAAAACCATGCTGAATGACAAAGGCTACCAGGAAGTTATTACCTACAGCTTTGTCGACCCGAAAGTCCAGGCGCTGCTGCACCCGGGTGAAGAAGCGCTGTTGCTGCCAAGCCCAATCTCGATTGATATGTCGGCAATGCGTTTATCCCTGTGGACCGGCTTGCTGTCTACGGTAGTGTACAACCAGAATCGTCAGCAAAACCGCGTGCGTATTTTCGAAACGGGTTTACGTTTCGTACCGGACACGCAGGCTAATCTCGGGATCCGTCAGGATCTGATGCTGGCGGGTGCGATCTGCGGTAACCGTCATGATGAACACTGGAATCTGGCAAAAGAGACCGTTGATTTCTATGATCTGAAAGGCGATCTGGAAGCGGTTCTCGACCTGACCGGCAAGCTGGCGGATATTCAATTCAAAGCTGAAGCGAATCCAGCACTGCATCCGGGGCAGTCTGCGGCGATTTATCTGAAAGGTGAACGCATTGGTTTCATTGGGGTTGTTCATCCTGAACTTGAACGTAAACTGGATCTGAACGGTCGCACTCTGGTGTTTGAACTGGAGTGGAACAAGCTCGCAGACCGCGTGGTGCCTCAGGCGCGTGAAGTTTCTCGCTTCCCGGCGAACCGTCGCGACATCGCAGTCGTTGTGGCAGAAAACGTTCCCGCTGCGGATATTTTATCCGAATGTAAGAAAGTTGGCGTAAATCAGGTAGTTGGCGTAAACTTGTTTGACGTGTACCGCGGTAAGGGTGTTGCGGAGGGTTATAAGAGCCTCGCTATCAGCCTGATCCTTCAGGATACCAGCCGTACACTTGAAGAAGAGGAGATTGCCGCTACCGTCGCCAAATGTGTAGAGGCATTAAAAGAGCGATTCCAGGCATCATTGAGGGATTGAACCTATGGCGCTTACAAAAGCTGAAATGTCAGAATATCTGTTTGATAAGCTTGGGCTTAGCAAGCGGGATGCCAAAGAACTGGTCGAGCTGTTTTTCGAAGAGATCCGTCGTGCTCTGGAAAATGGTGAGCAGGTAAAACTCTCTGGTTTTGGTAACTTCGATCTGCGTGATAAGAATCAACGTCCGGGCCGTAATCCGAAAACGGGCGAAGATATTCCCATTACAGCACGGCGCGTGGTGACCTTCAGACCCGGACAGAAGTTAAAAAGCCGGGTTGAAAACGCAACGCCGAAAGAAGAGTAATCTGAACTAACTAAAAAGGCCGCGAATGCGGCCTTTTTTCTTAGTGGGCCAGAAGGAAAAACAGCCCGGTCAGTGCTGCGCTCAGCAGGTTAGACAACGTGCCCGCCAGGATCACTTTAAGCCCCATTTTAGCAATGAAACTTTTTTTCCCCGGCACAATCCCCCCCAGTACGCCAATCAATGCAGCAGGAGAGGACAAATTGGCAAACCCAGCCAGCGCCATGATCGTTATTATCTGCGAATATTCCGACAGTTGGTCTTTCATTGGAATAAAGCTGGTATACGCGACGAACTCATTCAACACCAATTTTTGACCTAACAGGCTGCCAATTTGCAAGACTTCGTTAGCGGGAATGCCCAACAGCCAGGCAACCGGAGCAAAGAGGTAACTAAAGATAAATTGTAGCGTGACGTTACCATAGCCGAAAAAGCTACAAAACCAGCCCAACAAGCCGTTCACCATAGCAATTAATGCAATCAGTGCCAGAAGCATTGCCCCCACGTTAGCGGCGAGCTTCAGCCCGATAGTCGCGCCATTTGTCGCCGCTTCAACGATGTTGATAGGCTTTTCATCTTGACCAAGCATATCGCCTGACACGTCGGCAGTGTTTTCGGGTTCCGTTTCTGGAAACAGCATTTTCGCCATTAACAGACCGCCTGGCGCTGACATAAAAGAGGCGGCTACCAGATAGCGAATTTCGATCCCCATACTGGCATAGCCAACCAGCACTGAGCCTGCGATAGAGGCAACACCACCTGTCATGAGGGCAAACAGTTCTGAGCGCGTCATGCGTGGCGCATAAGGCTTCATCAGGACGAAGACGTCAGTATTGCCCGCAAAAATATTGGCCGTTGCAGCCATGGATTCTGCCGGGCTGGTGCGCAGCAGTTTATGGATACCCGTACCGATGAGACGGATAATCCACTGCATGATGCCCAGGTAGTACAGCACGGAGAACAATGCTGACATAAAAATGATAATCGGCAGAACATGCACGGCAAATACAAACCCCATTTTGAACTGTCCGAGATTCCCGAAGAGAAAGTTAATCCCTTCCGACGAATAGTTCAGCATGCCTGACAGACTGTTTGATATGGCGAGTAAGATTTTTTCCCCTAAGGGGACATACAGGATAAATGCAGCAAAAAGAGCCTGGATTGCAAAGGCGCCGCCAACGGTGCGAAACCGGATAGCTTTGCGATTTTCTGAACATAGCCAGGCAACGAGTAACAGGACAACAATGCCAAGTATGACGATGAGTATCTGCATGGTTTATCCCTCATCGGCATCAATGATGCTACGGAAAAGATCTTTAAAGAGAGCATCCCGCTCAATAAATTTTGCGACCTGAATGACGTGACGGCGGTTATCAAAACTCCAGCTCAGATTGTCATTGATCAAAGGGGATGTACGGTATTCACAGGTGAACCAGTCAGGATTCAGGACATAGCCAACCGTAGTGATATCCCAAATGACTTTGCGGGATGCAAAACCAATCCAGGGGCATCGCGGGGCAATTTCAGCAAAGTAGCTACCAATGCGGCTGGTCTCTGCAAAATAGTGCTGCATCTCTGGGACCGATGAGGCCATAGTGTTAGCCACGCCAAAGCAGGGGATTTGGGTGAGCGCTACGCCGCTATCAAAAAGTACCCGACTCGCCGCAATGTCCTGCATCAGGTTGAATTCATGATTATCTTTCCAGGCATAACTGTTACCCCCAAGCCAGATGACATGAATCTTTGTGACGATGTCCGGCGCGAGGAGCAGTGCGTTAGCGATATTGGTCGGCGCGGCGATTGCGAGTACATGTAATGTTTGCTCAGCCGTTCTTGCCCGGTTAATCAAATCCTGTACTGCTGCTGACATCTCCGGCTGATTGCTATCTTTCAGATAGCGTGTTGAACCCTGGAATATTTGCGGTATGTTTTCGCGGCGGGGGAGTTTGTTAAATACGCGATAGATCTCATCGACGCTCAGTTGCATGCCTACTGCGGGATCGTCAACATATGTGTGCGAGCCCTCTTTACCAAAATAGTGGTTGGTAAACGGAGCGGCGTAAACAGCTTGCAGATCGAGGCGCTCCGGGTGTAAGAATGCCCAGGCAATGGCCATCTGATCGTCAATTTCATTGTAGGTATCGCTGTCAATAACGATAGGTACTTTGCCATACTTAGGTGGCGTAATTAAGGCAATACGCTGCGCTGAAGTTAATTCAGGCCAGTGGATACTTAACATCGTTAATGTTCCTTAAGTTAGAAGTCGTAGGCCAGTCGATAAATGAGAATATCGCCATATCCATCCGCACCAAGTTTGTTATAAAAGTACCGATACATTAATGTGGTGGATATATGAGGCATGATTTTCCAGGTAATATTAAGGCCGCCGTTTAAACCATTGCTACCATGATTGTTAGCGGTATAGTCATCATTACGGTCAAGTTCTATTTCATTCCAATTGGACAGTAAGAAGTCCTGGTTGAGAAGATTGAAAGCATAGCCAGCGTTCCATCCGATTGAGAAACCATTGATTCCATTAATATCATAAGCTGGGCCAAAATTACTGTGTGCGGTAATGTACTGACGAGCAATCCAGGGTTTAAACCACCATCCATCGCCTTTCAGGTCGGTATAGCCAAGCCCAATAAATTGATTCGTCTCTTTAAAATTGGGACTTTGCGAATTATAGACTTTTGTAAATAGGCTGGCACCCGTTTTCCAGAGGTAGGTATGGATTTCACCATTCGCAGTCTGCCCCTGATTTCCCTCGTCGTCTAGAATATTTTCAAAATCATAAAAACCGTACATTTCACCCCAATCAAAACCAATACCTCCCTCAATACCAATTAAGGCTTGTTCATATTCGAGGTCTTTAACACCGGCATCCCAGGATTGATAGTCAAAATGTATATTTCCCCAGCCGTATTGTTGTTCAGCTAATGAGGAAAAAGCTACGCACGATAATAAAGCCCCGAAGGCGATTTTTTTCATTTTATATCCCTATTTTGGTGGTGGATTAATATCAGTATTTAGTACAAGCTAATCGTTTTAATACGAGTTCATGGGATGGCATATTGGCTGCACCTTCACGCTCTACGGCCAGTGCTGCAAATACACAGGCGTAATGAATTGCGCTAGCAATATTTTCTCCACAGGCAAGTCGTGCCGCGAGTGCACCATTAAATGCATCACCGGCGCCGGATGTATCAATATTAACGGCGGGATATGCCGGGAACTGTTGGTGTGTAGATCCATCAAATAACCAGCACCCATCTTTGCCTAACGTAATTAGAATATATTGTGGTCCCATTTGGTGCATGATTTCGGCGGCCTGATGAATATCGTCTGGCGTACGAATAGCCTTGCCAATAATCGCCTCTGCTTCTGTGAGGTTTGGGGTTAGGATGTGTGTCCAGCGGAGAAGGTCTGTCACCTCCTTGCGCCATGGCGCTGGATTCAGGATTGTCATCACTCCTGCGGCATGTGCGAACTTAATAGCTTGAGCTGTAGCGTCAGGATTGTTTTCCATCTGCGTCAAAAAAACATTGGCGGTGCCTATCTCGTCATAACAGGATATAATTTCTTCACTCGTTATTTCCTGATTAGCCCCTGGATTAATAACGATTACATTATCGCCAGCTTCTTCGGATATCATCACTACGGCACTGCCGGTTGGTGCATCATTTTTGGTAAAGATGGTTAGTTTTTCTAATCCTACGCCATTTAAAAAATGCTGGGCTTTGGTTGAAAACTCATCTTCACCTAATTTGACTGTAAAATAAGTGCGAGCATTGGCTTGTGCGGATGCTATCGCCTGGTTGCTGCCTTTCCCTCCGGGTAAACAACAGGAAAAAAGCGCGCGCGTGGTTTCTCCTGAAATAGGAAAACGGTGAAGCCGATAGACTAAGTCGGTATTAAATGAACCCAGAATGTAAACTTTCCCATTGTTTTCGTTCATTGATATTTCTCGTTCGATCTTTAATTGGTTAATGATGATGTTTTGGTGCAAATAAAGAGAGTTGTTCTCATATAATGGGAATGCATTGTCGTGATTATATACAGCACCTCCATAGCATGAGCGGACATGTCCTGTTTTTACAAGGTCATTGATATCGCGTCGGAGTGTTCTTTCCGTAACATCAAGTACCTTAACAAGAGATGATATTTTTACACTTCCTTGTTTTTTGAGCAGTGTTAAAATATAGCGAAGACGCTGTTTTTTGTAACGACAGGGCATCTAATCCTCACTTTTCATGAATGTGATGAGAGGTCCATGTAATAAGTTTATTTTGTCTATACGTTAATTTTTTGGTGAATGAATTTATTTGTTGAATAAATAGTTAAAGATCTGATTACCACTAAGTACACCGATGATACCAAATACACCAGGCCAGACAGCAGGGGCTGGAATGGGTAGTTTTATTAATGTAAATATGAAACCAATAATTGCACCGGCAATAAGCGAAAGAATTATATCCATAAGATAATTCCTGAGGGTGTTATGATGATACGAAGACTACACAATATATTTACGTATTGATGAGAAGACAATCACACAAAACTTCTGCAACCGGACATCCTGTCCGGTTGTGGTTATTTATTTAATCTCAGGAACGATATTAATAATGACAGCGACTACCTGGTATTGCTGCCAGCATTGCATTATGCAAAAGACTAAGGTTCATGCTGTTTTAGGCCATTGCCTCATTTGCGGTAGAGCTTCCTTCCATGTTTTTTGCTTTCATCGTAAAATTAATGAGATAACCCATAAAAAAAAGTATAAACATGCAACCTTTTGCACAATTACAACGTCGGCGAGACCGATACTGGTTAGGCACTTTATCGCTGTTGCTATTGGTCATGCTCGTGATTAGCTTATGCGCAGGAGAACAGTGGATCGCCCCCGGCGACTGGTTCAGCGCCCGCGGCGATCTGTTCGTCTGGCAAATCCGATTTCCCCGTACCCTCGCCGTTTTGCTGGTAGGTGCTGCGTTGGCCTTATCTGGCGCAGTGATGCAAGCTCTCTTTGAAAACCCGCTCGCAGAGCCTGGATTACTGGGCGTGTCTAATGGCGCGGGCGTCGGGCTCATCGCGGCGGTGCTGCTGGGGCAGGGGCAGCTCCCCGGCTGGGCGTTGGGCTTATGCGCCATCGCTGGGGCGCTGATTATCACGCTTATTCTGCTCCGTTTTGCCCGCCGTCATTTGTCTACCAGCCGTCTGCTGTTGGCGGGGGTGGCGCTGGGCATTATCTGTAGCGCGCTGATGACATGGGCCATCTACTTCTCCACTTCTTTTGATTTGCGACAGCTAATGTACTGGATGATGGGGGGCTTTGGCGGCGTTGACTGGCATCAGGCCTGGCTCATGGTGGCGTTGATTCCGGTGCTGGTGTGGATATGCTGTCAGTCGCAGCCGATGAATATGCTGGCGCTGGGGGAGACTTCTGCACGTCAGTTGGGATTGCCATTATGGTTCTGGCGCAACCTGCTGGTGGTCGCCACAGGCTGGATGGTTGGCGTAAGCGTGGCTCTGGCGGGAGCGATTGGCTTTATTGGGCTTGTGATCCCACATATTCTGCGGCTGTGCGGCTTAACCGATCATCGCGTGTTACTGCCGGGCTGCGCATTGGCTGGCGCTATCGTATTACTGTTGGCTGATGTTGTCGCGCGTCTGGTGCTGGCCTCGGCTGAGCTGCCAATTGGCGTGGTGACGGCCACCATGGGCGCACCGGTATTTATCTGGCTATTGTTAAAAGCCGCGCGCTAGAACGCGTTGATTCGGTCTATGATTAAAAACTGAAAATCCACCTGTTGTTCTGGAGATGCTATGCAAAACACTATCCTCGATACAGACGTGACGACCATCGACGGCGAGGTGACCTCACTGCAGCCGTATGCCGGAAATGTGCTGTTAATCGTCAACGTTGCTTCAAAATGTGGGCTAACGCCGCAATATGAGCAACTGGAGAATCTGCAGAAAGCCTGGCATCAGCAGGGCTTTACCGTTCTTGGGTTCCCCTGCAACCAGTTTCTGGGCCAGGAGCCGGGCAGTGAAGAGGAAATAAAAACGTACTGCAGTACCACCTGGGGCGTTACCTTCCCGATGTTCAGCAAAATTGAGGTCAACGGCGAGGGACGCCATCCGCTGTATCAGAAACTGATTGATGCCGCGCCAACCGCCGTCGCGCCTGCGGATAGTGGATTCTATGAGCGTATGGCGAGTAAAGGTCGGGCGCCGCTCTACCCGGACGATATTCTGTGGAATTTCGAGAAGTTTTTAGTGGGTCGGGATGGTCAGGTACTGCAACGATTTTCACCCGATATGACGCCTGAGGATCCTGTTCTGGTGCAATCCATCAAGATGGCGCTGGCAAACTAATGTCTCGATTGATGCAGCTACAGGACGTAGCAGAATCGACCCGACTTGGCCCGCTTTCTGGTGAGATAAAAGCAGGGGAGATCCTGCATTTAGTGGGGCCTAACGGCGCAGGAAAGAGCACGCTGTTGGCGCGAATGGCGGGGCTGACGACCGGCAAGGGCAGCATCACCTTTGGTGATGTGTCATTGGATGAATGGCCGGCAGCAAAGCTGGCGCAATATCGCGCTTATCTTGCGCAACAGCAAAACCCGCCGTTTGCGATGCCGGTCTGGCATTTTCTGACGCTGCATCAACCCGATAAAGCACGCACCGATTTGTTACAAGAAGTCGCCGATGCGCTTGGGCTTGGGGATAAGCTGGGACGCAGCGTGAATCAGCTCTCCGGCGGTGAGTGGCAGCGCGTGCGCCTGGCTGCGGTTATCCTGCAGATTTGCCCACAAGCGAATCCATTCGGCCAGCTTTTGCTGCTGGATGAGCCGATGAACAGCCTGGACGTGGCGCAACAAAATGCGCTGGACCGGATGCTGGGTCAGCTGTGTTTACAGGGCATCGCGATTGTAATGAGCAGCCATGACCTTAATCATACCTTACGTCATGCGCACAAGGCCTGGCTCCTCAAACGCGGGAAGCTGCTTGCCAGTGGTGCTCGTGATACGGTACTAACGCCAGCCAATCTGGCTGCGGCTTATGGCGTGAACTTCCGTCGTTTGGATATTGAAGGCCACAGAATGCTCATATCAACCACTTAAGTTAAATGGGTTCTTGAAAATCATATAATTTCCACGCTAAATTGACATAAAAATATAATTCAGAGGATTCGTCCTGAATGCGCTTTTGGCTTCTTTTCATCACAGCATTGTTTTTGGCGGGCTGCAGCAGCCATCGTGCTCCTGCGCCAAATGCCCGCTTGTCGGATTCTATCGCCGTTATCGCCGGGCTTAATGACCAGCTACAAACCTGGCATGGCACACCCTATCGTTATGGCGGCATGAGCCGTAACGGAGTGGATTGTTCTGGATTTGTATTGATGACAATGCGCGATAAATTCGATCTGCAACTCCCGCGTGATACCCGCACGCAATCAAAGATTGGTACCGAAATTGATAAAGATGATTTGCTGCCCGGCGATCTGGTGTTCTTTAAAACCGGGTCTGGGGAAAGCGGTCTGCATGTCGGAATTTACGATACCAATAATCAATTTATTCATGCCTCAACCAGCCGTGGTGTGATGCGCTCATCACTGGACAACGTTTACTGGCGCAAAAACTTTTGGCAGGCGCGACGTATTTAATCCTCATCAGTCACGAGGCTGCCTACGGCTGAGCAGCCTCGACATTTCCATTTGTTAGTAACTTCTTATTTCTGCCGCCAGCCGGACAATACCCCTGAACATTAAGAGCGTATCTTGCTAAAAATATGATTTATTCCGAGATATTAAAAAGTGCAAAGCTGGATATTCGCTTATAATCAGGATAAGCTAAAAAAAAGGGATTCGATTTACTGGCTATAAAGGGAAAAATGAAAGGGCCTCTACTTGCATCAGCAATAACGTATTTCTCCATCCTTTGCTACAGGATGCCGGATAACACCTATGCAGAGGGGCTGGCACGATGATTGTTTCAATGGATACTCTTTACCATTCAGAGTTCTCTTTTCTCCCTGCGAGAAACGAAAAAGGCGATCTTGAATACGTAGATATCATTACCAGTTTTGCCAGTGCGCAGGGGGATGTGCGTATACCCACCGAGCTGGTCCTACCTCGGATGTCGGACGAAGAGCAATGTCGCTTATTTACCGAAAAGCTTGAATTAATCGAAACGTGCCAACATTTTTTTATTCAACGAAAGGTTTCTGCCTGGATTAATTTAACGCCGGCAATTGCTAATACTTTATTATCAGATGCTAAATTTGCTTCACAAGTTGAACGATTGTCATTTCTGGAACTGGCTATTAATGAAAACTATCCAGAGTTAAATAATGGAAAAGCGAATCCAACGCTGGCTGCACTGGCGGCGCGATTTCCATTAGTACTGACAAACTATGGTGCTGGCGGCATATCAAATCGGGCAATTTTTGATGGGCTGTTCAAACGCGTCGTGCTCGATAAAAACTTTGTTCAACAAAGGATTACACATATTTCGTTTGAGCCGTTTATGCGGGCTATCCTGGCACAGCTATTTCCCAGCAGTGAGTCAATTATCATTAGCGGTATTGATACACCCGAGATGTTAGCGCGCGTACTGCCTCTGGGATTCAGCGCCATGCAGGGCGCGCTGTGGCCTGCTGTGCCCCCCGCGCAGATAATTTCGCTCGCGAAGATATAACCCTCATATTTGCTGGTGTTTAACAGGCTTTTAACAGTCTACACTAGAGACAGGAGGCCCTATGACCCTGTCTTTTACCACCCGCTGGCGTGATGAATTACCAGCAACCTATACAGCACTTTCACCCACTCCCCTGAAAAACGCGCGCCTGATCTGGCATAACGATGCGCTGGCGGAGCAATTAGCTATTCCAGAGACACTATTTGATATTCCAACCGGAGCCGGTGTTTGGGGCGGTGAATCGTTGCTTCCCGGGATGTCGCCTTTAGCGCAAGTTTATAGCGGACATCAATTTGGCGTCTGGGCGGGCCAGCTTGGCGATGGACGCGGGATCCTGTTGGGCGAACAACAGCTCGCTGACGGCTCAACGTGTGACTGGCACCTGAAAGGCGCCGGACTTACGCCTTATTCCCGTATGGGGGATGGTCGCGCCGTACTGCGCTCGACAATTCGCGAAAGCCTGGCCAGCGAAGCGATGCATTACCTGGGAATACCGACCACGCGGGCATTGTCGATTGTTACCAGCGACACGCCGGTGTATCGCGAAACGGTAGAATCAGGGGCGATGCTCATTCGCGTGGCGCAAAGCCATATGCGCTTTGGCCATTTTGAGCATTTTTACTATCGCCGCGAGCCGGAAAAAGTGCGCCAGTTGGCTGACTTTGCGATTCGCTATTATTGGCCGCAATGGCAGGAAGAAGCCGATAAGTATCAGCTGTGGTTTAACGATGTTGTCACGCGTACTGCGACGTTAATCGCGGACTGGCAGGCGGTGGGATTTGCGCATGGTGTCATGAACACCGACAACATGTCGATTCTGGGACTGACGATGGATTACGGTCCATTCGGTTTCCTTGATGACTACGTCCCCGATTTTATCTGCAACCACTCAGACAACCAGGGGCGATACAGTTTCGATAATCAACCGGCCGCGGCGCTTTGGAACCTGCAACGTCTGGCGCAAACTCTGTCGCCATTTATCCCGGTCGAGGCGCTTAATGATGCGCTGGACAGTTATCAACTGGCGCTGTTAACTCGCTACGGTCAGCGGATGCGACAAAAGCTTGGCTTCTTTAGCGAGCAAAAAAACGATAACGAACTGCTTAGTGAACTGTTTAACCTGATGGCGCGGGAAAGAAGCGACTATACGCGAACGTTTCGCATGCTCAGTCAGACGGAACAACACAGCGCGCAATCCCCGCTGCGCGATGAGTTTATCGACCGCGCAGCGTTTGATGACTGGTTCACACGGTATCGCTCACGCCTGCAGCAAGACAACATTGCCGACGCAGTCAGACAAACGCAGATGAAGGCGGCTAATCCGGCGATGGTATTGCGTAACTGGTTGGCGCAACGGGCGATTAATCAGGCAGAGCAGGGGGATTACGCCGAGCTGCATCGGTTACACGAGGCGTTGCGTACCCCATTTGTCGATCGTGATGATGACTATGTCAGCCGTCCACCTGACTGGGGCAAACGGCTGGAAGTGAGCTGTTCAAGCTAAGGGGCCAGAAACACCTGTGGGGAGCCGTTGGCCGGATGCTGGCCAACGTGTACCTGCGCGCCATACCAGCGTTTCAGGTCATCGGCCTGTAACACGGCCTCAGGCGTTCCCTGCGACACCAGCCTGCCGTTGTGCAGCAACACTATTCTGTCTGCCCACAGTGCGGCGAGATTCAGATCGTGAAGCACAATGCACACATGCAGCTCTTGTGAAGCGGTAAGCGTCTTCAGCAAGCGCAACAGATGCTGCTGGTGGTAAAGATCCAGCGCAGAGGTCGGTTCATCAAGGAATAACCAGCCGCGAGGCGCGCCGTCGCACCAAAGTTGCGCCAGTGCACGGGCTAACTGTACTCGCTGTTGTTCGCCGCCGGAAAGCGCGGCGTATTGCCGGCCCGCCAGCGGTGTACATCCGGTCATTTCCATCACCTGAGCGATAAGTCGAGGTTCCGACCGCTGGGTCCAGGGCGCACGCCCCATCGCGATGACGGCCTCTACCGGCCAGTCAAATCCCAGTTGTGTTTGCTGGCGCATCACCGCCCGATGCCGCGACAGTGTTTGGGTATGCCATTCATCCAGCGGTTTACCCGCCAGCACGCAGCGCCCTGTAGCCGGTTTCAGAAAACCGGTCAGCAGGCGCAGCAGGGTGGATTTCCCCGCACCGTTTGGGCCGATGAGCGCCACCAGTTCACCTTTTTCGAGAGCAAGAGTGACGTCGTCAATCACCGCTCTGCCCGCGACGCGATAGTGAAGCCCTTCAGCGATGAAATGTTCAGCCATGAGGTCCTCGCTGACGAAAAATAAGCCATAAAAACCACGGTGCGCCCAGAAGACTGGTTAGCAAACCGACCGGCATTTCCGCAGGCGCAACCGCCGTACGGGCCAGCGTGTCGGCTATCAGCAATAAAAATGCGCCCGCCAGCACGGAACCTGGGATAACGGCCCGATGGTCTGAGCCGAGCCACATGCGCATCAGATGCGGGATAACCAGCCCGATGAAGCCTATTACGCCGCTTACCGCCACGGCTGCGGCAACCAGCAATGCGCTACAAAGTAGCAAAACACGCTGAACGGTACGCACATCTACGCCGAGGTAATGCGCCTCTTCCTCACCTAACTGCAGCAGGTTCAGCGCCGGTGCCAGACGCCAGATGATCAGCACCGTCGGTACAGTCAATGAAGTGACAGCCAGCAGCGTGGACCATTGCGCGGCCCCCAGACTGCCCATCCCCCATAGCGACAGCTGGCGCAGTTGCGCGTCATTACTGACCCACGACAGAACGCCAATCGCCGCCCCGCACAGCGCGTTGATGGCAATACCGACCAACAGCAGACGTGAGAGTGAAGCGTCGCGCTGTTGGCTAAGGATAAAAATAACCACCGTTGCCGCCAGCGCACCGAGAAAAGCGGCCAGCATGGGGGCGTACAGCATCAACAGCGCGGGCAAAGAGACCGGCAGCACTACCCACAGGGCGACGGCGCAGGCGGCACCGCTGCTTATCCCCAGTAATCCCGGATCGGCAAGCGGGTTGCGGAACAGGCCCTGCATCACGCAGCCCGCGAGCGCCAGAGAACCGCCAATCACCAGCGCCAGCAGGACGCGGGGCAGGCGAATGGTGAGCCAGATTTGACGCAGTGCCTCATCACCATCACGCCACAGCAAACTTACCGGCAGGCGCAACGCGCCAAAACCGGTAGCCATGATTGTCATCACGACCAACATGAGTGCGAGTGTCCATAAAGAACAACGGATACGTCGCGACATCAGGGCAATTGCTCTGCTTTAGCGCGAAGCTGCAAAATGGCCTGCGGGGTGCGTACGCTAAAGCCGAGCAGCGCCATATCGTCAACCTGCAATACCTGTTTATTCCGTCCGGCAGGCGTCTGCGCCAGGCCCGGCAGCGCCCACAGGTTATCTTCGCCACCCATCGCCTTAACGCCGTCCTGTGAAATCACCACCAGATCGGGTTGGCTGGCAATGACACCTTCCTGCGACAGCGGCTGATAGCGGTTAACACCCTGCATTGCGTTGCGCAAACCGGCGGCACGAATAGCCGCATCGGCTGCGGTTTGCTGGCCCGCTGCCATCGCGGTCATCCCGCCATGATTGAGAATAAACAACACTCGTTTGTTAAGTTCAGATGACGGCAACGCCGCCAGTTCCTGACGTAAGCGGGTGCGCAGCGTTTCGCCATCGGCCTCCCTATGGGTGGCTTCGGCGATGACGCGAATTTTTTCATCAATCACATTAAGCGCGTTGCTTGCCGGGATCGTCACAACCCTGACGTTGCTCTGTTCGAGCTGTTTTAGCGCCAGAGAGGGCTGCGCCTGCGCGCTGGCAAGGACCAGCGTAGGACGGGTGGCAAGGATCCCTTCGGCGTTGAGTTGGCGCAAATAACCGACATCAGGTAGGGCGTTTGCTGCTTCAGGCCACTGGCTGGTGCTGTCTCGCGCCACAAGGGAAGACTGTGCTCCCAGTGCGTATACAATCTCGGTGACATCGCCACCGAGAGCAACAACCCGTTCCCTGGACGCAGCCATCGCGACGATGGGCAGTAGCGCAATCAGGACCAGCAGTTTTTTCATGCGGCCAGCCCTTTCGGCGTCAGTGCGTCAATTTGCGCGCGCCATTGCGTCTGCTCCGGTTCGCCTTCCGTTCGTTGACCATACAACTGGGCGATTTGCGTGCCGTCGGCAGCAAACAGTTCCAGGCTGGTAACGTGGCCATCGGCGGTCGGTTTGCGCGTCACCCATGTTTCTGCCACGCTCTCTTCCAGCAGGTGTAAGGTAAATGTCGGGTTGAATATATTCAGCCAGCCTTTCATCGGCACCAGTTTTTCTATCACACCGGTAAAAATCTGTACGCAGCCACGATTACCCACAAAGACCATAATTTCATTGCCATCCTGGCGCGCGGTGTCGAGTAACTGCGCCAGAGCGCTATTTGCGACTTTACAGGCCAGATCGTCGCCCACCAGGTTAAAAGCCTGTTGGCGGGTGAGATCGTGGCGTTTCAGCAGACCGAAGAACTGGTGTACATCGGTCATGGCTCGCCACTCTTGATCAACAGTCTGCGCATCGACCGTGACGGTAGCTGGAGTAGAAGGGGTGGCGGGTTGTAGCGCCAGAGGCGGGTTTTCAGCGAAGATGAAACGGGTCAGCAACGCAGCCCATTCCTCAATGAGGGTATTCTGTGTGGCATAGACCTTCAGCAGCGCATCCCCCTGATGGTCAAAGAACTGAATGCTCTGACGCTCGCCGTGGGCGGTTGTTTCGCTGATATGGAACACGCTTGCCCACTGATTGAGGAACAGGCGCAGGTCGAGAGCGCGCGGATTGAGTACCAGTCCGGCATGACCGTTCAGGTGCTGATTGGTAAACGCACCAACCTGCTCATGCACCGCATATTCGTTGCGGCATATACATTTGGTTTCGCCGACGGCTTCCAGTGCGCCGAGGATTTCACGCACTTCGCCCCGTAAGCGCCAGGCGTCATGACCGACGCGCGCGAAGGTCAGTTCGGCTTCGCTAATATTCATCAATCCCGCAATATCACGTGCGTATTTGCCAGGATTTTCTTTCTTCAGTTCCAGCCAGCGTGTGTAATGATTCATTGTCTCTTCCTTCCAGATTGCTGCCCCGGCGAACCGGGGAAAAGTGATTACCACTGATAACTCACGAAAATTTTTCCATTACGACCATCCTGCGGAATGCCCTGCGGCGACCAGTACTCTTTGTCGAAGGCGTTGCCCAGTACCAGCGTGGTGGTCATGCCTTTCAGCGCTTGTTGGCCCTGATAGCTCACGTAGAAATCGTTTACCGCATAACCGGGCTGTTTCGTGTAGCTGCTGCTGATATGCGTTGAACGGTCAGCAAAGGTACCTATCCAGCCAACGGAGAAACCGCTGTGCGCAACCGGTACGTTCAGTTTGCTGGTGACGGTATCCGGGTTAATGCTGGAAATGTATTCGCCGGTGTCTGTATCTTTGCCGCGCGTACGGTTATAGGCCATGTCGAGGCTGAACAGATCGGCGGAATATTTCGCCATCACGTCCCAGCCCCAGATTTTGGCGTTGGGTACGTTATAGGACATGGTTGTCGCGGCGGCAAAGTCGACGCTGGTGGAGATGTAATCTTTCGCTTTGGTGTCGAAATAGCTGGCTTTAAATTCGAGCGCATCGCTCGCCATCAACAGATCGTCAAAGCGCAGGCCAAATCCGTATTCCTGGGTTTCGTTGGTTTCCGGGCGTAGATTAGGGTTTGGCACCCAGTAGTTGGTGTAAAAACGGCCAATCGAGAAGTGTTTCGCATCGTTATACATCTCGCCCATGGTCGGCGCACGGAAGGCCTGAGCGTATGAACCGAACAGCATCAGCCAGTCGGTTGGCGCAACGGTGAGCCCGGCGCGGGACGACCATTTATCGGCATCGACATCTTCATAGCCGTCGCTGCTGCCGCGATAAGAGTCATAACGGGTACCGCCCAGCAGCGTAACTGGCAGGTCGCGCAGGGTGATTTCATCTTGTAGCCAACCGGAGCTGAAATCGATTTTTGCCTCCGGGAAACCGGTGGTTGCGCCGCCTGGCTGTTGTTCCTGACGATAGTATTCCCCGCCGTAGGTCAGCAGGTGAGATGCAAAAGAGTCGGTAAACAGACGGCTGCGGTTGTCGATTTTGCCGCCTTTGGTGGTTTGTTTGCGAAACTCGCCGGTGTTATCCGTGTTTTGCGCATTAATGCGTGCTTCGGACCAGTAGACGCGGGCATCCGCATTCAACCAGTCATTCTCGGCTGGAGCAATCGAGTAGGTCAGTTGCGCGTCGCGCTGGATGGTTGAGCGATCGGTCATCGGGTTGCTGGTGGCATCCGCTGCGCTGGTTTGCGGGTTTTTAGGTTCACGGGCGTCATTGTTGTAGTAACGCAGCGAGCCGGCCAGCGTCTGGGCGCTGTCAATTTTCCAGCTGCCTTTCGCCAGCATATTGTTAATCGCTTCGTCGTTTGGTGCCGTAGTACCGTTGCTCTGGCGCAAATCACCGCGATCGCGACTGGACCAGGCAAGCAGTCCGTCCAGCGTATCGCTGCGACCAAACGCGCTGGCGCCCATACCGAGGCTGTGATCGCCGGTTGCCGCGGTACCGAACACGCGATAACCGCTGTTTTGTCCGGCTTCCAGCAGATCTTTGGCATCCGCAGTGTCATAGGCGATCACTCCACCTAACGCGCCGCTACCGTACAGCAGTGCAGAAGGGCCACGGACGACCTCGATGCGTTTGATCAGCGCCGGATCGAGGAAGGTACTGTTCAGGTGTCCGGTGTCGGTTCCCTGACGAACGCCATCAACCAGCACCAGAACGCCACGTCGATCGTAGCCGCGCAGATTCACGTCCTGGCCGTTAGTGCGACCGGTGCCGTCAAGGGTCAGGCCCGGAACCGTACGCAACAGGTCGGCTGCTGAGCTGGCGGTCTGGTTTTCCGGCGCGGTGGCATCAATCACGCTGACCATCATCGGTGCTTCAAAAGCACTACGGGCATTGCCGGTAGCGGTGACGGTCATATCTTCTACAGCCGCATACGCGACGGCGGGCAGGTTACTGATAATCGCCAGCGCCAAGAGCGAAGGGCGCAGGGATGCAGTGTGCAGGTGTGGCATAGCAACTCTCCATTAGGAAATCGAAAAGCGCTGGCTGCCTGGGTACTACCTGGGTGGCTGGCGAAAAGTGGTGTTTATTTGGTCAGAATGAGTTTTCCGGCTTGTGTCTGGCGCAGCAGATAGAGCTGACCATCGTGTTCTATGATCACGCGCCCCTCTTTGCCCAGCAGACTTTTACTGTCAATTCGGCGCTCGTTTGGCGCGACGGCAGGCGGTGTTTTTTCTTTTGCGGGCGTTGTTGTGTTATCCATACGTGAATAGTTTTTAAAAATAACAATCAATTTAACAATGATAATCATTATCATCAAACTGCAAAATTGCGGCAAGCCTTTTTGTGAAATAATTGTGACGAGAATAGATTTTGTACAATAAGGAGGGGGAAAACAAAGGATTAGCACCGGGCAACGTGATGTTACCCGGCGAACAGCATTAAAAACGGCTATCAACCGCAGAGGCGAGTTTTTCAACCAGCAGTTCAGTATCTTCCCAGTTCAGGCACGGGTCGGTAATGGACTGGCCGTAAACCAGCGGCTGGCCGCTAACGATTTTTTGCGTACCTTCACGCAGGAAACTCTCCGCCATAATCCCGGCAATCGCCGTCGAACCATTGCGAATTTGCTGGCACACATCATCACAAACGTCCAACTGACGACGATGCTGCTTCTGGCAATTGCCATGGCTAAAATCGACCACCAGATGTTCAGGCAGGGAAAATTCGTGCAGGGTATCGCAGGCGGCGGCAATATCTTCAGCATAATAATTCGGCTTTTTACCGCCGCGCATGATGATATGCCCGTAAGGATTGCCGCTGGTCTGATAAATGGTCATCTGGCCGGTTTTATCCGGAGAGAGGAACATATGGCTGGCACGGGAGGCGCGAATCGCATCGACGGCAATACGCGTATTGCCATCCGTACCGTTTTTAAAGCCGACCGGGCAGGAAAGCGCAGAGGCCATTTCACGGTGGATCTGGCTTTCGGTGGTGCGTGCGCCAATGGCTCCCCAACTGATTAAATCGGCAATAAACTGACCGGTCACCATGTCGAGGAATTCTGTTGCCGTGGGTACGCCCAGTTCATTGACCTGCAACAGCAGTTTGCGCGCCAGTTCAATGCCGTGGTTCACGCGGTAGCTGCCGTTTAAATCCGGGTCGGAAATTAAGCCTTTCCAGCCCACTACGGTGCGCGGTTTTTCAAAATAAGTGCGCATCACGATTTCCAGACGCGCCTGATGTTTTTCGCGCAGCGCCTGTAAACGCGTCGCGTATTCCATGGCGGCATCAAGATCGTGAATCGAGCAGGGACCTACGATCACCAGTAAACGAGCGTCTTCACCATTTAATATTTTTTCTATCCGGCGTCGGGAGTCCGTAACATGACGGGCGACGGAGGACGAAACAGGATGCCGTTGCGCAAGCTCTGCTGGAGTGACCAGGTTGTCAATACGCGCAGTACGGAGTTCATCGGTTCTGTTCATTACTTGTCTCAGAAATTTGTTGCTTCAACGGCAGGACTACCGGGAAGTGATGTATATCACAATATCATACTCATCCTGCCTGGTGGCGAGCATAATAACAAAAAATCGAACCAATGCACTAGCATTCTAGTACATGCGGCGATTCAGCCCCATGATGTCGAGGATCTTGGTAGCAATCTCTTCTACCGAATAATTGGTACTGTTCAGCCATGGGATCTGGTTTTTCCGGTATAGCGCTTCCACCTCAGCAACCTCCATCCGGCACTGGCGCATCGAGGCGTAGCGGCTGTTTTCCCGGCGCTCTTCGCGGATGGCTGCCAGGCGCTCAGGGTCGATGGTCAGGCCGAACAATTTATGCTGTAACGGCTTCAGGGACGCTGGCAGCACCAGATTATCCATATCATCGGCAATAAAGGGGTAGTTGGCCGCGCGAATGCCAAACTGCATGGCCAGATACAAACTGGTCGGGGTTTTACCGCAACGGGAAACGCCAAGCAGGATCACCTGTGCCTGATCGAGGTTGCGCAACGAAATGCCGTCGTCATGGGCGAGGGTATAATCAATGGCGGCAATGCGCGCGTCGTACTTGTTAAGGTTGCCGGGGTTCAGGCCGTGGGTACGATGGGCGATCGGCGTAGGATCGAGCTTCATCTCTTGCTGCAGTGGGGCAACCAACGCCTGCACGATATCCTGACAAAATCCTTCGCTTTGCAAAATGATCGAGCGAATTTCCGGCAAAACGATAGAGTAAAACACCAAAGGGCGCACGCCAGTTTGTTGATAGATCGCGTCAATCTGGTCTTTGACCGCTCGCGCACGACTCTCATTTTCCACAAACGGCAGCGTAATGCTGCTGATCGTAACCGGAAATTGCGACATTACCGCGTGGCCCAATACCTCGGCGGTGATGGCCGTACCATCAGAAATATAAAATACGTGACGATCAACAGCATTATCCATTTTGCTCATCCTGGGGCTGACATAATTCTCTGAAAGCATAAATTAAAATTCGCCAGAAGCGAATATTGCTGCATCTATTTTGTAAAATGAAACGGTATTTTTATATTTACTGAAAAGTACATTTCATTTTTCGGAACAAATGTTTATACCGGTAGTTTTTGTGGTGATCCCCTGTGGCTCGCGGGTTTGCGCAAATGCGGAAACAATCTGAAAAAATAAAAAATAAAGTTGCTTGAACGATTCACCGTTTTTTTCGCTGAAGTAAATATGCAAAGATAATTACGCAAAATTGAGTTTCCTAACCTCGTTCATATATAAGGATTGTTCGATGTCCAACAATGGCTCGTCACCGCTGGTGCTTTGGTATAACCAACTCGGCATGAATGATGTAGACAGAGTTGGGGGCAAAAATGCCTCCCTGGGTGAAATGATTACTAACCTTTCCGGTATGGGTGTTTCCGTACCGAATGGTTTTGCAACGACCGCCGATGCGTTTAACCAGTTTCTGGACCAGAGCGGTGTAAACCAGCGCATTTATGAGCTGCTGGATAAAACGGATATTGACGATGTCACCGAGCTTGCGAAAGCCGGCGCACAGATCCGCCAGTGGATTATCGACACTCCTTTCCAGCCGGAGCTGGAAAATGCCGTCCGCGATGCCTACGCGCAGTTGTCAGCAGACGATGCCCATGCCTCTTTTGCCGTGCGCTCTTCCGCCACCGCAGAAGATATGCCAGATGCGTCATTTGCCGGTCAGCAGGAAACCTTCCTCAACGTCCAGGGATTTGATGCCGTACTGGTTGCTATCAAACACGTCTTTGCCTCGCTGTTTAACGACCGTGCAATCTCTTATCGCGTTCACCAGGGTTATGACCATCGTGGCGTGGCGCTCTCTGCTGGCGTTCAGCGGATGGTGCGCTCAGACCTCGCGTCTTCCGGCGTAATGTTCTCCATCGATACCGAATCCGGTTTCGATCAGGTGGTGTTCATCACTTCCGCATGGGGCCTCGGCGAGATGGTTGTGCAGGGTGCCGTTAACCCGGATGAATTCTACGTGCACAAACCGACTCTGGCGGCAAACCGTCCGGCGATCGTCCGTCGCACAATGGGTTCGAAAAAAATCCGTATGGTCTACGCGCCAACCCAGGAACACGGCAAGCAGGTGACGATTGAAGATGTACCGCAGGAGCAGCGCGACATTTTCTCCCTGACCAACGAAGAAGTGCAGGAGCTGGCGAAGCAGGCGGTACAGATCGAGAAGCACTACGGTCGTCCGATGGACATCGAATGGGCGAAAGACGGTCATACCGGCAAGCTGTTCATTGTGCAGGCGCGTCCGGAAACCGTGCGCTCGCGCGGCCAGGTGATGGAGCGTTATACGCTGCATGCTCAGGGTAAAATTATTGCTGAAGGTCGTGCTATCGGTCACCGCATTGGCGCGGGTCCGGTCAAAGTCATTCAGGACATCAGCGAAATGAACCGTATCGAACCTGGCGACGTCCTGGTTACCGACATGACCGACCCGGACTGGGAACCGATCATGAAGAAAGCGGCGGCGATTGTCACCAACCGTGGCGGTCGTACCTGCCACGCGGCGATCATTGCCCGTGAACTGGGGATCCCGGCCGTGGTTGGCTGTGGTGATGCCACCGAGCGTATGAAGGACGGTGAGAAAGTCACTGTCTCCTGTGCCGAGGGCGATACCGGTTATGTTTATGCTGAGATGCTCGACTTCAGCGTGAAGAGTTCCAGCGTGGAAACCATGCCGGATCTGCCGTTGAAGGTGATGATGAACGTGGGTAACCCGGACCGGGCTTTCGACTTCGCCTGTCTGCCAAACGAAGGTGTCGGCCTGGCGCGTCTGGAATTTATCATCAACCGCATGATTGGCGTACACCCGCGTGCGTTGTTGGAGTTCGATGACCAGACGCCTGAGCTGCAAAACGAAATCCGCGGCATGATGAAAGGTTTTGATTCCCCGCGTGAATTCTACGTTGGTCGTCTGACGGAAGGGATCGCTACTCTGGGCGCGGCGTTCTATCCAAAACGCGTTATCGTGCGTATGTCAGACTTTAAGTCCAACGAATATGCCAACCTCGTCGGCGGTGAGCGTTATGAGCCGCATGAAGAGAACCCGATGCTGGGCTTCCGCGGGGCGGGCCGTTACATTGCTGATAGCTTCCGCGACTGTTTCGCGCTGGAATGTGACGCAGTGAAACGTGTCCGTAACGATATGGGCCTGACTAACGTTGAAGTGATGGTCCCGTTTGTACGTACCGTTGCCCAGGCGAAAGCGGTAGTGGAAGAGCTGGCGCGTCAGGGGCTGAAACGCGGTGAGAACGGACTGAAGATCATCATGATGTGCGAGATCCCGTCCAACGCCTTGCTGGCCGAACAGTTCCTTGAGTACTTTGACGGTTTCTCCATCGGTTCAAACGACATGACGCAGCTGGCGCTGGGACTGGACCGTGACTCTGGTGTGGTTTCTGAACTGTTTGACGAGCGTAACGACGCGGTGAAAGCGCTGCTGTCGATGGCGATTCGTGCAGCCAAGAAGCAGGGCAAATACGTGGGTATTTGCGGTCAGGGTCCATCCGATCACGAAGACTTCGCCGCCTGGTTGATGGAAGAGGGGATCGACAGTCTGTCGCTGAACCCGGACACCGTCGTGCAGACCTGGCTGAGCCTGGCTGAACTGAAGAAGTAACATCATGCCGGATGGTGGCGTAAATGCCTTATCCGGCCTACGGTTAGTATGCAACGTAGGCCGGATTAGAGGTGTTAGCATCGCCATCCGGTACTTTACCCTTCAACGCTTTCCACACTCTCCACGCTTAAACGCTGAATGATATCCTGACGCAGCTGGTATTTTTGTACCTTGCCGGACGCCGTGCGCGGTAACGTTTCGACAATGACGATGTGTTCCGGATATTTATACTTTGCCACCCGTTTGCGGCTAAAAAAGGCCACCACTGATTCCAGCGACAGCGAATGATGCGGCGGTTTCAGCACCACATAAGCGCACGACCGTTCACCTAACCGATCGTCTGGCATCGCGACAACGCAGGCATCATGAATGCGCGGATGCTGCAATAAAATATCCTCCACTTCGCGGCTGCTGATGTTTTCCCCTCCGCGCACAATAATATCTTTTTTACGCCCGGTAATTTTGATGTATCCCGCTTCGTCCATGCGGCATAAGTCGCCACTGTAATACCAGCCATCTTTGTCCAGCGCGCGGGCGGTCAGTTCAGGCTCATCGAGGTAGCCCATAAAAACATTGGGGCCACGCGAGGCTTCTTCACCTTCGATCCCTGCAGGCAACGTATTGCGCGCTTCATCGACGACTTTAATTTCCACGCCTGCGGCGGCATATCCATCGGTGTTCATCATGCGTGAAAGTGAATCGTCGAGATTGACCAGCGCATGCGGCGAGCTCTCCGTCGAACCATAGATGCTTAACAATTTAATGCCGCGCTGTTGGCAGTCACGGGCAATCTTTTGCGGAATCGTGGTGCCACCGCATAAGAAAAAACGTAGTGATGTGAGATCACAGGGCCGTTTTTCCAGGCTACACAACATGTCGTAGACGAAGGGGGTTGCACCGAGCACGCAGGTACAGCGTTGTTGCTCGAGCAGTTCAAGACAGGCGGTTGGGGTGAATATATCCAACAATACGCTGCGTGCGCCGATTAAAAACGGCGCGGTAACGCCATGCAAAAAACCGGTAGCGTGTCCCAGTGGGGCAGGCATCAAAAACACATCCTGCCAGGTGAGATTGAGTCGGGCACAGTAGGCGCGTTCGCTGGCAAGGATATTGTTGTGGGTTAACATTACGCCTTTCGGCATTCCCTCGGTCCCGGAGGTAAACAGCACGGCAGCCAGTTCATCGGCGTGAACGTTAATAACCTGGGTTAATGGCTGAGCCTGAAGCAGTTGGCTGAACGCCAGCGAGGCGGTGGCCGGTGCCAGTTTATCTACGGCGACAATCTGTTGCAGATGCGGCAACTGGTTTTGCAAGGGGAGGATCAGATCAACCGGTCGGGTCTGTTTAAACAACGTCGGTGCGAAAAAAATCTTCGCTTTGCATTTGTTCAGTACCCACACCAGTTCCGCTTCGCGCCAGGCAGGCAGCAGTGGTACGGAAACGGCCCCGGTTTTCAGGCAGGCCAGGTAGATAATGGTGAACTCGCACCAGCCAGGCAACTGAAAGGCAATGCGATCGCCGGGTTGGATCCCGCAGGCTACAAACCAGGTTGCCAGACTGCTGGCAGCATCGTCGAGTGCAGCGTA
This sequence comes from Citrobacter sp. Cb041, assembly GCF_030336655.1. NCBI lineage: Bacteria > Pseudomonadati > Pseudomonadota > Gammaproteobacteria > Enterobacterales > Enterobacteriaceae > Citrobacter > Citrobacter sp. Cb041. The sequence continues at coordinate 157,118 of NZ_JAOWDD010000039.1, read as the reverse complement.
GGTATATGAAGCGCCATGATTATCAACCACGGCGATTTTATCCGGCATGGCTCTGGCGGTTTGGTGCCAGTAATCGCCAAGCGAAGCATCTCCCCATAAACCCAGTTGTCGCCAGACCTGGCGACGTTCGGCGTTAAACGTAAGTGTGATACTCATGAAGTTATTCCCAGGATTATTTCGGCATACATCTGACCGGATGGCCAGGCGGGGCCAATCCGGCGTACAACATGCAAAATCCGTTAGCCGTAGCGGAAATCAACGCCAAATGTTCCGAGCGGGTATTCCCATTGTGTGAGGATCGTGTCACCGCACAGCACCCGGCAGGTGCCGCACTCCAGGCAGCCTGCGGAATCAAAATGAATATTTCCACTCTCATCCTGTTTATACAGTCCGGCGGGGCAGGCTTTCAGCAACTTGCGAAATTCATTAAGGTCGGGATGTTCAGCCAGAATGATGTGCGGGTGGCCTTCATCAACATTAAATTTATTGACGCCCAGTTTGACGTCGACGTTAACGTTAGTGTCCTGATTCATAGTGCGGTGGCCCCCTTGATGCCGTCTTTCAGTAAGTTTATCAGCCCAATTTGCCTGGCATGGGACATGATCATCTTGCGAACGGGCTGATTTGGGCTTCCGTCGACGGTAAACATATCGTTCATGATATCGGCCACCATACGGGGATACTGGGTGAACAGGCGCGGGTTTTCCATCAGCGCCGGGATCTTGCGAAAATGCTGCAAATCACGCATCACACAGCCCTGTTCGAGGGCACGTTTGTAATCCATCAGGCTACTGGCCGAGTAATCCTGGCGTTCTTTTGCTGCAATGGCTGTTTGGGCGGCGGCTTCTGCGGAAGCTATCGCCAAATCCATGCCGCGCACGGTATAACCCAGATTCAGACAGAAACCAGCGGCATCGCCGACGATCATTACCCCGTCATCAACCAGTTTCGGAACCATTGCCAGACCGCCTTCCGGTACCATATGTGCGGAATACTCCAGCAGTTCACCGCCGGCAATCAGCGGACGAATAGTCGGGTGTCGCTTAAAGTCTTCCAGCATTTGCGGAATGCTTTTCGTGGCATGGGCAATATCCCCCAGACCACACACTAGGCCCAGAGAGATGGAATCCTGGTTGGTATACAGAAATCCGCCTCCCATCAGTCCATCAGACGGTGAGCCTGCGAACAGCCAGGCTGCACCTTCGTTGCCTGACAGATTGAACCGATCCGCAATCACCGCCGACGGTAAGCCGATCAGCTCTTTTACGCCAACGGCATAGTGCTGCGCAGAAGAGGGGGGAACCATTCCCAGCGACCGTCCCAGCATAGAATTAACGCCATCGGCTAGGATGACAATATTGGCTTCAAGGATATCGTCCCCGGCTTGCACTCCGGTGACCTTATTGCCTTCGCGAATTAGCGCGTCGACGCGCACGCCGGGGATGAACTGCACGCCAGCCTGTTCCGCTTTTTCCATTAGCCATGGGTCAAGCCGGTTGCGCAAAACGGTATAAGAGTCCTGCGCTGGCGCGTTGTCTTTTTCACGATGGAAGTCGAGGGTAACGGCGCTCTCTTCGGTCAGGAAGGAGATTTTTTCGCGGGTGACTTTACGTTCGAGAGGCGCTTCCTGCGCGAATCCGGGCATGATGCGCTCAAGGCTGTGCGCGTAGAGTCTCCCGCCGGTCATATTTTTACTGCCCGCACTGTTGCCGCGCTCGATGACCAGTACGTCCAGTCCGGCCCGGGCCATAACGTAACCTGCCATTGTACCCGCTACACCAGCACCGACCACAATGGCATCAAATTTTTCATCTGACATGCTTTATGCTCCTTTCCCGCCGCGAGGGCAGCGGGAGATGTGCGTTAACGGGATTAGCGGCTGAGATGGTCGATAAGGGCCGGAACCACTTTGTAGATGTCGCCCACCAGACCGTAATCGGCGTAATTGAAAATAGGGGCTTTTTTATCTTTGTTGATGGCGACAATGACTTTCGCGCCGTTACCGCCGACCATATGCTGAATTTGTCCTGAGATGCCCAGCGTGAGATACAGGTCTGATTTCAATAACACGCCAGAAACGCCAATGTAGCGTTCGCGTTCCATCCAGTTTTCGCCTTCGGCAATCGGTCGTGAACAACCCACTTCAGCACCCAGCACCGATGCCAGTTGGCGCACCATTTCCAGATCGTTTTGCGCCACCAGGCCGCGACCCACACCCACCACGCGCCTGGCTTTGCTGAGATCCACGCTGCTCACGGATTTGGCGCGACGCTCCAGGCACATCACTTCATGGTGCGGCGCGATGTACGTTGCTGAGACAACCGGGCAGTTGTGCGAGGCGTTTTCCGCGACCGGTTCAAGCAGGCCTGGAGCAAGCGTGATAATCGCCAGCGTACTTTTGATTTTTTCTTTGCCAAAGGCCAGACCACCATACATCCGGTGTTCGGCGAACAAAATGCCTGCATCCAGCGTTACCGATGTGGCGTCGTTCACCATCGCTGCGTTGAGCTGAATGCTTAAGCGTGCGCCAAGGGATTTGGCTCGTTTAGTCGCGGACATCAGCAGCAGCCCGGCGTGTTCCTGCATCAGGGCGGCGATGGTCTCAGCGTAATTTTCAACACGCTGTAAACCGGAGGTTGCGTCGAGCACGACTATCTTATCGGCGCCCAGGGCTTGCAACTGATTGGCCTGGTCGCTGCCTTGTACGATAAGGTGTACCTGCTCACCCCACAGGCGAGCGCCGGCCATTAATTCTGCATAGCGTTCTACGTTATCGCTGAACACCCAGACGTTGGCTAATTTACTCATGATGATTTCTCTCCGTTGGGCTTAGTTCAGGGCTTTTTTCAGGTGTTCAGCCAGTTCGGCAATGGCTTCTGCTGAGTCATTTTCCAGAATGATGTGCTGACGTTCGGTTTGCGGCGGCACGGTGAGGCTCACCAGCTCCGCTAACGGTGACGCAGGTATCCAACCAATATCGCTGGCTTGCCACGGGGTGACCGGTTTTTTACCCGCGCCCAGAATCGCCTTCATCGAGGGAATACGCGGTGTGTTGATATCCGACGTCACGCACAGTACGGCGGGGAGCGGCAGATCAATTACTTCGACTTCATCTTCAAGCGTGCGCTCAACCACAAGGCGGTCGCCGTTACGTTGGATGCTGCTGACGGCATTAATCACCGGGAGCTGTAATAGTTCCCCAACCAGTAAGCCGACCTGCTGCGCGTAGATATCCCCCGATCCTTCACCGAACAGCATCAGGTCGAAATCCATATTTTTGGCCGCACAGGCCAGCGCCTGAGCGGTATCCCGGGGTAATGAATGCTCCAGTTGTGGATCCTGCATCATATACAAACTGTCCGGCCCGCGGGACAGCACGTCTTTACGCACTTTGGAGTTTTGTAGTAGCGACCCGCCCACCGTTAAGGCGACGATTTCATCACCCTCTGCGCTAAGCTGCGCTGCGGCCTCTATCGCATTTAAGTCAAACTGGCTAATTTTGGCATCGGCCCGGTCAAAGTTAAGCGAGCGCTGTGGGGTAACAACAATGTCCTGTTCTTCAGGCACCAACTTAAAGCAGGTTATTATTTTCATGGCATCTCCAGTGATTCTCGTGTGGATGATGACGTGGTGCGTCATTATCGACAGTAGGGAAAATTGACTGAAAATAGTGTGCGACAGAGGGAGGGCTGTTTTCGACGGGGAAATCTGTTTTCATTGCCAACAATCTTGCAAAAAAAACGTCCCGGGAATGCCTGGTTTATCAGCAATAATCAGACGGTGCGTACCAGAGGAAAAAACGGGAACACAAAGACAGTGAAAATAATTGCGAAATGCGTCATGTTTTTAATCGCCTCTGCGCTGAATTTGTTTCTTATATGTAAATTATTAATGCAGACTTAATAACATTTATTCTTTTTGATTATTATTAAACGCAAATAATCAATTGCAGCAATGTACCAAAGCAAAAGGTGTCATCTTGCAGACGGCGCAAATAATTTTGTTTCGCCGGGAAGGAATAACGTTGTATAACGTCATTATCATTTTTATTTTCTGATATTAATAATCCCAAAATTGCTGCCTTTAGGTGGAGGTTGTCATGTATCAACGCTGCTTTGATAATGCCGTGGAGACCCTTTTTGAACAGGGAAAAACCCCGAGATTCTCGCGATTCGTCATCAGTGATGACCCTAACTGGGAGTCGGGTCATCACGTTCACGATAATGAAACAGAGCTTATTTATGTCAAAAAAGGGGTCGCAAGATTAATTATCGATTCGTCGCTGTATGTCGCGCATGCCGGGGATATCGTGGTGATAGAGCAAGGGCGACTCCATGCGGTTGCTTCGGATAGTAGCGCGCCTGCAACGACTTACACCTGCGCGCTCTACGGTTTTCGTTTCAACGGCTGGCAGGATAATCAGCTATTGCAGATGCACTCGTGTCCGGTGATCAGCGTTACTCAGGGGAAGGAAGTTATTAAGAGTATCTTTAATGAGTTGGGGGTTATGCTCCCCCAGAGCAAAAATAACCTGACATCTTCAGCCTACGATGCTTTTGCTTATGCTTTAACCGTTTTATTTTACGAAAACTTTAAAAATGCCTATCGTTCTGAGCAAGGTTATATTAAAAAAGATGTCTTAATTAAAGATGTGCTGGTTTATTTAAATAATAACTTCCGTGAAAAAATTACTCTCGATCAGTTATCCAAAAAATTCCGGGCCAGCGTGAGTTATATCTGCCATGAATTTACTAAGGAGTATCGAATTTCGCCGATCAATTATGTGATTCAGCGACGAATGACCGAGGCGAAATTTGCCCTGACGAATACGGAAGCTTCGTTAGCGGAAATCTCCTGGCGGGTAGGGTATGAAAATGTCGATCACTTTGCCAAACTCTTTCAGCGGCATGTGGGTTGTACCCCCAGTGATTATCGCAAGCAGTTTAAAAATAATCTTGTTGAGCAGGAATGTTTGATGCCAGAGGTCTGATTATCCTGGCTCGTGCCGGAAAACGCTTGTGCGCTATCCGGCACGGATTACCGCTTACTTATTCTGGTAATCTTTCAGGATTTGGCGTCCGGCGACGTAAATCATAATTTCGTCGGTGCCGCCGCCAATGCGCTCGCAGCGAACATCGCGCCAGAATCGGGAAACGCGTGCTTCATCGGTGTAACCCAGCCCGCCCATGATCTGAATGGCGTCATCAATCACTTCCATTGCCGTGCGGGCGCAATACAGTTTTGCCAACGCCGCGCTGGTCCGCAGCGACTGTTCCTGATCGGCCTGCCAGGCGACTTTCAACACCATATTGCGCATGTTTTCAATTTTAATCGCCATCAGCGCCAGTTTTTCCTGGATCATCTGGTTATGGCCAATCGGTTTACCAAATGCGATGCGCTGGTTAGCGTAACGGGCGGCATCTTCGAAGGCGCACTCGGCGAAACCGGTACTACGCGCGGCGTTGATCAACCGTTCCATCTCAAAGTTGTACATGACGTTGAGGAAGCCCATGCCTTCTTCGCCGACCATATCGCTTTCGTCTACTTCAACATCATCAAGATAGACTTCGCAGGTGCTGAGCATGTGCCAGCCGATTTTATGCAGCGGATTAACCTTAATGCCGGGTTTCTTCGAATCCACCCACCACAGTGTAAAGGCTTTCTTCGGATCTTTCGGCTCCGGGTCGCGAGCCAGTACCAGCATATAAGGATACTCTTTAGCGCCGGTGATAAAGGTTTTTTGCCCGTTGAGATATACCTTGCCGTTTTTGCGGGTGTAGCTGGTGGTGGCGCTGTTATTGTCTGAACCTGCTCCCGGTTCGGTTAATGCCAGCGCATAAGCCGGATCGCCCGTTTCCATGGTGCTTTCTGCTGTTTTACGTAACTGCTCGGCGGAGCCAAAACGACGCATACTGTGAATGCACTGACCGTTCGTGATTAAAAAAGCGGGTGCGCCGCATTTGGAAACTTCCATCAGTGCCAGCATCTGTGTGACGTAATCTGCCGGGATGCCGCCAAATTCTTCCGGAACGCCCAGCATTGAAATACCGTTGTCCGCAAGGGCGCGCATAAACTCTTTCGGATAGGTCGCCGTCTGATCGCAGGTACGGAAATATTCCTCCGGGAAATTGCTGGTAATCAGTTCGCGAATGCTGGCAAGCAGCAGCTCTTGTTCTTCAGTTAATGAAAAATCCATCAGGGTACTCCTTTTAATTGGCGGCATCGGGCAATATAAAACCCATCGAAGCATCGATAAATAATCTTTCGTCCATCAGTTTCAGTTCCGGAGAAATAACCGGAGGGAAATCCATTTTGTCCAGAATGTCTTCCTGTAAAGAGACTCCTGGCGCAATTTCGACTAAATGAAGACCATCTTCTTTTAACGTAAATACAGCACGCTCGGTGATGTAACGCACATCCAGTCCGCGCTCGAGTGCAATTTTTCCGCTGAAAGTGACTTCAGGTAATGCGTTGACGAATTTTTTCACCCGGCCTTCCTGCACGATATTTAATTTGCCATTGGCAACTTCCGTTTTCAGGCTTCCGGCAGTTAAGGTGCCGCAAAATATTATTTTCTTCGAGGTGGCGCTAATATCGATAAAACCGCCGGTTCCCATAATTTTGCCATTGAATTTATGTACGCCGACATTGCCGTGGCGATCCACTTCGGCGAAGCTTAAATAGCAGACATCCAGCCCACCGCCGTGGTAGAAGTCAAACTGGGAGGTCATATCCAGAATCGCGCGGGTGTTGACGTTAGCGCCAAAAGCGATGCCCTGGGAGGTAATTCCGCCAATCGGACCGGTCTCGACCGTCAGAATAAAGTCGTCAGCGCAGCCTTCTTCGCGTGCAACGAGACCAATACCATCGGCGATACCCACGCCAACGTTGCCGACCGCGCCTTTACGCATTTCGAACAGGGCGCGTCGGGCCACCAGTTTACGCTGATTGAGCGGCAGGGCAGTCTGCTGGCTGTCATCAAGGACAAAATCACCCGAGATAAAGCGGTTAACCGGCGCACCGCCGTACAATTGAGTTTGATCGGGATCGATGACCACAATATCGACCAGATAGCCCGGAATACGCACAGCTTTTGGGTGCAGTGTGGCTTTCTTCACCATTTTTTGCACCTGCATCATGACGATACCGCCGTTGTTGTGAACGGCCTGAGCAATCACCAGCGCGTCGAGATACATAACTTCATCTTCAAACGTGGCGTAACCTTCGCTGTCGCAGGTGGTGGCGCGAATAAAGGCGATGTTTGGCGCAATGGCTTTGTAGTAGAGGTACTTTTTGTTATCAATTTCCACCAGCTTGATCAGATCTTCGGTGGTCACTTCATTCAGCTTTCCGCCCTGTTGGCGGGGATCGACAAATGTTCCGATACCGATCTCACTCAGAATACCCGGCTGGTGGGCTGCCGAGGCACGCAGAGTCTGGGTTAATACGCCCTGAGGATAGTTATAGGCGGCAATTTTATTCTGCTCAGCGAGGTCGGAAATTCGTGGTGATTGTCCCCAGTGGCCGCATAATGCCCATTTGACTAAACCTTCCTGAGCTAACGGGCTAATTCCACGGTCAGCACGGTCACCTAATCCCGTTGGGCTAATCAATGATAAGTTTCGGGGTGAATGTGCGTTTTTATATTTTTCAGCCAGCGCATTAATTAATGTTGTTGCTTCGAGAATACCGCCACCTGCGCCTAATACACAGAGCGTTGCCTCATCAGGAATATAATTAATAGCATCCGCTGCGGATAATACGGGGACCCGACCATCAATGCGTTTTGGTCTTGATAATTTCATATGAACTCCAGATTATATGCGTGCGACTACCTGTCGCTATATTCGACAATAATAATGTGAGTTATTTAATAATGTCCGGCCATCTGCCCGATATTCGTGATTAAGCGAATATCTGGGGCAGGGCATTACTGATATTAATATGGATAAACGGTACTATTATGCCTGATGCAATATGGTCAAAACGGTACGTAGGTCGGTGACCGAAATTTGCCCAGGGGCAGAGGCTTTTTTCACCGCACCAAAGGTTGCCGCTGAACCGAAAACCTCACCGGACAGACGTGAAATCACCCCTGTTTTGGCCATCGACATGGTAATGATCGGGCGATCGGCATAGCGTTCCTGCATTTCCAGCGTGGCGCCAAGCAGGGTCAATACATCCGTTTTGTTTTGCGGCATCAGGGCGATTTTCGGGATATCAGCGCCAAGCTCCTGCATTTTACGCAGGCGCAGGACAATCTCTTGTGCCGCTGGCGTCTTATGGAAATCATGATTCGACATAATGACGGCGACATTTTTTGCATGTGCATATTCGACGGTGGCTTTAATCAGTTCGTCACCGGTGAAAAGCTCCAGGTCAATCATATCGACCAGACCGCTATCTACCGCCGCACGGTTTAGCGCAATATAGTTTTCGACAGCCAGCGCCTGTTCACCACCTTCTTTGGCACTACGGAAGGTGAACAGCAGCGGTTTGTCAGCCATCACCTCGCGGATGGCGCGTGCTGCTTCCAGTACGCCATCAACGGAGGACACCTCGGTGAAATGGTCAACGCGCCATTCCAGAATGTCGAAATCCGCCTCGCGATAGGCCAGCGCTTCGCTTTTTACCGTTGCGATGTCTTTACCCATCAGTGAGACAATGATCTTCGGCGCACCCTCGCCAATGACGAGGTTTTTTACGGTTACGGTTTTCATCGATTACCCTTTAAATATTTTACAAATGCTTGCCCATCAGGCTGCAAAACCCATAACCTGTTTCACATACTCAAGAGGGAAATCTTTCCCGGTCCAGAGTTTGAACTGTTCAGCCCCTTGCCATAACAACATGCCGTAACCATCAATCGTTTTGCAACCGGCAAGTTGTGCCTGTTGCAATAATTTGGTCATATGCGGGTTGTAGACGCATTCAGTCACCAGCAGGTCCGGGCGTAGCAGGGAAACGTCGGTCACCAGAGATTCGTTCTCCAGCGGCTTCATTCCCACTTTCGTACCGTTGGTCAGAATATCCGCGCTGGCCAGTGCGTCCGCAAAAGCCTGTCGATCGTCGAGATCGATAACGGTGACCACGCAGTCGGTATTTTCATTAACACGTTTGGCGAATTCCTGCGCTTTGGCAAAGAACTCATCTTGACGGTTAAAGAGTTTGATTTCTTTGATGCCTTCAATCGCCGCCTGGGCGCCAATGGCCGTTGACGCGCCGCCTGCGCCCAACAGTACCATGGTTTTACCCCTGATATCGAAACCGCTTTCCTTGATGGCGCGAATATGCCCCGTGCCATCAGTATTGTAGCCGCGCAGGTAACCATCATCATTGACGATAGTATTAATCGCGCCGACCAGTTTGGCTGCAGGCGTTAATTCATCAACATATTCACATGCCAGCTGCTTGTTGGGCATTGAGACTCCGGTACCGCGCATTTTTAAGGCCTTCAGCCCGGCAATCGCATTAGCAAACGTGGAGTTATCGACTTCAAATGCCATGTAGGTAAAAGGTAATCCCGCTTTTTCTAATGCCTTATTTTGCATTTCAGGCGACAAGCTGTGTCTGATAGGGTAGGCCATCAGACCAATCAGTTCATATTTTGCAGTTACGTCCATTTGATACTCCTTCTAAGCAATTTATTGAAAATAACGTTCGCCCAACCGCACATCATTTTTGGGAATATCAAATACGCGGTAGTAACGAATAAAGACGATGATGGCGGTGATGAAGGCCAGCAAAGCAAATGCGAGGTCCAGCAAAATGATGTACTGCAGGCCAATGTTTGAAAGGTATCCGGTGATTAATGGGATAATAAAGTTGGCTACGCCCCCCATCATCATATAAATACTGGTGACCTTGGCTTTGCTCCTGGGGAAAAACTCTGACATCACCGAAACGCCGAGCTGTAAAATACCGCCTGCGGCAGAAAACCCGATAAGAAATGAACCGGCGTTACACACCAATGGGGATGGATATAAATAGATAACCGCTGCGGTGAGGGTTGCCAGCCCGGCGTTAAACACATTCGCCCAAATGGGTCGAACCATTTTCTTGAGCAGTGCAGCAAAAATAAACACGCAGACCAGCGATCCCATACTGTAGTAAGAGATGGTTTTCAGCGCGTCGGCTTCTGCCATGCCGGCAAATGCCATCGCGTATTTCGGCATCCAGACTACGATGACGTAAAAGGTCGAAAATGCGGCCACCCCAAACATAACGGAGGCTACGCCTTCCAGCCAGACCAGCGGTTTACTGTTCATCTGTGGTAGCTCTTTTGCAATGCCCGCATCCACCATCTGGCTGGGGAAGCGGCTTTTGAGCAGCATCAACGTTATGACGACGAACAGTACTCCCGGGATAATGACCGCATAGCCGTACCAGATATGGTTAAGCAGCATGGTGCTGACGACGATGGGGTAGATCATCTGCCCGAATGAGACCATCGCTTTAACCAGGATAACCGCTGACCCAGACGCCTTAGGGAAGCATTCCATCAAAGCCGGATAGCCCCCTGTATCCAGGGCCGAGTTAGCGACGCCGACACAAACAGCGAGAATAAAGGCAATCATCAGATTCGGGCTGGCGGGAATGCCGAAGAAAAACAGCATGTACAGAATTGCCCCTAACAGAATGATAGCCCGTCTACCAAATTTATCTGAGAGCACACCAAAGAATAAAATACTCACCAGGCGACCAAGACCAATGCCGGAAATTAAATAGGCTATCCCAGCATTGTCGGTGGAGAATTTTTCTGCAAGAGAACTCATGTTTTGCGCCAGTGTAATGACGCTAATGCCGTGTAAAAAATAACTTAAATAAATACAGATTATCGCCAAAAGAAATGGCGTATTAAAGGTCTTATTTTGAGACATGTTCACAACTCCTTGCGGATTTTAAAATTGTTCTGTGCTCGTCGATTTTGTTTAAATTGCGGCGACCTTGTGATTAATATACCGGGGTGCTGATATTGTGCCTACATAGCATGGCGTTTAAGTTACCAGGTATGTTGCATGCTCAACTGTGAAACTTAATTCTTTCAACCAACATTTTGCTGAAGTTTTAAAACCGCGACCAATTATTTTGCAGCGGGGGAGAACAATATTGCATCCGCATTATTTTACGACCGTCGCCATGTTTAGTTGCTGCTTTGTCGCGATACGGCTGCGATAGCCAATAAACAATGCTAACAGGAAGCCTACCGCAGCTATGCCGGTATCAAACCACATGATGTGAGCAATGCTGGTCTGCGAGAGTCTTGCCGTTATCAGTGGGATGGTGAAGGTCGCAATACTGCCCGCGCTGTAGTAAATCCCGGTGGCTTTGCCCTTCGCATCGGGAAAGCGTGCGGCCATCAGCGTTAAGCCGATTTGTACAACGCCTCCGGCTGAAGAGAAACCGATGACAAACGCGAAGACGATCACCATGTAGATCGACGGATGCAGGCAAACCATCAGCAATGCGATAAATGAGATAAAGGTGTACAGCATTAACAGAGAGGTTGCGCGCCCTGTCTTTCGTGCCAGTGGCGCGGTGATCAACACACACAGTAGAGAACCGCAGGTGTAAATGCTTAACAGCTTGATCGATAAAGTGTAGGACATCCCGGCGACAAACTGTCCGTACTGTGCCAACCACTGGCTTATTAGATAAAATGTCGCCATGGCGATGTAGCCGTACAGAGTGTAACTGGCGAGATCGAGAAGAGAACAACGATGTTCAGATTGTATGCTTTTCTGTTCAACGGGTAATGCCTTGAGGGGGGCTTGATGCCCAGGATGGGCCGGGAATCGACAGCGAAACAAAAATATGCCATTGATTAGCATTACCGCGGCCGCCACAAGGAAGGACCAGCCAAACCAAAGTTCTGCCCACACCAGCAGACTGATAATCATCGGCAGCAGAAACTGACCGATGGAAACAAACGCTTTAATTAAGATATTAGCCGTGCCGGGAGAGCGGGGAAACGCCTCCATCAGGCTGGGGTAGGTTCCGGCGTCAAGAAAACTGTTTGCCATTCCGGCTAAAAATCCAAAAGCATAGGCAATATAAATGCTGTGAGTATTGATGATGCCTACAAAGAACAGCAGGTAGCAGACCATGCCGAAAATAATAAACGGTCTGCGGCCATAGCGATCGGAAAGCATGCCCGCCACCAATAACACGCTTAAACGGCCAATGCCGAGTGAGGAAATAACAATTGAGACCCCTGCGGCATCGGTGTGCCACTGTTGTTCCAGTGAAGACATATTGAGGCTCATCAGAATGACCCCCATGCCGTGTACCAGGTAATTAAAGTACAGCCCTATCGCAGTGGAGAAATAGGTGTTTTTCATAATATGTTACTCAGCGAAAAGGCTAAATGAGTGTGGCGCTGCGGTCTCTTAACACAAACGCTCAAGATCGTGGGCATACAGTTCAACAGCGGCCGATTGATAGATTTTCCAGTCGAGAAAATCATCGTGCTGATAAACCGCCTGAAAAGAGATCAGATCGGGAAAGAAACGCATGGTGTTATTACCGATACGGTTATTTATTTTTTCGATAATGGCGTTAATTCTTAACTTTCGTCTGGCTTTCATTTCTGCACAAATGCGCGTGATGTCTTCCGGGATTTCCCTTTCGCCATTCTCCCATTGTTGCCAGGCGGCAACATTGTGATCCCGCGAGATATACATAGCGCTTTCTTCTACCGTCATAGCAAAAATATGGCGGATAGCCTGGAGTTCTAATGCGTTCATTATTTGATCACCTCATAAAAGACGGTGGAATAGTAATAACATTGCTGTGGATATTTCGGCTTGAAGAGAGTCACAGTATCTTGTGCAATATTATTTGTTTATCAACGGGGAAGAGGGGCGCTGTGGTGCGGTAAGGCTGGTGGCGAGGCGCGCGAAGGACAAAAAAAAGCCCATCGTGGGAGATGGGCAAAGACTACACACAGCAATTCGTTGTTTCACTCAGGGGATTTCCATGCTTATAAATCAATGTGTTGATCTAAAGCCATGGGCTAATAGTAGGCATACTGATTTTTTACGTCGATCAGATTCATCTCAATAGTTTAAAAACTGTAAATAATTTGCGAAGCAAATGAGTATTTAAAGAAGGATAACGTTGGGTCTTATTCAGTAAGCGGGCGGAATTGATTAGCAATGTTAAACAATCAGGCGGCGGTGCCGCCTGACGTGGGATTACTTATTGCGTTCGATTTCAGCAATTTCTTCGAGGATTTCGTCGGGATCGCTACCTGGCGCAGGGGCTTCGTTTACCCAGGCGGAGAACAGACGCCACGACACGGCCAGTACCACCGGGCCGATAAACAGACCAATCATGCCGAAGGCAATCAGTCCGCCGATGACCCCTGAGAGAATCAGGATCAGCGGCAAATCGGCCCCCATGCGAATCAGCATCGGGCGAATAACGTTATCCAGCGTTCCGACCACGCCGCTCCACACCAGCAGCACCGTGCCCCAGGTTGAATCGCCCGTCCAGTACAGCCAGATAATGGCCGGGACCAGCACCGGCAATGGCCCCAGTTGCACCAGACAAGACAGGATCATCAATACCGCCAGCAGCGTGGCGTACGGCACGCCGGTTACCGCCAGACCAATGCCACCGAGCACTGCCTGCACCAGCGCGGTGACCACAACGCCTAATGCGACGGCGCGAATGGCTTGTGCTGCCAGCAGAATGGCGGCATCGCCACGTTTGGATGCCAGGCGACAAGCGAAGTGGCGAATACCTAACGCCACCTGTTCACCGCGCCAGTACAGCAGGGCGCTGAACAGCAGCATCAGACCACAGTGCATCATAAAGCGGCCAAGATGTGCAGCCTGGCCAACAAACCAGGTCGTCGTCGTGCCGATATAAGGACGAACCTTGGCCATGATGGCCGCGCCGCCCATATCCAGCAGACTGTGCCACGCGGCATACAATTTTGCGCCGACCAACGGAATACTGTTCAGCCACGCCAGATCCGGCAGGGTCATATCGCCTGCGGTTACGGCATGGATCAATGGCCCGCTGCCATCAACAATGCTATTGACCAGTAGCGCGATAGGAATGATGAACAACAGCACCAGCAGCAGGGTCATCACCAGCACGGCCAGCGAGCGACGGCCCCAGAGCAATTTTTGTAAGCGTAGCAGGATCGGCCAGGTCGCAATGACCACCGTCCCCGCCCATGCAAAACCGAGGATAAAGGGCTGAACAATCCAAAGACAGGCCACAATCATGACGGCTAAAAACAGCGCCGATAGCAGCACTTGTGCAATATCCTTGGGCTGGCGGAAATTTACCATAAATACTTTTCACCTTTGTCTTTGCGCCAGAACGTTGACGCGACGTGAACACTTAAATGACACCCTGTAATGATGAGCAATTTCAGCGGTTTTTAACAGGCGGATTCTGCCTGTAAATCTGCTGAGCGTATTAGAAAAAAATGTGATACAACAAACAAAGCAACACGCAAACGATTAAATTCACAACACAGACCGCAGGAAAGGGTCACTATAATGATTCCACAAATTTCTCAGGCGCCAGGTGTCGTTCAACTGGTGCTCAATTTTTTGCAGGCACTGGAGCAGCAAGGATTTACGGGCGATACGGCAACGAGCTATGCCGATCGTCTGACAATGTCGACGGATAACAGTATTTATCAGCTGCTTCCTGATGCTGTCGTATTCCCTCGTTCAACCGCAGATGTGGCGCTCATCGCTCGTCTGGCGGCGGAACCTCTTTTCTCTTCGTTGATTTTTACCCCACGCGGCGGCGGCACCGGAACCAACGGTCAGGCGCTGAATCAGGGCATTATTGTTGATATGTCCCGCTATATGAGCCGCATCATTGAAATCAATGCGCAGGAAGGTTGGGTGCGGGTCGAAGCCGGGGTGATAAAAGACCAGCTCAACCAGTTTCTGAAGCCTTACGGCTATTTCTTTGCCCCCGAGTTATCCACCAGTAACCGGGCAACGCTTGGTGGGATGATCAATACCGACGCATCCGGACAAGGCTCGTTGGTTTACGGTAAAACCTCCGATCACGTGCTGGGTATCCGTGCGGTGCTGATGGGCGGCGATATTCTTGATACCCAGCCAATGCCGGTCGAACTTGCCCAAACGCTGGGTAATAGCAACACCACTATTGGCCGCATTTACAAGACGGTTTATGAGCGTTGCCGCGACAACCGACAGCTGATCATTGATAAATTCCCGAAACTTAATCGCTTCCTGACCGGTTACGATCTGCGGCACGTCTTTAACGATGAGATGACCGAATTTGATTTAACCCGCATTCTTACTGGCTCTGAAGGTACGCTGGCGTTTATCACCGAAGCCCGTCTGGATATCACGCCACTACCCAAAGTCAGACAACTGGTTAACGTTAAGTACGACTCTTTCGACTCGGCATTGCGTAATGCCCCGGTGATGGTGGACGCGCGCGCGCTGTCGGTAGAAACCGTCGACTCCAAAGTGCTTAACCTGGCACGGGAAGATATTGTCTGGCACTCGGTAAGTGAATTGATTACCGATGTGGCGGATAAAGAGATGCTGGGTCTGAATATTGTGGAGTTTGCCGGTGACGATGAAGCATTGATTGATTCGCAAGTCAGCGCACTGTGCGAACGGCTGGATGGCTTAATCGCGCGTCAGGAAGCGGGCGTTATAGGCTGGCAGCTATGTACCGAGCTGGCAGGCGTCGAACGCATTTACGCGATGCGTAAAAAAGCTGTCGGTCTGCTGGGGAATGCGAAAGGGGCCGCGAAGCCGATTCCGTTTGCTGAAGATACCTGCGTTCCGCCGGAACATCTGGCTGACTATATTGCCGAGTTCCGTGCTCTGCTCGATAGCCACGGCCTGAGTTACGGCATGTTTGGTCACGTGGATGCAGGCGTGCTGCACGTCAGACCGGCGCTGGATATGTGTGACCCGCAGCAGGAAGTGCTGATGAAACGCATTTCTGACGATGTTGTCGCGCTGACGGCAAAATATGGCGGTCTGCTGTGGGGCGAGCACGGGAAAGGTTTTCGTGCAGAATATAGCCCGGCGTTCTTCGGTGAGGAACTGTATCGCGAACTGCGTAAAGTGAAATCGGTGTTTGATCCGCAAAACCGGCTCAATCCTGGCAAAATCTGTCCACCGGAAGATGTTGATGCGCCGATGATGAAAGTGGACGCGGTGAAGCGCGGAACGTATGACCGTCAGATCCCGCTGGCCGTACGCCAGGAGTGGCGTGGGGCGATGGAGTGTAACGGCAATGGGTTATGCTTTAACTTTGATGCGAAAAGCCCGATGTGTCCGTCGATGAAAATCAGCCTCAACCGCATCCATTCACCGAAAGGGCGAGCTACGCTGGTGCGTGAATGGCTGCGTCTGTTGGCAGATCGCGGGATTGACCCGCTACAGCTGGAAAAAGAGCTACCGGAAAAACGTGCCAGTTTACGTACGCTGATTGCCCGTACCCGCAATAGCTGGCATGCGCGCAAAGGCGAATACGATTTCTCGCACGAAGTGAAAGAGGCAATGTCGGGTTGTCTGGCGTGTAAAGCCTGCTCTACACAGTGTCCGATTAAAATCGATGTGCCGGAGTTCCGCTCACGCTTCCTGCAGTTGTATCACACGCGTTATCTGCGGCCGTTGCGCGATCACATGGTGGCGACCGTTGAGAGCTATGCGCCGTTAATGGCGCGGGCGCCCAACACGTTTAACTTCTTCATCAACCAGCCGCTGGTGCGTAATCTGGCTAAAAAGCACATCGGCATGGTCGATTTACCGCTGCTGTCTGCGCCGTCGCTTCAACGTCAGCTGGTTGGTCATCGTTCCGCCAATATGACGCTGGAACAGCTCGAATTACTCAGCCTTGAGCAAAAAGCCCGTACGGTGCTGGTGGTGCAGGATCCGTTCACCAGCTATTACGATGCACAGGTGGTGGCTGATTTTATACGTCTGGTTGAAAAGCTGGGTTTGCAGCCGGTACTGCTGCCGTTCTCGCCAAACGGCAAGGCCCAGCATATTAAGGGCTTTTTAAACCGTTTTGCTAAAACCGCAAAGAAAACATCTGAGTTTCTCAATCGGGTGGCGAAGCTGAATATTCCGATGGTGGGTGTCGATCCGGCGCTGGTGCTTTGCTATCGCGATGAATACAAACTGGCGCTCGGGGAACAGCGGGGTGATTTCCATGTGTTACTCGCCAACGAATGGTTATCGACGGTTGTGGAGTCACAGCAGCCAGTGGCTGTGGGCGGTGAACCGTGGTACTTCTTTGGACACTGTACCGAAGTGACGGCCCTGCCGGGCGCGCCTGCTCAGTGGGCGGCTATTTTTGCCCGCTTTGGTGCAAAGCTGGAGAACATCAGCGTAGGGTGCTGTGGTATGGCGGGCACCTATGGCCACGAAGTGAAGAATCATCAGAACTCACTGGGGATCTATGAGCTATCATGGCACCAGGCAATGCAACGATTGCCGCGTAACCGTTGTCTGGCTACCGGATACTCCTGTCGCAGTCAGGTTAAACGCGTTGAAGGCACGGGCGTTCGCCATCCATTACAGGCACTGCTGGAGATTATAGGATGATCTGGAAACGTGAAGTCACACTCGAAGCGCTCAACGCCATGGGTGAAGGAAATATGGTTGGGCTGCTCGATATTCGTTTTGTGCACATTGGCGATGACACGCTGGAAGCCACAATGCCGGTAGACCACCGTACTAAACAACCTTTTGGTTTGCTGCACGGCGGCGCGTCCGTAGTGCTGGCTGAGAGCATTGGTTCGGTGGCTGGCTACCTGTGTACTCAGGGTGAGCAGAAAGTGGTGGGCCTGGAGGTCAACGCCAACCATATTCGCTCGGCGCGGGAAGGGCGCGTCAGAGGGGTATGTCGCGCGGTGCATACCGGCTCCCGTCATCAGGTATGGCAAATCGAAATCTTCGATGAGCAGGGACGATTGTGCTGTACGTCGCGTCTGACGACAGCAATTTTGTGATGCATATTGCTTTTGGTCATTATCTGCACAGGGAATGGTGTTATACTGTGCAGGTTTTGAACACAAGCGAGGATGATATGTCTACCCAATTAGACCCGGCCCAACTGGCAATAGAGTTTTTACGTCGTGATAAAACCGATCTTTCACCAGCTCAGTACCTGAAAAGACTGAAACAGTTAGAGCTGGAGTTCGCGGATTTATTGACGCTTTCTTCGACTGAACTTAAAGAAGAGATCTATTTTGCCTGGCGCATGGGCGTTCATTGATTCCGGTATGCTTATCGTAATGAAACCCCGACACGCGTTCGGGGTTATTTTTTGCGTTAAATCTCAATCACCACTTCATCTCGCCAGTATTAACCTTCGCACTTAGCTCCAGAGAACTTGCGTCTGCAAGACCTGGCCATGCCGCGGTGATGGTTTTAATCACATAATCCGAACCTTTCTTCGCCCCTAACGCCTGCTCAAACGATTGCAGATAGTCCTGTGTGAAGCGAATCGCTTTATCGCCCGCAGGGCGTTCGCCGATGTAATGCCCCGGGACCACCTGGGTGGGTTGTAACTTCTGCATTTCGCTCAGTACGCTACGCCACGCGCTACGCTGTTCTGCAGATTGCGTATCCGCCGTCCAGACGTGTATACCAGACGCCACGCCGGTACCGCCAATAATGGCACGGTTCGCCGGGATCCAGACGTAGGCTGCATAATCATTAGGGTGGCGCAGTTCCAGCGCTTCACCATCAACTGTGAAATGCGTTTGCGTTGTCGCCTGCGGAACGGTGAGCGATGTTGGCGCGCCATCCTTCATTAGCGGACCCCAGAATTGCAGTTTGGCCTCTTTGGTGGCACGGATATGGTCTACTACGTGCGGTGTTGCCAGGACTTTTACCTGTGGGAAGGCTTTGACGATAGGCTGCAGTCCGAAATAGAAATCCGGATCGCCGGAGGTGATCACGATGGCCTTCAGCGTTTTACCGCTGGCGCGAATCATCTGCACCAGCTGTTCACCATCTTTAGTACTGAACTGTGCGTCAAACAATATCGCTTCTTTCGGTCCTGAAACCAGCGTTGAAGAGACCGGGAAAATAGCCTTGTCCTGTGGATTGTAGACGTCCAGCTGTAGCGTCGCGGCAAAGGTTGAAGAGGCGAACAGAGGTAACAGCAGGGCCAGCGTTTTAACTTTCATGCCAGGTATCCTTGTGCAGGAAATTGTCTTTTGATAGTTCCTGTATTTTAAGGAAATTCGGATCTGTTAGAATTCCCTTATTAGGACATGCTGAGTTTCATAAAACGATCGGATGGGATGCAATGGACAGAGTGATGGCGGCAACGGTATTCAACCATATCTGTGATTTGGGCAGTCTGAGCGCCGCCGCGCGTGCGCTGGGGCTTTCCCGTCCGATGGTCAGTCGTTACCTCGACGAGATGGAGAAATGGGCGGGTGCAAGGCTTATCCATCGCTCGTCGCGCCGTCTGACGATCACGCCAGCGGGTGAAGAGGCATTAGTGAAAACGCGTTCTCTGGCGCAGCTTTCGCTGGATATTGGTGCCGCCAGCGCCGCGCAAACTCCCTCTGGCACGCTACGTGTGGCCTGTGCGCATTTTACAGCTATGCATATTTTAGCGCCGGTACTGCCCGCGTTTCTGACGAAGTATCCGCAACTGCGTATCGAGGTGGAGATCAATAATCAACCGGTAAGCCTCGTTGGAGAACGCATTGATGTGGCGATCCGTATAACGGAAAACCCTGAACCTGGAACTATCGCCCGTCGCCTTGGCGACTGTAAATCGGTACTGTGCGCGTCTGTCGAGTACCTGCATCAACATGGCACTCCTGAGACTATCGACGACCTTACGCGGCATAATTGTCTGTACTACAGCGGGTTTGCCGGAAAATCCTGGCACTTTCTGGATGCCCAGGGGCGGGCTGCCGCTGTTGCGATTAAAGGCAATTTGAGCGCCGGGATCTCTTCGTTGCTTTGTGAGTCGGCGTTGGCGGGAACGGGCATTGCGCTGGTGCCGGAACTGGAGGCGCGGGAAGGGCTGGCACAGGGAAAGCTGGTTAGACTCTTGCCCGAGCTTCAACCAAAAAGCCTGCCAATTTATGGTTTATATCTTTCGCGGGAGCATCAGCCTGCAGGACTGCGCCTGTTGCTGGACGCGCTCAGTGAAAAACAGCGCCTAATAATTGATTGAATACGCTTATAAAATAGTCAAATCGCAATTTGTGTTAAACAAAACATATCCGGAAGTGAGATTATTCTTATCGCCCCTTCAAGAGCTAAGCCATCGTGAGTGCCGGAGATAAGCGCCGGATGGGGCCGGAACCCTTAAGCCTGCCAGCAAGCAGCCTTAAGGGTTTTTTGTTGTTTGTTCATAATTTGAATTTTTTCCCTCCCGTCATTCCTACGTATCTCTAAATAGATAGTAATTCTGTAAAATGAGTATATATCTAAATCTAAAGAATTTTCTTTAACCAGCCTTGCGATTGAGGACAGTGCTGTAGGCAACTGGCTATCAACGACGCATACTGACTAGATGACCTTGTTGCCAGTCAGTAGAGTTGTGGAATGTGAACTCGCCTAAATTGGCAGTGGGGTAGGTTCGATACTGAAAACAGTGGGACTGAAGTCCCACTGTTAAGCATTTTCATTTAATTTTTGCATCTTTCCATTATCATCGACATGAACAATATAAAAATTCCGTTCAATAATAATGCGCCCATAAAGATAACGGTCATGTGTGTATTGTCCCAGACGCTGGGGTCCATCTCTTTCACATCGGGATAGATTAAATCAAATAATTTATTTTCAGGTAAATATTTGAAAATAAATAGAAAAAAACAAACCCAAGATATTGCAAATAAATACCATGTGATGACTTTTTTAATATGTTTCATTAATACACCTGAATAGTGCCGTATGCACGAAGTCTGGGGGTAATCAGCATTTGTGGAGTACTTAAAAGTGCTTCCCGGAGTATGTTGTAATGAGCTCTACTGGGAAGAGTTATACAGCCATTACTGACGCCAGTATACCCCGCAGGGTGCAATCTGAAATACCCACGGTTGACCTTGTTATAGAACGTAACGTCATCTAATTTTTCATCCTCTCTGAATAATCCGAACCAGATATCGCGGTCTGAACCGCTAATCTCTGACGCAGTATAATCTTTAATTGCGCTGAAAATCCCGCCTTTCGGACGCGAAACAATATAGTATTTACCGGGAGGAAGCGGCCCGATATCCTTAATTGCTACCGATTCAGGGTTGTTTCTATGCTCCCCACTGTTACCTGAATATGCAGGGAAGAAGCCAACTCCGGGGCAGCTAAGATTTGATAGCTGCCCACCGTTTAAATGAAATGTGCAACGAATCACCGTTCACTCCAGGAATCAGAAAATATTATATTCCCGTCGCAGTGTTTCCAGGTTATTCGTTCATATCTAAGAGCAATACTTTCAAGGTGATTGTGTTTTTCAGTGGCTGCGTTTTTCACGTCATGCATTAGAGGACAAATTGAAACCACCTTCACTGTTTCGAGTAGCATATTGAAGTATTCAACTTCCTGTCCTGCATCATTGATTTTGTACCATTTAAATTCGGCCTCTTTAAGGGTTTGTCCAGTGGCTACTGCTTTGTAAAAATATGGACTGGAGCTATCAAACTCCTTTTCAAATATAAGAGCGGTGTGTACTCGTGTTCCTGTTATTTTCCCTGTGTTGTTGTCGGTAGGGAGGTGCAGGCCATGACTAAACCCTAAGATCTCAATGCTTCCCACACGGTCGCGAACATCTACAGAACCCTTGATGTCTGCTCCTCCATCATCTTTTAACCACAAATACGCAGGTATAGCCATTTAAAACTCCATTTCACATACGCAAGGAAACTGTAATAAACGACATGACGCATGAGTACGCAAGGCAATAAATGTCATACATTTTTATTATGTTTTATTGATATTTATGAGAGAAATAAAAAGCTTAGAATTAAAAAAGAATAGTAATGGTGCACATATAAGAATAGTGAGATTTTGAAGCGAAATATATTGCTTAATTCTGATATTGAGAAAGTCTTTGTAATGCTATCAAGCAGGATCTTAAAAGTAGACGCGCAAACCGTACCGTCGATTTTGTTCGGAAGGCGTTGTGGTGTTTTGGATAAATCACGCGCAGAGGGCGCATGAAAAAGGGTGAACTTTGGGGGGCAAAAACGCACTGGGGCGCAATTTAGAGGATTAACTAGTCCGTTTTTGGCTATAACAAGAAGATATTAAGTTAATGATTATACAATAGTCGTATGATTTCATTAAATTTTTAAAACTTATTACTTAAATAGACATTATCTATACATCTTTTAGTCTTTGACCTGCCTGTACGATTCAATTGTTAAAATCCATTATTAATCAATGCATTGAACAAAAAAATCCATCCCTGTTAACCCACGCAACAGGGTCTATGCTTAGTAAAAGGGGTCAAAAAGGGCGATTAACCCGAATGCCCCTGCTGTTGAGGGGTTGAAGTGATAATCATTATCACTAACATGTTGTTATAGCTTGAAAGCTAGTGACTCGAGGTAACCCTATGGAATTGCATTCAGGAACATTTAACCCGGACGATTTTGCCTGGCGTGGTCTGACGTTAACGCCAGCGGCTGCGGCGCACATCCGCGAGCTGGTGGCAAAGCAACCCGACATGTTAGGCGTGCGTTTAGGCGTGAAGCAAACGGGATGCGCGGGATTTGGCTACGTGCTGGACACCGTTCGCCAGGCGGAAAAAGACGATCTGCTGTTTGAAACGGAGGGGGCCAGACTTTATGTACCGTTACAGGCGATGCCGTTCATCGACGGCACAGAAGTCGATTTCGTGCGCGAAGGATTAAATCAGCTATTTAAATTTCATAACCCGAAAGCCCAGAACGAATGCGGCTGTGGCGAAAGTTTTGGGGTATAGGCGGTACTATGTCTCGTAATACTGAAGCAACTGACGATGTCAACACCTGGGCTGGCGGGCACCTTAATTACAAAGAGGGCTTCTTCACCCATCTACAAACCGATGAGCTGGCGAAAGGGATTAACGAAGATGTCGTGCGCGCGATTTCGGCAAAACGTAATGAACCCGACTGGATGCTGGAATTTCGCCTGAATGCCTTTAAAGCGTGGCTAACCATGGAAGAGCCGCACTGGCTAAAAGCGCATTACGATAAGCTGAACTATCAGGAGTACAGTTATTACTCCGCGCCGTCCTGCGGTAATTGCGATGAAACCTGCGCGTCTGAGCCGGGCGCGGTGCAGCAAACGGGGGCGAATGCGTTTTTAAGTAAAGAAGTTGAGGACGCATTTGAGCAGCTTGGCGTGCCGGTCCGCGAAGGCAAAGAGGTGGCGGTTGATGCCATTTTTGACTCGGTGTCGGTGGCGACAACTTATCGCGATAAACTGGCGGAACAGGGCATTATTTTCTGTTCGTTTGGTGAGGCGATTCACGATCACCCTGAGCTGGTAAAACAATATCTGGGTACGGTTGTCCCGGGTAATGACAATTTTTTTGCGGCGCTGAATGCGGCGGTGGCCTCCGACGGCACGTTTATTTATGTCCCGAAAGGTGTACGTTGCCCAATGGAACTGTCGACCTATTTCCGTATAAATGCGGAAAAAACCGGTCAGTTTGAACGCACCATTCTGGTTGCGGATGAGGGCAGTTACGTCAGCTATATCGAAGGCTGTTCAGCCCCGGTACGCGATAGCTACCAACTGCATGCCGCGGTGGTGGAAGTCATCATCCACAAAGATGCCGAAGTGAAATACTCGACGGTACAAAACTGGTTCCCTGGTGATGGTAACACCGGCGGCATTTTGAACTTCGTCACCAAGCGCGCTCTGTGCGAAGGCGAAAACAGCAAAATGTCGTGGACGCAGTCGGAAACCGGCTCGGCCATTACCTGGAAATACCCAAGCTGTATTCTGCGCGGCGACAACTCTATCGGCGAATTCTACTCCGTCGCGTTGACCAGTGGTTATCAGCAGGCCGATACCGGCACCAAGATGATCCACATCGGCAAGAACACCAAATCGACCATTATCTCGAAAGGGATCTCCGCTGGACACAGTCAAAACAGCTATCGCGGCTTAGTGAAGATCATGCCAACCGCAACCAACGCCCGCAACTATACCCAATGCGACTCGATGCTGATTGGCGCGGATTGTGGAGCGCACACCTTCCCGTATGTGGAGTGTCGTAACAACAGCGCCCAGCTTGAGCATGAAGCCACGACCTCGCGCATTGGTGAAGACCAACTGTTTTACTGTTTACAGCGCGGCATCAGCGAAGAGGATGCCATTTCGATGATCGTTAATGGTTTCTGTAAAGACGTGTTCTCTGAACTGCCGCTGGAATTTGCCGTTGAAGCGCAAAAACTTCTCGCCATAAGTCTTGAACACAGCGTCGGTTAAAATTTAAGGAAAGCACATGTTAAGCATTAAAAATTTACAGGTCAGTGTGGAAGATAAGGCGATCCTGCGTGGGCTGAGCCTGGATATTGGCCCAGGAGAGGTACACGCCATTATGGGGCCGAACGGCTCCGGGAAAAGTACGCTTTCCGCAACGCTCGCCGGGCGCGATGACTACGAAGTCACCGGCGGGACGGTAGAATTCAACGGTAAGGATTTACTGGAACTGTCACCCGAAGACCGGGCCGGTGAAGGGATCTTTATGGCATTTCAGTATCCGGTAGAAATCCCCGGCGTCAGTAATCAGTTTTTCCTGCAAACGGCACTGAATGCGGTGCGCAGCTACCGTGGTGAAGAGTCGCTGGACAGGTTTGACTTCCAGGATCTGATGGAAGAGAAAATCGCGTTATTGAAGATGCCGGAAGATTTGCTAACGCGTTCGGTCAACGTTGGTTTCTCCGGTGGCGAGAAAAAGCGTAATGACATTTTGCAAATGGCGGTGCTGGAACCTCAGCTGTGCATTCTTGATGAGTCGGACTCCGGGCTGGATATCGACGCGCTGAAAGTCGTTGCGGATGGCGTGAACTCGCTGCGCGACGGGCAACGTTCATTCATTATCGTCACCCACTATCAGCGCATCCTGGATTACATCAAACCCGATTATGTGCACGTTCTTTACCAGGGGCGAATTGTGAAATCCGGCGATTTCACGCTGGTCAAACAACTGGAGGAGCAAGGTTATGGCTGGCTTAGCGAACAGCAGTAACGTGCTGCAACAGTGGCATCATCTGTTTGAAACGCAAGGGGAGACGCGCTCGCACCATGCCCAGCAGCACCTGCAGCAGATGCTGCGTCTGGGACTGCCAACGCGTAAGCATGAGGACTGGAAATACACGCCGTTGGAAGGATTAACCAACAGCCAGTTTGTCAGTCATGTCACTGAGATAACGTCCGCCCAGTGTGAAGCGTTAGCGCCGGCTATTGATGCTGTCCGCCTGGTGTTTGTTGACGGGCAATTCTGTCCAACGCTCAGCGACAGCGCGGAAGGTAGCGGGTTCAACATTACCGTTGATGATGTGCGCCAGTCGCTACCGGTGGCTATCCAACCGGAAGTCTTTCTGCACCTGACCGAAAGCCTCTCCCGCAGCGTAACGCACATTCAGGTGAAGCGTAACCAGCGACCGGCAAAACCATTGCTGCTGCTGCACATTACCCAGGGGCTGGCGGGTGATGAGGTGAACACGGCGCACTATCGCCACCATCTGGATCTGGCAGAAGGCGCAGAAGCCACCGTCATTGAACACTATGTCAGCCTCAGCGAATATCGCCATTTTACCGGTGCACGATTAACGATGAACGTCGCGGCAAACGCACACTTGCGCCACATCAAACTGGCGTTTGAGAATCCGCTCAGCCACCACTTCGCGCATAATGATATTCAGTTGGGCGCTGATGCCACGGCCGCCAGCCACAGCTTTTTACTCGGTGATGCGGTGTTGCGCCATAACACCAGCACCCAGCTTAACGGCGAAAACACCACGCTTCGGCTTAACAGCCTGGCGATGCCGGTGAAAAATGAAGTCTGCGATACCCGCACCTGGCTTGCGCACAACAAGGGATATTGCAACAGTCGACAACTGCATAAAACGATTGTCAGCGATAAGGGGCGCGCGGTATTCAATGGCCTGATCAACGTCGCTCAGCACGCCATTAAAACCGACGGTCAGATGACCAACAATAATTTGCTGCTCGGAAAACTGGCGGAAGTGGATACCAAGCCGCAGCTTGAAATTTACGCCGACGACGTGAAATGCAGCCACGGGGCGACGGTAGGGCGGATCGACGACGAGCAGATGTTCTATCTACGTTCGCGCGGGATCGGCCAGCAGGATGCCCAACAAATGATTCTCTATGCGTTTGCCGCTGAGCTGACGGAAGCCCTGGGCGAGGAAACGCTGAAACAACAGGTCCTGGCACGGATCGCCCAACGCTTGCCGGGAGGCGTAGCATGACATTTCCCATTGAAAAAGTGCGGGCTGATTTTCCGGTCCTGACGCGCGAAGTGAACGGTTTACCGTTGGCGTATCTGGATAGCGCCGCCAGTGCGCAAAAGCCCAACCAGGTGATTGATGCCGAAGCCGAGTTTTACCGTCACGGCTATGCCGCGGTCCACCGCGGGATCCATACGCTGAGCGCGCAGGCCACGGAAAAAATGGAGAATGTGCGCAAGCTCGCCTCGCTGTTTATCAACGCCCGTTCAGCTGAAGAACTGGTGTTTGTTCGCGGCACAACGGAAGGTATCAACCTGGTAGCTAACAGCTGGGGCGGCAGCAATGTGCGGGCGGGCGATAACATTATCATCAGCGAAATGGAGCACCACGCCAATATTGTGCCCTGGCAGATGTTGTGCGCCCGCGTAGGTGCAGAACTGCGCGTTATTCCGCTCAATACAGAGGGTACGTTGCAACTGGAAACGCTGCCGACGCTGTTTGACGATCGCACGAAACTGCTGGCGATTACCCATGTGTCTAACGTGCTGGGCACGGAAAACCCATTGGTTGAGATGATTGAGCTGGCGCATCAATACGGTGCGAAAGTGCTGGTGGATGGCGCACAGGCAGTTATGCATCATCAGGTGGATGTGCAGGCGCTGGATTGCGACTTCTATGTTTTCTCTGGGCACAAGCTCTACGGGCCAACTGGTATTGGCGTTCTGTATGCCAGAGAGTCGTTGCTGCAGGAGATGCCGCCGTGGGAAGGCGGTGGGTCGATGATTGCGACGGTGAGCCTGAGCCAGGGGACGACGTGGGCCAAAGCCCCCTGGCGGTTTGAAGCCGGAACGCCAAACACCGGGGGAATTATTGGACTCGGCGCGGCTATTGAATATGTTTCCGCGCTGGGGCTTACTGAAATCAGCGAATATGAACAATTCCTGATGCGCTATGCGCTGGAACAGTTGGCGGATGTGCCGGATTTAACGCTCTACGGGCCGGATAATCGTCTGGGGGTGATTGCGTTTAACCTCGGCAAACATCACGCCTATGATGTCGGGAGTTTTCTTGATAACTATGGTATCGCCGTGCGGACAGGGCATCACTGCGCTATGCCGCTGATGGCCTACTATAACGTTCCTGCGATGTGCCGGGCGTCGATTGCCATGTACAACACCCACGAAGAAGTGGATCGCCTGGTAACGGGCCTCAAGCGTATTCATCACTTACTGGGATAACAGGGAGGCGTTATGGCTGCGCTACCGGATAAAGAAAAGTTGTTGCGTAATTTTCTGCGTTGCGCTAATTGGGAAGAGAAATACCTGTACATTATTGAACTGGGTCAGCGTTTGCCGGAATTAAACGACGTCGATCGTAATACGGAAAATAGCATCCAGGGCTGTCAAAGTCAGGTATGGATTGTCATGCGTCAGAATGCTGAAGGAATTATTGAATTACAGGGCGACAGCGATGCGGCAATTGTGAAAGGGCTTATCGCTGTCGTATTCATTTTATATGACCGCATGACGGCCCAGGATATTGTGAATTTTGATGTGCGTCCGTGGTTTGAAAAAATGGCGCTCGCACAGCATCTCACACCGTCTCGTTCACAAGGGCTGGAGGCGATGATTCGGGCTATTCGCACCAAAGCCGCAACTCTTAGCTAAACTGATAAAACACGTCAATTTCAGCTCGACGTGAAAGAGTGAGGTAGTGCAACGCAGTGACTCGTAGGCCGGATCTGGCGCTCGACGCCGTCCGGCAGGAACGCCAGGGGGGTGAGTATGAAACGCGCGTCTGTTATTACGTTAATGCTAATCGGCGCTTACAGCGCTATTCAGGCCGCATGGGCGGTCGATTATCCTTTGCCTCAGGCGAACAGCCGTCTTGTTGGGCAAAATCAAACTTACACCGTGCAGGAAGGCGATAAAAACCTACAGGCGATTGCCCGTAAGTTTGATACCGCCGCAATGCTGATCCTTGAAGCCAATAATACGATTGCCCCCGTACCTAAACCCGGAACGCTGATTACTATTCCCTCGCAATTACTGCTACCGGATGCACCACGAGAAGGCATTATTGTGAATCTGGCGGAACTGCGTCTGTATTACTTCCCGCCGGGAGAGAATATTGTTCAGGTTTTCCCAATTGGTATCGGTTTGCAGGGGCTGGAAACGCCGGTAATGGAAACCCGGGTTGGGCAGAAAATCCCGAATCCGACCTGGACCCCTACAGCAGGCATCCGTAAACGCTCTTTGGAGCGCGGCATAACATTACCGCCGGTAGTACCTGCCGGGCCAAATAACCCGTTAGGACGCTTTGCACTGCGTCTGGCGCATGGAAACGGTGAATATCTGATCCATGGCACCAGTGCGCCGGACAGCGTGGGACTGCGCGTAAGTTCTGGGTGTATTCGCATGAACGCGCCGGACATCAAAGCACTGTTTGCTCAGGTCCGGACAGGAACGCCGGTTCGGGTGATTAATGAGCCGATAAAATATTCGATAGAGCCGAACGGAATGCGCTATGTCGAGGTGCATCGACCGCTGTCGCCGGAAGAGGAGCAAAACGTCCAGACCATGCCGTATGTGCTGCCAGCCGGTTTTACCCAGTTTAAAGACAATAAAGCCGTGGATAACAGTTTGGTGGAAAGAGCCTTGTATCGTCGTGCGGGCTATCCGGTCACCGTAACGGCCGGGCAAGCGTCGGTCGTAAGCAATGGCGCGGAAGTGAAGTCTGCACAGAATGGCGTGCCGGGAGAGGATGCAGAGGTGCGCGCTACGCAATAACAGGGAAGGGAAATTCAGAGCAAAAAAAATGGCGCACAATGTGCGCCATTTTTATTACACAGATACTATTACTTGCGGTATTTAGTAGCTGCGTTGTCCAGACGCTGGTTAGCGCGAGCTGCGTCATCTTTAGCAGCCTGAACGTCGGAACGCATTGCGTTCACGTCGTTGCTCAGCTGGTCAACTTTAGCGTTCAGAGTCTGAACGTCAGAAGACAGCTGATCGATTTTAGCGTTGCTGGAGCAACCTGCCAGCAGAGTAGAACCCAGGATTACCGCGCCCAGTACCAGTTTAGTACGATTCATTATTAATACCCTCTAGATTGAGTTAATCTCCATGTAGCGTTACAAGTATTACACAAAGTTTTTTATGTTGAGAATATTTTTTTGATGGGAATGCACTTATTTTTGATCGTTCGCTCAAAGAAGCATCGAATTGTGCAAAAACGGCTAAAAACCCGAGTGAAAACAGAAAGCTTCCATCGGATTCATCTTAGATAATCACGGATTAGATAGTGAAATCCGATTTGATTTTTTATTAATTGTAGCTATCGATAAAATAAAAAAAGCGCCACCAGGGCGCTTTTTTAAGCAAATTAATTCGCGTTGGAATTATTACAGTACGTGAACGGATGCCGTGTTGGTCGTGCCGCTCGGAACCAGTGCACCGGAAACCATCACCACAACGTCACCTTTCTGAGCCAGACCGCTTTCCAGAGCGACTTCTTTACCCAGACGATAGAAATCATCGGTAGAGCTGATTTCTTTAACTACCTGTGCAACAACGCCTTTGCTCAGCACCAGCTGACGCGCGGTAGTTTCGTTGGTGGTCAGCGCCAGGATAGTGGCATCCGGGAAATATTTACGTACTGCGCGAGCAGATTTACCGCCCTGGGTTGCTACAACGATCAGCGGAGCATCCAGTTTTTCTGCAGTTTCAACCGCGCCACGGCAAACGGCTTCGGTGATGCGCAGTTTGCGGCTGTCGTTGTTGAAGTCCAGACGGCTGGTCATCACGCGGTCGGTACGCTCACAGATGGTTGCCATGATGGTGACGGCTTCCAGCGGGTATTTACCTTTTGCAGACTCGCCAGACAGCATTACTGCATCGGTACCGTCGAGGATGGCGTTCGCTACGTCACCGGCTTCAGCGCGGGTCGGACGCGGGTTTTTGATCATGGAGTCCAGCATCTGGGTCGCAGTGATAACGACTTTACGTGCACGGATACATTTTTCGATGATCATCTTCTGCGCGAAGATAACTTCTTCAACCGGGATCTCAACGCCCATGTCGCCACGAGCAACCATGATGCCGTCAGATGCTTCGAGGATTTCGTCGAAGTTGTTCAGGCCTTCCTGGTTTTCGATTTTGGAGATGATCTGGATGTTTTCGCCGCCGTGCGCTTTCAGGTGCTCACGGATTTCAACGACGTCAGAACGTTTACGGATAAAGGATGCTGCAACGAAGTCAACGCCTTGCTCGCAACCGAAGATCAGGTCCTGTTTGTCTTTTTCAGCCAGTGCTGGCAGCGCGATGGAAACGCCCGGCAGGTTAACGCCTTTGTTTTCGCCCAGGTCGCCGTTGTTCAGCACTTTACAGATAACTTTATTACCTTCGATAGCGGTAACTTCCATGCCGATCAGACCATCGTCAACCAGAACGGTATTGCCGACGGACAGATCTTTAGTGAAGCCTTCATAAGTAACAGCAACGATTTCGTTGTTGCCGACCACAGATTTGTCGGTGGTGAAGGTGAAGGTCTGGCCCGCTTTCAGGGAAACGTCGTTACCGCCTTCCAGTTTGATGGTACGGATTTCCGGACCTTTGGTGTCGAGCAGGATTGCGGCTTTCTTGCCGGTTTTGCTCATGACGTTGCGCAAATTCTTGATGCGCTGACCGTGTTCTTCATAGTCCCCATGGGAGAAGTTCAGACGCATGACGTTCATGCCCGCGTCCAGCATTTTGGTTAACATCTCTTCGGATTCGGTTTTCGGACCGATGGTGCAAACAATTTTCGTCTTTTTCATGACAGTCTTAGTCTTTAAGTTGAGAAGGATATGGAAATCTGGCTCCCGCCGCGCACGGACGGGAAGCTAAACCTGAGTTACGAAAGTTGTGATGCCTCGCTCTAAGGATAGGTGACATCGAAAGAGCGTGCAGAGGAATGTGTGCTTGTGTTTCAGCCCAACGGGATGGTGAGTTTTGTAGTCGTTGAGTTTTACAGGTCAATGTGCTGAAACCATTCAAGAGACAATTGGCGCGCATTATACGCTGAAAATTATCAAAAAGGAAAATGGAAACAGCGTTTCAAAACACTTCTGTGCAGTTTTACAGAAAATATTCATTAATTTGTTTCCAGGTATGGATAAAGAGGTTGTTCGCAGCAGCATTTGTTGCGCAACAAGGTGTAACTGTCACCCC
This sequence comes from Citrobacter sp. Cb041, assembly GCF_030336655.1. NCBI lineage: Bacteria > Pseudomonadati > Pseudomonadota > Gammaproteobacteria > Enterobacterales > Enterobacteriaceae > Citrobacter > Citrobacter sp. Cb041. Next base: position 125,492 of record NZ_JAOWDD010000039.1, on the reverse strand, counting down.
AATGCCGTTCAGCTAACACCTTAGTTTCAGAAAGCATCAACATGTGTTGGCGGAGGTAATGAACATCCCATCGCAGAGAAAGGGTTCCGTTCACCTCATGTTCATCGTTTCTCTGAAACACGATTCCAGTGAACGTGTTAAGGGTACTATCGCCGTACCCTTAACAATCCCGGCTCCCGGCGGGAAAATTGCCGCTCCGCGGTCCCCTCCGTTTATTCCTCCAGGCTACCGGGCCGGGCGCGAGGCAGCGTCCCTGCAAAACGCGCCCTGAACCCGCATCCCTGCGGGTTCTCCCGGCCTTACGGAAACACGTCGGCAATTTTCAGCCGGACCAGCCCACACCTGACCCCCTGCGTTTTTATTGGAATATATCTGAACAGCAAAACAGAGTTAACTGGAAGTCAGTGCGTTGCAGCGATGACCCCGGTCAGGCTGAAAATCGATGAGCCTCCCTTGCACGTTCACGGGTATCTGAGCTTCAGAGAATTGATACCACTGAGGTGAACGGAACCCTGAGCCGAAATCATATGTTCTCAATAATGCTTAACTGACAAGCATTACATCCCAATCCCTGACTTTTTGTGTATAACTCCGACCAAACCGACATATTTCTAAAAGTTATATCAAATGCGTTTTAATTCATTTTAAAAGCTAATCTCACTGATTACACTCGTTTGGACATCCATACTGCTAAACAGCCAAAAGCGCTAGCAGCAGAACAATAAGCAGCAGCGGATACCTAAACGACATGATTGTCCTGAAAAATATTTCGAAAGTGTTTACGCCAGGCAGGCTTGCCATTACCGCTGTCGATAACGTCAACCTGACGGTTGAACAGGGACAGATTTACGGAATTATTGGTTACAGCGGGGCGGGGAAAAGCACCTTAATACGCTTACTTAATGGTCTGGAAAAACCGACTTCAGGCAGCGTAACGATTAACGGCCACGATATCTCTGCCGCCCGTGGGGAATCTTTACGTCAGGCGCGACTGAAAATCAGCATGGTGTTTCAACACTTCAATTTGCTGTGGTCACGAACGGTTAGTGAAAATATTGCGTTCTCTATGCAAATTGCTGGAGCACCAAAAGCATCAATTAAAGCGCGAGTTGCTGAACTGATTTCGCTGGTGGGGCTGAGCGGTCGTGAAAATGCGTATCCGTCCCAGCTTAGCGGTGGGCAAAAACAGCGGGTAGGAATTGCCCGTGCGCTGGCGAACAATCCTGACGTTCTGCTGTGTGACGAAGCCACTTCGGCGCTGGATCCGCAAACTACCGATCAGATCCTCGATTTGCTGCTCGATATTAATCGCCGTTTCAAATTAACCATTGTGCTGATCACGCATGAAATGCACGTGGTACGCAAAATCTGCGATCGCGTCGCGGTAATGGAAAACGGCAGGGTCGTTGAGGAAGGCGACGTGCTCAACGTCTTTACCCATCCGCAGCAGCCGATCACCCGACAGTTCGTTCGTCAGGTGAGTCAGTACACCGAAGAAGACGAGTTTAACCCACAGTTGGCCCGCGAGCTGGGCGGTGTGGTGATCAAGCTAACGTTTACCGGGCAACGTACGCATCGGCCTGTGGTTGGCGAATTGACCCTGCGCTATGGCCTGCCGTTTAACATTTTACACGGCAAGATGACGCAAACCGCGCACGGTGTGTTTGGTCAGCTTTGGGTGCACGTTGTGGCCTCTGAGGAACAATTGAACAATATTTTGGCCGATCTGCGCCAGAGCGACATTGAAGGCGAGGTGATAAACCATGGCTGAAGAACTGTTTCCTCATCTGAAGTGGGAGCAACTGCTGGCAGCAACCCAGGAAACGCTCTACATGACGGTCCTTTCTGGCGCGGCGACCTTTGTCCTGGGCGTTGCACTTGGTCTGGCGCTGTTCCTGACCGCACGCGGCGGACTGTTTCACAATCGCGCGGTGTATAGCGTTATTTCGCTGGTGGTGAATATCTTTCGTTCCATCCCGTTCATCATTCTGATCGTGCTGCTGATCCCGTTTACCAAAGCGATGGTTGGCACCATTCTCGGCGCTAATGCCGCGTTGCCTGCGCTGATTGTAGGGGCGGCACCGTTTTATGCGCGTCTGGTCGAAATTGCCCTGCGTGAAGTCGACAAAGGGGTTATTGAGGCGACGCGTTCGATGGGCGCACGGCTAAGCACGCTTATTTTTCGGGTTTTACTGCCGGAATCCTCTCCTGCTCTGGTGTCCGGGATCACCGTGACGCTGATTGCGCTGGTCAGCTACAGCGCGATGGCAGGGGTGATTGGTGCCGGTGGTTTAGGGAATTTGGCCTATCTGGAAGGATTCCAGCGCAACCACAGCGACGTCACGCTGGTGGCGACGGTGACGATTTTGCTCATTGTCTTCATCATCCAGCTTTGCGGCGATGTGATCACCTCTCTGTTAGATAAACGCTAATAAAATACGGAAACCATTATCATGAAAAAATCACTGACGTTACTCGCCGCAGCAACCTTAAGCGCCCTGAGCTTTGCCTCCTGGGCCGATACTCTGACCGTTGGCGCCTCAAACGTGCCGCACGCGGAGATCCTTGAGCAGGCTAAGCCTATTCTGGCGAAGCAAGGGATCGATTTAGAGATTAAACCGTTCCAGGATTACATTCTGCCCAACACCGCGCTGGCTGGCCGTGAGATTGACGCTAACTACTTCCAGCATATTCCGTACCTGAACAGCGTGATTAAAGATCATGCGGGCGATAAAACCTACGATTTCGTCAGTGCCGGAGCGATTCACATCGAGCCAATTGGGATCTATTCGAAAAAAGTGAAATCGCTTAAAGATCTGCCGGAAGGCGGCAAGGTCATCATGCGCGATGCGGTATCTGAGGAAGGCCGTATTCTGTCGATTTTCGAAAAAGAGGGCGTAATCAAGCTGAAGCCGGGCGTGGATAAAGTCACCGCGCGCATTAGCGATATCGTCGAGAACCCGAAAAAACTGAAGTTCCTGCCTAACGTGGAAGCCGCGCTGTTACCGCAGATGTATAACAACGACGAAGGCGATGCGGTGGTGATTAACGCCAACTACGCCATCGACGCCGGGCTGGATCCGGTGAAAGATCCTATCGCTGTCGAAAGTGGTGAAAACAACCCGTATGCCAACATCATTACCGTGCATCGTGGCGACGAGAAGAAAAAAGATATCGTGGCGCTGGTTGATGTCCTGCACTCAAAAGAGATCCAGGACTGGATCCGCACCAAATATAAAGGTGCGGTGATCCCGGTAAATAACTGATCCGCTGGCGTTACCTTATCCGGCCTACGATGTTCTGTAGGCCGGATAAAACGCGTTGGTGTGGCCATCCGGCGCTAGAGTTTCACTCGCTCAATCCTCGCTGGCAACCCCTGGCGCACCGCTGCACCTGACACCCAGTCAAGCCAGGTATTGGCTACCTGCCGGGAAGGATCCGCAAAGCCCAAATCGTTGAGATTAATCCCCGACCTTATTTGTGCGTCAAACGCCATCGGCTTGCCGTCGAGCGTATGCTGCGCCGCGCCCATTTCTTTATGCCCATAACCGTGTTCAATGGCGATCACGCCCGGCATCACGCCATTAAGCAGGCTTATCTGCGCCTGCGCCTGACCGCCAGGCGTGGTGATACGCACCATATCGCCGTGCGCTAAACCATATCGTTGACCATCCTGCGGATTAAGCGCCACCAGATTAACCGGCTTCAGATGATGCAAACGAGGGATCACCGCCGTGGCGCTGGACATGGTATTGGATTTAAAAGAAATCAGTTTCAGCGGCCACTCTTGTTCCGGGAACAACTCCTCGACCGCACGCCCATCTGACAGGCGTGAAGGATACCAGGCCGGGCAGCCGCTGTAGCGCTCGCCGGTAATTGCATGGCGGTGCGCGGCGACGTCCGCATTCCAGATTTGTAGCGGTTTTTCCCACGCATTGCCTATCCGATTCTCAACCCGCCCGCTGTTGTCTGGCGCAAAACGCCCACCGCGGGAGTAGATAAACGCCACCCGGCTGATTTCATCGGCTTTCAGCGTTTGGGTCATCACCGGCACGATCCGCTGTACCCCAGTCAACGCCAGGTCTTCCGGTTGCGCTTCAGCGACCGGCGCTTTGCCCATAAACGCAATATTGGCGGCGAGTCGCAGGTAGTAATCTTCCGCACGATTCAACGGATAGTGATTGCCCTGCAGATCGGTAATCGCATTGTCACCAAATCCGGGGAGCCCGATACGTTTTGCCACTGCGATACAGAAAGATTCCATCGAGGCGGGTTGACCATCAGCGGTACTGCTGGTTGCCGCTGTCACTACCGGCCAACGCGCGGTGGTGGCTTTACTGGCAACGCCGGCCCACGGGGCGCTGAATCCCCAACTTTCGAAGTTGTGGGTATCTGGCACGATGTAATCGGCCAGCGCCGTGGTTTCGTTCATAAAGGCGTCAATAGCGATAAACAGCGGCAGACGCGCAGGATCCTTGAGCTTTTCTTCCGCCACGCCGCGCAACCCTGCGATGCCGTAGAACGGGTTGGTCATGTTGGAGATCCAGGCTTTCAGCGGATAAGGGTAGCCTTCCAGCGCCGAGACGAGGAGTTCGGTAAGCTGGCCTGCGACAAACGGATACCACGGGGCTTTGGCCGGGAAGGGCGATTGTCCGGCCGCCACCTTATTGCGATACTCTTCGGAAGACTCATAAGCAGTTTTACTGCGCGCGATGCTTAATCCTTTTGGTTTTACCTTCCCGGCGAAGCTTTCCATGTTGTAGCGCGGACCGTCGGTGGCGCCATTGAACTTGCCGCCGCCGACAAATACGCCGCCTTCAAGACTGAGATTGCCAATCAGCGCATTGAGCATCATCACCGACCAGGCGTTATAAAATCCATTGCCTGCCATCATTCCACCGTGCGTAATCACCGCTGCCTGGCGGCCATGGCGGGTAAACGCGTCGGCCAGGGCGCCAATGTCAGCTTCAGACACGCCGCATTGTTGGCTGTACTGCGTCAGCGTTAGTTTCCCGGCGGACTCTTTCAGACACTGGAAGCTGCTTTTTACCGTCACCGTCTGACCGTCTGCCAGTGTGACCTGGCGGGTGACGAACAGCTGCGCGCGTGGGCAACTGCTGGCGGCGACAATTTCGCCGGCCTCGTTAATGACCACCGGCTCCTGGGCGGCGTTTGCACTCAGGTGCGCGAGGGTTAAATGCTGTCCGGCAAGGGTTGGAAGCTCATCGGTAATCACCAGATGCGTGGCGTTAGTCCAGCTTTTTTCTCCGGCCTGCTGCATGGCCTGTACGCCGGGAATGGTGAGATAATCGGCGTTATAACGCTGTTTTTCGATAATCCAACGGATCATCCCCATCGCCAGCGCGGAGTCACTTCCCGGACGTACAGGCTGCCAGTGGCCGCGATTGTCAGCCTGCACCGTGGTCAATGGCAGGGCCGGTGCCACCACCACGTAACGGAAGTCGTCGCGTAAACGGGCGCTGGCCAGTTGGCGAGCCTGGCGCTTAAACGGGTTACCGGATTGCGCCGGAGACGTTCCCATAAATAGCGCGAATTTGACATTGTCCCAGTCGGGCTTCACATGGGTATTTTTATCCAGATCGCCCATTAACGCACCGGAACCGGCCCGGTATGCCAGACCACAGTAAGCGCCATGAGCGCCGAAGTTTTTACTGCCAAAACTATTTAATGCAAAGCGGCGCAAAAATGTATCACGTCCTTCATCGCTGGTATTGGTGACCAGCAGTTGATTGGATTTAGGGCCAAAGCCGGGATGCCTGGCATCAAGCGGTGTGTTGGTGTCATGGATTGCCCGCAAGCCGTCAATGTGGCCTTCACCAAACAAGTCGCCGCCTTCCACCACCTCTTTGATCAGCTGTTCAAAGCTGATGCTCTGCCATTTTCCCTCACCGCGTTTGCCGACACGTTTCATGGGCTGGAGAATGCGTAACGGGCTGTATAAACCTTCAAGTAAGGTTGCGCCACGGGCGCAGGCCGTGGAACGAGCGTCAAGACCCGTTTCGCCCGCCAGTTGTTCCATTGCGGTGGCAAAGGGGACGGAGGCGTCAATATGGTGCTCGTGAGACAATGGGTGATAGGGGTTGCCCGCAATGCGCAACACCTTGCCTTGTTCGCTGTCAACGCGCACCCGCACGCCACACTGCGTCCAGCAGCCGAAGCACTGTGTCATGGAGATAACCTGCTGCGGGTTCTGCTGCCAGCGCGGCTGGGCATTGGCTTCGGGGATGAGGGCGTTACCAAAGATGCGGTCTCGGGTAATTTTGCCCGAGGAGCCGTCCAGCAAACCGTCTATCGCGCGCTTTGCCACATCCCGATAACTCAGGCCAAAAGTCACCATACCACCTACGGCAAGGCCTACTTTAAGCCACTGACGACGGGTTAAATTAGCCATGTTGCATTCTCCTTGCGATCGCGTTCAGGGCTTCACGAACAATAATGATCAGTGCTATCCACAGGCCGAAGGTGCCCACAATGGCCAGCCAGCCATCGGTACCACCGGGCAGGGTATAAGGATTAAACAGCGCGTTAAATTTCGGTACGGTCTGCACCTGGATAAGTAACGTCCAGCGCATCAGCCAGCACAGCGCCATCGCGCTAAATGCAAGTAATATGCGCAGCGGCAGCGATAAGGGGTTACGGAGCACCAGCCCGCACAGGACAAGCGAAACAAGCCATAGCGTAACCCAACCGATAGCGTAGTGTCGTGCTAACGGGGCAACGTTCAGCCATTGGCGAATAGCCGAACCGGAAAGCGTATTGCCGCTCACCCATATCACCACGACCAAAGCCAGTACCATCAGGGTGACTGCCTGCCCCCACGCCAGTTTGCGGGCCAATGTTCCCTCGCGTTTTGTCGCGGCGATGAGCAGGGCGAGAAACGTTTGCAGCGCGCTGAGGAACATCGCAACCGGAAAGGCGTAGCTGAACCAGACAGGACGCGCCTGCACTACCGACACTTCGCGGCCGGTGTATACCAGCAACCCGATGGCTGACAAGGCGCTACCTATCGCCAGCCACTTGGTGACACTGTAACTTTTAAGCGTTAACCGTTTAACATGCTGCGCCAGAAACCACAGACCTAAGAAGCCGGTAAATAGCGGTAAAAACAGCGCGCCCCAGGGCATCCAGGACCACGGCGTCGGCCAGGCGTAGAAATGCCAGACGCGGGCGGTTTGGTGTAAGTCAGCGGTCAGCGCCAGCGGCGCGGTAATCGCGCAGGTCAGGGCGATTAACAGCGTCAGGTTTTCCAGTTCCGGCATCTCTTGTTTACGCCAGTGAAGCACGCAGGCGAACAGCGCGGCGCAGGCGGCAATGCCGATGAAAAAGAAATATTGTACGGCCCAGGGTAACCAGCTTACGTCCTGGGGATGGGCCAGAACCTCTTCAATAACCAGTGAATGGTTCATTTAAACCTCCTGCCAGAGAGCGGGTTGAGCACGTCCCATCAACGGGGTTACAAACGCTTCGTCCAGACCCAGATAGAACACGTGCGGTGATGTCCCGTTTTCCGGTTTCAGGACTTTGATGGCGTCATGGTGTTCACGCAGCATTTGAGAAATCCGGCTGTGCGGATCTTTGATATCGCCTATGATGCGCGCGCCGCCGACGCAGGATTCCACGCAGGCCGGGAGCAGGCCAGCTTCGAGGCGATGAACGCAAAAGGTACATTTATCGGCGGTTTGTGTTTCATGGTTGATGAACCGCGCATCATAAGGGCAGGCCTGCACGCAGTAGGCGCAGCCCACGCAGCGCGTGTTGTCGACCACCACAATGCCGTCTTCGCGTTGGAAGGTAGCCTGTACCGGGCAAACGGGCACGCAGGGAGGATTATCACAATGGTTGCACAGCCGCGGCAGCAGGACGTTGGTGACGCTCTGCTGACCTTCAATCTGCACCTGGTACTGGTTAACGAGGGTGCGAAATTCACCCTGCGGCGTCTGGTTTTCAATGGCGCAACTGACAGTACAGGCCTGGCAGCCGATACAGCGTCGCAGGTCAACCAGCATGGCGTAGCGATGCTGAAGTGAGCCTTCATGGCGTTCAGGCGAGAAGGGAAATTGCGCCTGAGCCAAGGGTACCAGTGATGCGCCAGCGGTCAGGACGCCCAGTTGCTGGAGAAACTGCCGTTTACTGCTGTCCATATTTTCTCCCGTCACGATGCAACAACGAAACATTGGTCACGCCGTTGGTTTGCGTGTGATGAATAAAGAATCTTGATGATTTACAGTGTAAAAATCGTGACGGGGGGGACTCTATTGTGGTTAACCACATACCCGGCTTGTTGTTGATCTAAAACAACATAATTGACAGGGATAATTGAGTGGGACGCAACGTAGCAAAATGTCTGACGGTGCTGGTATCGCTATGGATGCTAAGCGGTGTGGTCAGGGCTCAGACATGGAACATTGGCGTTTTGGCGATGCGTGGGGAGGTCTCCACACGTAATCACTGGCAGCCGCTGGAAACCCTGTTGAATCAACAAATTCCCGGCGAACAGTTTCACATTCAACCACTGGACCTGCGGCAGATGCAGGAGGCGGTGAATCGTGGAACGGTACAATTTGTGGTCACTAATCCGGCGCAATTTGTTCAACTAAACAGCCGCGCTGCGCTACGCTGGCTGGCGTCACTCCGTTCTACTCGCGGGGGGAAAGCCACCAGTAATGTGATTGGCAGCGCGATCCTCGTCAGGCGCGATAGCGGGATAACCTCCGCACACGATCTGATCGGCAAAACGGTGGGTGCCATTGATGCTCAGGCATTTGGCGGCTATTTGCTGGGATATAAAGCGCTCAGCGATGCCGGCCTGCGCCCGGAGCGCGATTTGCGCCTGACGTTTACCGGATTTCCCGCCGATGCCTTACTCTATTTATTACGCGAAAAAGCCGTGCAGGCGGTGATTGTGCCGGTGTGCCTACTGGAAAAAATGGACGAAGAAGGGCTTATTCGTAAAACAGATTTTACGGCCGTGCTTAACCATCCGACGTCGATTCCCTGTTTAACCAGTACGCCGCTCTATCCTGACTGGTCATTTGCGGCACTGCCTGCGGTAAGCGACGAGCTGGCCGATCGCGTCACGCGGGCTCTGTTCAACGCGCCGCAAAACGCGACGTTTCGCTGGGGGGCGCCCGCCTCGACCCGCGAGGTGGAAGCGTTGCTGCGCGATGTCCGCCAGCATCCGCAGCAGCGCCAGCTGTGGCTGGATGTCAAAAGCTGGTTTATTCAACATCGGCTGGCGATGGGGGGCGCGGCTCTCGTACTGTTGTTGCTGACGCTCAATTACATCTGGGTGATGTTGCTGGTCCGCCGACGCGGCAGGCAGTTGGAGCAAAATAACGTACTGTTGCGCAAACAGGAACAAGAGCTGGAAACCGCTCGCCAAATGAGCGTGCTTGGCGAGATGACGTCGGGTTTTGCCCACGAGCTCAATCAGCCGCTATCGGCTATCCGTCATTATGCGCAGGGCTGTCTGATCCGCCTGCGTAATCAGGATCAACAGCATCCGCTGCTGCCCGCGCTGGAGCACATTGATACCCAGGCGCAGCGGGGGGCTGATACGCTGCACAATCTTCGCCAGTGGGTCAGCCAGGCACAGGGCAATCCGGTGATGACCGATGACTGGCAGGTCGTCAACGTTCATGATGCTATCCATCACGTCTGGCAATTATTACGCATGCCCCAGCAATTTCCGGCGGTAGCGCTGCAAACGCAGATCGGTAAGGCGTTAACATTAACGTTGCCGAGTGTTCTCCTCGAACAGGTACTGGCCAATGTGGTTCTCAACGCCGCCCAGGCGGGGGCAACCACCGTGTGGTTTAGCGCTCAGCGTGAGGATGGTGATGTGAGTATTCAGGTGCAGGATAACGCCGGAGGTATTGATGAGGTGCAGCTGTACCAGGCTTTTCAGCCGTTTATGACCACCCGTAAAGAGGGCATGGGGCTGGGGCTAGCCATTTGCCAGCGGCTGGTGCGCTACGCAAACGGAGACATTGAGATCAAAAATCATCAGGCTCCAGATGAAAAAGCGGGCGTGGTGGTGACATTACATTTTAAGCAAAACCCGGAGGGAGGCCGTCGTGGCAATCATTCATCTGCTGGATGACGATATTGCCGTCACCCAGGCTTGCGCGTTTTTACTGGAAAGTCTGGGATATGAGGTGTGTTGCTGGGAGCAAGGCGAAACATTCCTCATCGAGGCAAATCTGCACCAGGTGGGCGTACTTTTGCTGGATATGCGTATGCCTGTACTGGATGGGCATGCTGTGCATGAAGCCATGCGCCAGCGTGAGAGTACGCTGGCGGTGGTATTTCTCACCGGGCATGGCGATGTGCCGATGGCGGTTGAGCAAATGAAACGCGGTGCGGTCGATTTTTTGCAAAAGCCGGTTTCCGCCGCGCCTCTGCAAGCGGCGTTAGAGCATGCAGTGCAGATTTCTCACGCCGCCTTTTCGCGACAAGAGATCGTGGTTTGCTATCAGCAGCTTACGCCAAAGGAGCGAGAGCTGGCGCGACTGGTAGCAAAAGGGTTAATGAATCGGGAAATTGCTGATGCCATGAATATTGCCGTGCGCACGGTTGAGGTTCATCGGGCGCGGGTGATGGAAAAAATGCAGGCGGGGAGTCTTGCTGAACTGGTTAATCGACTGCAGAGGATTCAGTAAATTTATGACATTTATTTGATTTTCATTGAATTTTGTCTAATCCGTCAGACTGATATATGCTGTTGGTTTGAGTTAATGACGAGCGGGAAAAAATGGGAAATCAGACCAAAGACGATGAGTTGTACCGTGAAATGTGCAGAGTAGTCGGTAAAGTAGTGCTGGAAATGCGCGATCTGGGACAAGAGCCTAAGCATATCGTCATTGCGGGAGTACTGAGAACCACCCTCGCCAACCAGCGCGTGAAGCGCAGCGAGTTAGAAAAACAGGCTATTGAGACCGTAATTAAAGCATTAGCCGGTTAATCCACAAAAAGAGGATGGTGGTCTCGTTCGCCGTCCTTTTATTCTCGTCACGTTAATCTATCAATATATATAATTTAGTGCTGCAATTAGAGGAGTAATCTCCGCTGTATATTAAGTTATATCCCGGATGATATATAAAAATATATATGCGAGTAGAGTCACAAATATTTGCAAAGCATGTGAAATATTATTTCAACTTATCTTAATGATAATAAATCTCACTCCGCATTTATTATTTCACTTCCGTTTTTTAATTGATGACGATCAAAACTATGAGCGCTGAATAACCACATTATCTTTACGCCTAACCCTAAAGGATTAGATTCATTCAGTTTAACCACCGTCATTTTACGCGATCAGGTTAGGGCAAAAATTTACGTGTTGTTGGCAACATTAACCGCCCGAAATGGCTTGAGTTGCACGGGATTAATTTAGCCTGGAGGTGTTGCTAACACAGCGTTTGCGAAGAGGATGCGAAATAAATGAATCAGGTTGATCGTCCATTTTTAGATTGTGGTTTAACGCGGCTTGAATTTCTGCGGATATCAGGAAAAGGTTTGGCGGGATTAACCATCGCCCCTGCACTGTTATCACTTTTTGGCTGTAAGCAGGAAGATATCGACAGCGGTACCGTGGGGCTTATCAATACGCCGAAAGGGGTGCTGGTGACCCAGCGAGCGCGCTGTACTGGCTGCCACCGCTGTGAAATTTCCTGTACCAACTATAACGATGGTGCCGTGGGGACTTTCTTTTCCCGTATAAAAATCCATCGCAACTACTTCTTTGGCGATGATGGCGTCGGGTCCGGTGGCGGACTGTATGGCGATTTAAACTATACCGCTGATACCTGTCGTCAGTGCAAAGATCCGCAATGCATGAAGGTCTGCCCCATTGGCGCTATTACCTGGAAACAGGAAGACGGCTGTATTGCGGTGGATCATAAACGTTGTATTGGCTGTAGCGCTTGTACCACCGCCTGCCCGTGGATGATGGCGACCGTGAATACCGAAACAAAAAAATCCTCAAAATGTGTGTTATGTGGGGAGTGCGCCAATGCTTGTCCGACTGGGGCATTAAAAATTATCGAGTGGAAAGATATTACTGTTTGATAGATAGCAGGCATACCTGATACGCGTCATTAATTGCCAAAAATATCGCAGTTTTGCAAAAAAACTGCCTGAAGGATGGCGGGTATATCTATTAAACCTTCTTGCAAAGGAAAACATGATGGCTAATGGTTGGACAGGTAATATTTTACGGGTCAATCTCACCACGGGGAATATCACCCTTGAAGATTCCAGTAAATTTAAAAAATTTGTCGGCGGGATGGGCTTTGGTTATAAAATTATGTACGACGAAGTCCCGCCAGGCACCATGCCTTTCGATGAAGGGAATAAACTGGTTTTCGCCACCGGGCCATTAACGGGCTCTGGTGCCCCTTGTAGCTCCCGCGTCAATATCACCTCCTTATCGACTTTTACCAAAGGCAATTTAGTGGTGGATGCTCATATGGGCGGCTTCTTTGCTGCGCAAATGAAATTCGCCGGTTACGACGCCATTATTATCGAAGGCAAGTCCGCGACGCCTGTCTGGATCAACATTAAAGACGAAAAGGTCAGCATCGAAAAAGCCGATTTCCTGTGGGGTAAGGGAACGCGCGCCACAACCGAAGAGATTTGCCGCATTACCAGCCCGGAAACCTGCGTCGCCGCTATTGGTCAGGCGGGTGAAAATCTGGTGCCGCTCTCCTGCATGATCAACAGTCGCAACCACAGCGGAGGCGCCGGTACTGGCGCGGTAATGGGGTCGAAAAACCTGAAGGCTATTGCGGTAGAAGGGACCAAAGGGGTCAATATTGCCGATCGCAAAGAGATGAAGCGGCTCAATGATTACATGATGACCGAGCTCATCGGTGCCAACAACAACCACGTTGTGCCAAGCACCCCCCAGGCCTGGGCAGAATACTCTTCGCCAAACTCGCGCTGGACGGCCCGTAAGGGACTGTTCTGGGGCGCGGCAGAAGGGGGACCAATCGAAACCGGGGAAATCCCGCCGGGTAACCAGAATACCGTGGGTTTCCGTACCTATAAATCCGTATTCGATCTGGGGCCAGCTGCTGAGAAATACACGGTCAAAATGAGCGGCTGCCATTCATGCCCCATTCGCTGTATGTCGCAGCTCAATGTCCCGCGGGTGAAAGATTTTGGCGTGCCAAGTACCGGCGGTAACACCTGCGTGGCGAACTTTGTCCACACCACCATTTTCCCCAATGGCCCGAAAGATTTCGACGATAAAGACGATGGGCGCGTGGTGGGAAATCTGATTGGTCTGAACCTGTTTGACGATTATGGCATCTGGTGTAACTACGGGCAGTTGCACCGTGATTTTACTTACTGCTATTCGAAAGGCGTCTTTAAGCGCGTACTGCCAGCTGAAGAGTATGCGGAGATCCGCTGGGATCAGCTGGAAGCGGGCGATCCTCATTTTATTAAGGATTTTTACTACCGGTTGGCACATCGCGTGGGGGAACTCAGCCATCTTGCGGACGGATCGTATGCCATTGCTGAACGCTGGGATTTGGGCGAAGAGTACTGGGGTTATGCCAAAAATAAACTGTGGTCGCCGTTTGGTTTTCCTGTCCACCATGCAAACGAGGCCTCTGCACAGGTGGGGGCGATCACCAACTGTATGTTTAACCGTGACTGTATGGCGCATACCCATATCAACTTCATCGGTTCCGGTTTACCGCTGAAATTACAGCGCGAAGTGGCGGGCGAGCTATTTGGTTCGCAGGATGCATACGACGAAACCAAAAACTACACCCCGATCAATGCCGCCAAGATCAAATATGCCAAATGGACGCTGCTGAAAGTCTGTCTGCATAACGCGGTTACGCTGTGCAACTGGGTGTGGCCGATGACGGTTTCACCACTCAAGAGCCGTAACTATCGCGGCGATTTGGATCTGGAAGCAAAATTCTTCCAGGCGGTCACCGGCGATGAAACCACGCAGGAGAGTCTGGACCTGGCCGCTGAACGCATCTTTACCCTGCACCGTGCCTATACGGTCAAATTGATGCAAACCAAAGATATGCGCAATGAGCATGATCTCATCTGCTCCTGGGTGTTTGATAAAGATCCGAAGATCCCGGTCTTCACTGAAGGGACCGACAAGATGGACCGGGAAGATATGCGTCAGTCGCTGACGATGTTCTATCAGGAAATGGGCTGGGATCCAGAGCTGGGTTGCCCAACGCGTGAAACCCTGAACCGACTCGGACTTGAAGATGTGGCCGCTGATTTGGCTGCACAAGATCTGTTGCCGGCGTAAGGAATGCGAGATGACTAACGTGAGCGACGTTCTGACCCCCGTTGAGGCGTTTCCTGACGAAGTGGATAGCCGAAAGAGACAGTGGCTGCAGGCGTTTCACCCGCCTGTAGAACAGATGAATGCGCCCCAGGTTCAGGAACCAGCCAGCCCGGAGTCGATTGTGGCAGATTTTATCCGTCAGCATTCAGCATCGGGGCAACTGGTGGCGCGCAGTGTCTTTTTGCTGCCGCCTTATTCGGTTCCTGAAACCGATCTTTCCGCGCTGCTGGATGTGCTGGGCCAGGACGCGAATGGTGCGGATATCACCTGTGTGCAGGGTGCGGAAGAAGCATATTTCTATTCGACGCAAACCATGACGGCAAATTACGCCGACATGTGTGTGCAGGTGGTGGAAAACGACATCTGCCGTGCGATTGCCGAGGCGGTACGCTTCGACTGTCGAACGTATCCTCGCCCTTATAAGGTCGCCATGTTGACGCAACCGCCGTATCGCTTTGAGTCTCAACAGATTGCCGCTGCGCTCACGGCCATGGAAACGCATCCTGATTATGCAGATATACGGACTGTGGAATCGTCAAATGCGGAGCCTTATTTGTTCAGCGAACGTTTTATGAGTTATGGCAAAGCGTACGGCCTGTGCGAATGGCTTGAGGTTGAGCAGTATCAGAACCCCTGAATTATTCAGGTTGATGTCATGGAACGTGTGGACGACCACTGTCACAGTATTAGAGGATAACCCGATGTCCTTCACCCGACGAAAATTTGTCATTGGCATGGGGACGGTGATTTTTTTCACTGGCCCAGGTCAAAATCTGTTAGCGAGTACCAGGAGTTCTAAAGACGTACATTACGTCATGATTCACGATGAATCACTGTGTAACGGATGTAATATCTGCGCCCGCGCATGCAGGAAAACCAATCATGTTCCTGCGCAGGGTAGCCGTTTGTCGATAGCTCATATTCCGGTTTCGGACAACGACAACGAAACGCTGTATCACTACTTCCGTCAGTCCTGCCAGCACTGTGATGATGCCCCCTGTATTGAGGTGTGTCCGACCGGCGCCTCATGGCGAGATGACAACGGCATTGTGCGGGTAGACACGTCTTCCTGTATCGGCTGCAGTTACTGTATTGGCGCGTGTCCTTATCAGGTGCGTTATCTCAACCCGCAGACCAAAGTGGCGGATAAATGCGACTTCTGCGCTGAATCTCGTCTGGCGAAAGGTTTCCCGCCGATCTGTGTTAACGCCTGCCCGGAACATGCGCTGATTTTTGGTCGCGAAGATAGCCCGGAAATTCAGACCTGGTTGAGAGAAAATAAGTATTACGAGCATCAACTTGCAGGCGCCGGGAAACCCCATCTGTATCGTCGGTTCGGTCAACATTTGATTAAAAAGGAAAATGTATGAACGCGTCGCAGAATGCCGAACAGTTTCACGCCCAGCTTGCGCAGTTTGTTCCCCTGTTTTCACCGGACTACTGGCCTGTGTGGTTGGTCATCGCCGGGTTAATGCTGGTGGGGATGTGGCTGGTGCTGGCGCTACACGCCATGCTGCGCTTTCGGGCCGCGCATAAAGCGTCGGCAGGGCACGGTGAGAAAGTCTATTTATACTCGAAGGCCGTTCGTTTGTGGCACTGGTCGAATGCGCTGCTATTTCTGCTACTTCTGGTCAGTGGCCTGGTCAATCACTTCTCCGTCGTCAGTGCGTCGGTGATGAAAAGCCTGCTTACCGTGCATGAGATCTGCGGCTTTTTGCTGCTCGCTTGCTGGATTGGCTTTGTCCTGATCAATCTGATTGGCGGCAACGGGCATCACTATATTATTCAACGTCAGGGCTGGATCGGACGAGCGCAAAGACAAACGCGTTTTTACCTGTTTGGCATTATGCAGGGCGAGTCACACCCATTCCCGGCATCAAAGCGTTGTAAATTCAACCCGCTACAGCAGGCGGCCTATGTTGGCGTGATGTACGGCTTACTGCCACTGCTGCTGATCTCAGGGTTGTTATCGCTCTATCCGACGGTTGTCGGTGACCTGTTCCCCGGCGTGCGTTACTGGTTGCTCCAGGCGCACTTCGCGCTGGCAATAATCAGTCTGTTTTTCATTTTTGGGCATCTTTATCTCTGCACGACAGGTCGTACGCCGGGCGAAACCTTCAAGTGTATGGTGGATGGCTATCACCGGCATTAAGCGATGATGATTACGCGAAGTGACTTACGGGCCTGGCGCGTTGGGCCCGTAATGTATCGCTGGTTTCTACGCGCGTTTCCAACTGGCGGAAGCTATGCTGATGTCCATCGTGCGCTCCAGCGGGATGGATATACAGACTGGGCAAATAGCCTGGTGGAATACGGCTGGTCAAAATGGCGGGAAGAGGCGAGTTTTGCCCAGCAGGATATTCGCGCGATGGGGAATATTTCCCGTGTGCAAACGGCGGGGGAAATCAGCCGTCCGCTGGCGAGTGCGGAAGATAACGCCCGATTCAGTTGTGCAGGCGATAACGTTAAAATCACCAGCGCCGGGTATGCCGCACAGATCGCCAGCGCAGGTTACAGCGCACGTATTGGTAGCGTAGGCTATAACGCGCATATCGGCAGTTCAGGCGATCGCGGGCGAATTGCGGTTGCGGGAAATTCGGCACGTATCAGTAGCGTGGGTGACGGGACGCGTATCGCCAGTACCGGCATGCGCGTACGCATCAGTTCGCTCGGCGACAGAAACCGGATTGCCTGCGGTGGTGATTTAACTCAGTTGGCCTGTTTTGGCGCAGAGTCTAAAATCGCCAACTGCGCCGACAACATCCACATTATTGCCAGCGGAGAGAACGCCGTTGTTGCCAGTACCGGTGTTGTCGATTCGATAATACTCGGTCCCGGCGGCTGCGCGGCGCTGGCCTATCACGATGGCGAGAGAATGCGTTTTGCGCTTGCCGTTGAGGGGGAAAATAACATCCGGGCGGGCGTGAAATATCGGCTCAACGAAGACCACCAGTTTGTGGAATGTTGAGCCGTGATCTCATTTTAACGCGAAGCGGCGTTGGGTGATTTTCTCCAGGCTCAGGCACAGCAGGTAATAGACCAGTCCGGTAAAGATAAAAATGGCTGCCGGATAGATTTGTACCCGGTTGTTAACCTGACCCGCAACCGTTGTGAGTTCCGGCACGTTAACGATAAACGCCAGCGACGTGTCCTTCAGTAATCCAATAAAAATACCCGTTAGCGATGGCAGTACGTTACGCAGCACCTGCGGCAATAAGATAAGCCACAGGGCCTGATACGGGCGAAAACCCTGAACCACGGCAGCATCATATTGCCCGCCAGGCAGCGCGCTAATTCCTGCATACACTGAGTGCATGACCGAGGCAGCGGTGAACCATGCCAGCGCCAGCGTCACGGTAACGGCTCCGGGGAGATCGCTTCCGGTCAGCATGGGTAGCAAATACCACATCCAGAAAATCACAAAGATTAGCGGAATGCCGCGAATAAACTCCGCCCAGATAAACAACCCGTTGCGAACCGTGCCAGGAAAACGCCAGGCGCAGCAGGCAAGAACTATCCCACCAGGCAAGGCCAGCAGCGCCGCGCCGAGAGCCATTAACAACGTGAGCAGAACGCCGCCGGGTTGTCCATCCGCCACCCGTCCCCACAGGAGATAATCAAGATTGTCGGTAATGACCGAAATATTAGCGATCATGCAGTATGCTCCTGACGCTGAAGATACGCGTTTTAACCTTTGACGATTTACCCGATGCAGGCCATGGGCCAAGACGCGTAAGCAGCATACCCAGAACGATGCCTGTGAACAGATAGAGCGCAGTGCCAACAGCAAAGGCTTCCAGCGCGTGCGCGTTGTAGCTCTCAATTTGCCGCACCTGGTAGGTGAGCTCAGCAAATCCAATACCACTGGCAAGCGAGGAAAGTTTCATCAGGTTAAGGTATTGCCCAACAATGGGTTGCCAGGCGTTCGCCAGTCCCTGAGGGAGCAGAATGTGACGAAACGTCGCCCAGGATGAAAAACCCTGCGCCACGGCAGCCTCACGTTGTCCGGCAGAAACCGCCTGTAAACCAGAGGCGATCTCCTCGACCAAAAATGCCGAGGTAAATACGCCCAGCCCCCATGCTGAACAGATAAACTCTGGTGTTAACCACCATACATCGCCTGGCAGAATAGACCAGGGATGCTCTGCATTGATGAAGGTAATGACGTTGCGGGGCAGCCAGTTCCATGCGGCAAAATACCAGAACATCAGTTGCACCAGTAAAGGCGTGTTGCGAAACACCGAAACCCATACACTGACCACCGCTTTGTTGAAGCGATTGCCCGTCAGACGCAGGCCGAGTAGGAAGATGGCAATGAGCGTGGCGAGTACGACACCTGCCAGTGTCACCCAGAGCGTGGTGAGAAAACCGGAAATTATCCATTGCAGAGGTTGCCCGCTCAGCACTCCCTGCCAGTCCATTGCAAGCATTATAGCGATGACTCCTGGTGTAACGGGTCGAGCACTTTTTTCAGGAAACGCCGGGTTCTCGGGTGCTGTGGCCGGGTGAAAAAATCCTCCGGCGCGGCCACTTCAAGAATTTCTCCGCCATCGATGAATACCACGCGATCGGCAATCTCACGGGCAAAATGCATTTCATGGGTCACAACGATCATGGTAATACCGCTGTGGGCCAGGTTTTTCATCACCTGTAATACTTCGCCGATCATTTCTGGATCCAGCGCGGAGGTGGGTTCATCAAACAGAAGGATTTGTGGCGATGAGGCCAGCGCGCGGGCGATGGCCACGCGCTGTTGCTGCCCACCGGACAACTGTGCGGCATAAGCGCTCGCTTTTTCTGCCAGTCCCACCTGATCCAGCAATTCGAGTGCCCGACGCGCCGCTGCCGCCTTGTTCCAGCCGTGAACATATTCCAGCGCCAGCGAGATGTTCTGATGCGCTGTCAGATGCGAATAGAGATTGAATTGCTGAAAAACGAAACCGATACGGCTGCGTAACTGGCGTAATGCTGCCCCGCGCAACTGACTAATTGGTTTGTCATCAATGAAAATCTCGCCACCGCTGAGCGACTCAAGCTGATTGATAAGGCGTATAAGCGTGGATTTTCCCGAGCCAGAAGGGCCCAGAATAGTCACAACTTCACCGGGTTCAACTGACAGGCTGACGCCGTTAAGTACGGTGTGAGTGTCAAACTGTTTGATGACATTGCGCAGTTCGACGCTTGCCTGGCGCAAATGGTTAAAATCCGCCGCGGAAACTGCACAACGATGAAACAGGGCTGAGAGCATATTACTTCGCTTCTATTTTAAAGGCGCGGGGTTGCGGATTTTTGGTTTCAGGGCCAAACCAGACATCATAAATTTTTGCCGCCTGCCCGGTAGATTCCAGCCTCAAAAGCTCATCATTGACGGCTTTTAACAGCGCTGGCTCACCTTTTTTCACTCCCACGCCAATCTCTTCTTTGCTCAGCAGGTCTGGCAGAATTTTGAAATCTGCTTTATCCGGCGCACCGCTTAATAGACCGGCCAGAATCGTACTGTCCTGGGTGATGGCCTGAACATTGCCATTGCGTAGCGCGGTTAACGCCAGTGGAATATCGTCGTAGGCCAGCACACGCGACTGCGGGAAGCGCTGATGGAGCGCCTG
Organism: Citrobacter sp. Cb041; assembly: GCF_030336655.1. Taxonomy (NCBI): domain Bacteria; kingdom Pseudomonadati; phylum Pseudomonadota; class Gammaproteobacteria; order Enterobacterales; family Enterobacteriaceae; genus Citrobacter; species Citrobacter sp. Cb041. Next base: position 105,533 of record NZ_JAOWDD010000039.1, on the reverse strand, counting down.
CTCACCGGTAGTGCCTTTCACCGCACCGATTCGCGCTTTGCTGTATGCATCGAGCTGGTCCGGGGATTTGGCCGGTACCAGGAACTGCTGCCCGGTAACAAAATAGGGGACGGAGAAGTCAATGACCTGCGCCCGCTCAGACGTAATCGTGATATCCGCCACGATTAAATCGGCTTTACCGGATTGTAATAACGGAATGCGGTTTGCCGGATTAGTCGCTACCAGTTCCAGTTTTACGCCGAGGGATTTTGCCAGCGCTTCAGCAAAATCAACGTCATAGCCGACAATCTTATGCGTTTTGGCATCGACGGAACCAAACGGTGGATTCGCGTCGAATGTCGCAACTTTTACTACGCCTGCGGCTTTGATATCGGCCAGTTGGTCAGCCTGAGCCTGCGAGGCGGCAATGCCGGTGGCCAGCAGCACGCCGAGTGCCAGCAATGTTTTTTTAGCGCGGTAAGTTTTCGTTGCCATCATGATGTAAATCCCTGTCGTTTTTGGTTTGTGCTTTTTACGCTCCCATAACTTACGTTCAGGACAAAATAAGAAAAAATTCTTATCTATTTACAAAATGTTATTAGTGAAAGCGGTGTTAACAATGGGTAAACGCAATGGGAAATGTAGATAAGAGGAGGGGCATAGTCTGGCGGTAAAAAAACCGGCATTGCGCCGGTTTGGAAATCAGATTTTACAGGCGTCGCCGCAGTCATTATCAGCAATAATGTCCTGCGCTTTCTTGTCAGCATCTTCCAGACGTTCAGCATTACGCTCTTGCGCTTCTTCCAGTCCATCAAAGACCAGATTATCGAGATCAATTTCCATCATTCACCTGCTCAGGTTCAGCGTTTAACATCACATTATTATATTGCAAAAATGTTGCTTAACAGCAGCGATTCTTGCTACTTAGCGTCGAACTCAATTCGGGGTGCCTGTTTATCCGCCAATTGGCCAACAGTTCGCAATTGCTAAAGAACCGTGAAGCGGAAATACCGAAAAATACTTGTGCCCTCGACTGTTCTACTTCCACTTTTTCATTAACGTGATGCGCGATCATTTTTAACAAATTAGCGACAAAATCACTATACATATAACTTAATATCTTTTATACATTAATTGTTCAACCCTGCGACTATTCCACAAAAGAGAAAGCTATATGGAACAGACACCTGATAAGAAAAACGATAATTTTCAAAAAGATGGCAAAGAACAGTTCAATCGCTCGATCGGTCTTATTTCAAACTTTGCGTTGGGTTTTACCTACCTTTCGCCGCTTACCGCCGTCTATTCGCTGTTTGCACTGGCCGTAACGCTGGCGGGGCCGCCCGCAGTCTGGTGGATTTTAATCGTCGCATGTGGACAACTTTTAGTGGCGTTGGTGTTTGGTGAGGTGGCTTCCCAGTATCCGATAACCGGCGGGCTTTATCCCTGGGCCAGAAGGTTATGGGGCAAGAAATATGCGTGGATCGCTGCCTGGATTTACCTGTGGGCCCTGGTGGTCACCATTACGTCAATCGCGGAATATACGTCAACATTTGTTGAGTCGCTCTTCCACTATGGTCAGACGCCAGCCACTATGTTGGCGACTTCCGTCCTGCTGCTGCTTTTGATGATGGCTGTTAATATGTCCGGGACTAAAAATCTGGCTCGGGTCGCAAAAATTGGCTTCTGGTGTGAAATCGTTAGCGTGATTGCGCTGGGAATTTATCTGCTGATATTCCACCGTTCGCAGCCATTCTCCGTAATTTTTGATTCGATGGGCGTGCTGGCGCATGACGGCAGCTATTCCACCGCGTTTATGTCTGCCGCGCTGATGGGGCTGTTTATGTTCTTTGGCTTTGAGGCCTGCGGTAACGTTGCGGAAGAGGTACAGAATCCGAGTAAAAAGATCCCGGTTGCGATGATTTTGAGCATCGTATTTGGTGCGATTTCGGCGATTATTTCCGTCATGGGATACCTCCTGGCTTCACCAAATCTGGTCAGTATCGTGAATGGCAAAACATCTGACCCGATTCCGGCCATCCTTAATGAAGCTCTTGGTGAAACTGGTGCAACTATCTTTATCATCGTCGCGATTGTGGCGATGCTGTCGTGCATTTTGTCTCTGCAGGCTGCGTTAAGCCGCCTTATCTTTTCTTTCTCCCGTGACAGAATGCTGCCGGGAAGTGAGTGGATGTCAAAGATCTCTAAAAATGGCGTTCCGGATAATGCCATGGTTGTTAGCTGTCTGCTGCCAGTCATCATCTGCGTTTGGGTCTATTTCCAGCCAGACAATCTGTCGCGTATTACCGCGTTTGCCGTCATCGGTATTTATATCTCGTTCCAGATGGTTGTGCTTGCCGCACTGCGCCAGCGCCTGAAAGGCTGGAAACCGGCCGGGGAGTGGACCATTGGCGGTTGGGGCGTGATTGTGAACGTGCTGGCGCTAGCCTATGGATTGTGTGGGATCTGGTTGTTGGCGCAACCGGCAGACAGCAGCGATTTCATCGACCGTTGGACGGTACTGTTCGGCCTGGCGATTGTCGTTGGCTCCGGGCTTATCTATATGTTCCTGACCCGACCGTTTGGTCGCTCTGCGGCACCGGAAAACGACGCCATTGCCTACGCTAACAAACTGAATATGGGGCAGGATAACTAAAAACTAAGGGCCTTCGGGCCCTTAGTTTTGATAGTGATAAAGGATAAAGTAGTCGCTCTGATAAACAACGGTACTGTTTGCGGGAGAGAGTAATTCACCCACGCGAAAACGTGGCCAACTGGAAAAGATAATTCTGTTTTCCAGATTGGTCAGAATGACATAGTCAGGATGAGCGCAGGAGAGCAGTTCGGCCTCAATCTGACTGACCAGCAGATCGACGGCGGCAACGCCAAGAAACTGATCGTTGTAGTAGATCGGCACTGCCGAGGTCAGGGTGTAGGAAATATTGCAGATATAGTCGACGTAGGGACCGTGGATATAGGCTTTTCCTGCCGGAGGTGAGTGCTTAAACCACTCGAAGGTTCTGAAATCCAGACGTTGCTGGGTGGCCTGATCTAAATCGAGGTTTGCCTGACTCAAACCATTATCTTTCTTATACCACCATTCCAGCAGCCAATACTCTTTTGTGGTGGCAGTGCTCTCAATATGGCTGGCGAACCCGGCCCCTGAACAGTAATGATTGTTACTGAGGGTGCGCTTGATGTGTTGCTGAACGGTAGATCTCACCGATGGATCGAGGACAACTTCTGCTGAGGCCTTTTGCACCCCGGAAATCGCCTCATGGATGCTCCTCGCCAGCGCAACGGTAGAATCTACGGTAGAGGCGGTAATATCATCAATCTTACGAATTAATGCGCTTAAGGATGTCGAAGAGCTCATTGTCTGTCCTGCCTTCACTGATTGTCAGTTCGAGTTATATTTCAGCTTTTTTTCAATAAGGTAATAGGTAAACGTGTCGATGATCCGTGTGGCAAGCTGCACGGATTCTGCCTCGTTGTGAGCAGCCAGCGCATCGGCCAGTGCCGAGTAAAGCGCAATAATTTCGGCATGAATGTTGTCTGCGCGATAAAGTATCGCCACCAGCGATGCCCATTCAGCCTGGACCTGCAGCTCCTGATTGGCCAGTCGCGCGGAATGTGAACTGGCAGCTATCGCCAGTAGACAGCGCATATCGGCCTGGGTCATCAGCTCTGGTGAGTTTGCCTTGCTGAGCACCTCAACAAACTCGCGAAATTTGGCGATATCCGCGCCGGTCATCCGTCTGGAAGCCAGCCTTGCGCTATGGCTGATAATGGCGCAATGCATTTCGCCCAGGTCAGAAAGATAATCCGTACTGATCGCTTTGAACGGATGCAGGGCGCTGTTTTTGCCATCAATATTTTCGCAAACGAAGCTCCCGCCATTACGACCACGAACCGTATGGATAAGATTATTAGCCCGAAGCGTGTTTAGCGCTTCTCTGATAGTGATATGTGAGACACCCATCATCTTTGCCAAATCAGTTTCGTTGGGGAGCTGTTCTTTTGGCTCCAGCAACCCCGTGATAATGGCGTTTGACAGGCGCTGCACTATCTGGTCTGAACGACTGACCTGCCCGATAGGCGCAAATATGACCGCGTGAGTAATCATAATCTTTTCTGCACTCAATTCCCTGAAACAACGACCATTTTTAACACATGCCCGTCGGGCAAGGAAGGTAAGAATGGCCGAGTTATTTTACATGCCTATGCGCAACGTCACTGCACAAGCGGATGTGTGTCCCGATAACCTCATGATGAGCTGAGCATAAAGCCTCGGCTCACAATGAAAAGCCTTATCCCGAAAATGTAAAAATTAAGTTAAAAATGCGAGGCTTATCATAGTGTCAATGTTGCGCATTTGAAAATCTTTTACAATATATATATTACATAAGATTCTTTATGTATTAACGGGCAGGAGACAGACATGAAAACCCTGAAGCATTTTATCAATGGGCAATACGTAGCAGGTCGTAGCGAAGATACCTTCGAACTGGTGAGTCCGGTCGACGGCGAAACGTACGCATTATCACCCAACGCCAATGCGGAAGAGGTGGAGCAGGCCTACTCGGCGGCGGAGGCGGCGTTTAGCATCTGGCGAAAATCGACGCCGGCACAGCGGCAAAAGGCGTTATTGCAGCTGGCAGATGAGATTGAACGAAACGTTGAGCGGCTGGTGAACGCGCAGAGTCAGGAGACCGGTCAGCTTCGCCATTTTATTGAGAAGGAAGAGATCGCGGCATCCTGCGATGCCATCCGCTTTTTTGCCGGTGCGGCGCGCTGTCTTGAAGGGAAAGCGGCAGGGGAATATTCCGCTGGGTTTACCTCGACTATCCGCCGTGAACCGCTGGGTATCGTTGGCCAAGTCACGCCATGGAACTACCCGTTCATGATGGCGGTATGGAAGATTGCGCCAGCGCTGGCAGCAGGCAATACGGTCGTATTAAAACCCAGCGACACCACGCCGGTCAGCACGCTGCTGTTGGCTGAACTGGCCGCGCCGTTGTTCCCAAGAGGGGCGTTTAACGTCGTATTAGGTAAAGCCAGCACCGGTTCGCTGGTGGTTTCAAACCCAAAGGCCTCACTGGTTTCGATTACCGGTTCGGTCCGCGCGGGTCTACAGGTTGCGGCTTCGGCAGCGGCGAACCTGACCAAGGCACATCTGGAATTGGGCGGGAAAGCGCCTGCGGTGGTGTTTGCTGATGCAGATATGGACAAGGCGATCGCGACGATCACCACGGCAGGCTTCTTCAATGCCGGCCAGGATTGCACGGCGGCTACGCGTATTCTGGTCGAACAATCCATCTACGCTGAATTCCTGGAAAAGCTGGTTCAGAAAACGAAGAGTATTAAATTTGGACCGCCAGCGGATCAGGCTGCGCTATATGGCGCATTGAACAGTAAAAACCAACTGGAGCAGGTGAAAGGCTTTATTGCGCGTTTACCGGCACATGCAAAAATTGAAACGGGTGGGCGTGCCGGGCCAGGTCCGGGCTTCTATTTTGAGCCGACGATCGTCTCCGGATTGCATCAACATGACGAAGCTATTCAGCATGAAGTATTTGGACCGGTAATGACTATTCAGCCGTTTTCGACTGATGAAGAGGGTCTACACAAAGCGAATGATGTGGAATATGGTCTGGCCGCCAGCGTCTGGACCAGTAACCATGGTCGCGCACAGCGCTTCAGCATTGACCTCGATTTTGGCACCGTGTGGATCAACAATCACATTCCTCTGTGCGCCGAAATGCCGCACGGCGGGTTCAAAAAATCGGGTTATGGCAAAGATCTCTCATCCTATTCGCTCGAAGAATATACTCGGGTGAAACATATCATGTGTGACATTTCTGAATAGAGAGGATTTCGATGAAAACATTAAACATAGCGGTGCTTTCATTCGTGATGTTCTCGGGCTATAGCCTGGCAGAAAGCACATCGCTGAATACCGTTAAAGAGTATATGGCGGCCTGGAATGCACACGATGCTTCGCGAGCCGCGCAATATCTTGCTGATGACGCAGTCTATTATGATGCCGCCGCTGGCGAACCGATAAATGGCAGAGAAAAAGCTGAAAAAGAGGTTATCGGTGCCTTTATTAAGGCGGTGCCAGATCTGAGCTGGAAAATGGTCGGCAAACCCGTTTACGACGAAGATACCGTGGCGTTTCGTTGGGAATTTTCAGGCAAAAATAGTGGCGAATGGGCAGGGAGTCCGCCGACAAATAATCCGATAAAATTTGAAGGTGTCAGCTATATTCATGTTAAAGCAGGTAAAATCACCTGGCAGGGTGATTATTATGATTCTAAAAAACTGGATGAAGAGTTAAAGCCAGGGAAATAGTCGGCTGTACCCCTTTATTACTATGAAGGGGGACATCTCTTATTTGTGTCGTATTTAGGGCAGTGTGTAGCAATAAGGAAAAAAGTTAATGGCAATTACCAGACGTGATTTTCTCAACGGCGTCGCGGTGACTATTGCGGCGGGGCTTACCCCGCTGGAATGGGTCAGGGCGGCAGGAAAGGGAAACGCATTTATAGATGGAAATTATTATCCGCCAGGGCTGACGGGGCTGCGGGGTAATCATCCTGGATCGTTTGAAATGGCGCATGCAGTAGGCCGCGAGCATAAACATTTTGATTTAAACGCTCTGCCCGTTGAGGAAGAGTACGATCTGGTGATTGTGGGCGGCGGTATTAGCGGGCTGGCTGCCGGTTGTTTCTGGCGCCAGCTTGCCGGGCAAAATAGCCGGATCCTGATCCTCGATAACCATGACGATTTTGGCGGACACGCCAAACGTAACGAATTTACGAGCTCAGGTAAGAAATTACTCGGCTATGGCGGTAGCGAAGCATTCCAGTCGCCCGCGCACAATTTCAGCCCTGAGGTGCAAAAACTGATGGAAACCGTGGGCGTCAGCGTCACGCGGTTAAAAGAGAGTTTTGACGTAAACTTCTACCCCGACTGGCAGCTCAGTCGCGGTGTTTTCTTCGACAAAAAGAATTTTGGCGAGACAAAAATCGTCAGCGGCGATCCGGGGCGCGCGGTATCTGATGATATCCCGCCGAACAGGCTCAATGGCCGTAAAATTGAAGACTTTATCAATGATTTTCCGCTAAGTGAGCACGACCGAAAGGCGTTGATCGACCTGCACGTCCATCCTGGCGATTATCTTCCGGGCATGACGGTCGATGAGAAAATGGAATGGCTGGATACCCACAGCTACAGTGAATTTTTGGCCACAAAAGTTGGTTTGAGCAAAATGGCGCTGCTCTATTTTCAGCAGCGTTCTAATGACTTCTTTGCCATCGGCATTGAAGGCATTTCCTGTAGCGATGCCAGAGCGTGCGCATTACCCGGCATGGAGGCGCTGGGAATACCGCCGTTGGACGGCGAGTCGCTGGCCGACCTCGAAGAGCCGTATGTTTACCATTTCCCTGACGGTAACGCCGGGCTGGCCCGACTGTTAGTCAGGTATATGCTGCCGGATGCGCTACCGGGTAACACGATGGAAGACTCTGTCCTTGCCAGACTGCATTACGAAAAGCTGGATCTGCCGGAAAACACCACGCGCCTGCGTCTGAACAGCACGGTGATTAATGCGGCCAACACAGAGGATGGCGTGGTGGTGACCTATCTGCGTGACGGCAAAATGCATCGCGTGCGCGGTAAAAACACCATCATGGCGGGCTATAACATGATGATTCCGTATCTGGTGCCTGAGATGCCGGAACAGCAGCAGGCGGATCTCAAACTGAACGTGAAGGCTCCGCTGGTGTACACCAACGTGGTGGTCAAAAACTGGCAGGCGTTCAAACAGCTTGGCGTGCATGAATTTTACTCTCCGGCGGCACCATACAGCCGGATTAAGCTCGACTATCCGGTCAGCATCGGCGGGTATCAACACCCGGCCTCACCGGACGATCCGATGGTCATTCACATGGTCTATGTGCCTACTTATCCAGGCAGTAATCTGTCGGCCAGAGAGCAGTTCCGTCTGGGGCGAGCGTATTTACTGGGGACCACATTTGCGACGCATGAGGAGATGATTCGCTCCCAGTTGCAGGAAATGTTTGGCTCAACGGGCTTTGATAATCAACGCGATATCTCCGCCATTACGGTTAACCGCTGGGCGCATGGCTATGCGTATTACGCCAACGCGTTGTTCGATGATATGGATAAAATGCCAGAAATTATCGAGCGGGCGCGTCAGCCAGTTGGTCGCATTGCCATCGCTAATTCCGATTCTGACTGGGGCGCTTATGCCCATACGGCCATCGACCAGGCATGGCGTGCGGTTAATGAACTCAAGGATATGGGGTGATCTATGCGTAACGTAACCGTTCTTGCCGCCTGTTTGTTTACCGCCTCTGTGAGTGCAGCGGAATCTAATGGCGAATATATCGCCCGTATCTCTGACTGTGTGGCCTGTCATACCACCGAAGGGGGGGCGGCGATGGCGGGTGGCAAAAAGTTTCCTACTCCGGTAGGGGATATTTATTCGACCAACATTACCCCAGACAAAACCCAGGGTATTGGTAATTACTCATTCGAGGATTTTGACAAGGCCGTACGTCAGGGAATTGCCAAAGATGGTCATCCGCTCTATCCGGCCATGCCTTATCCCTCTTACGCGAAACTTTCTGATGACGATGTAAAGGCGTTGTATCGCTATTTTATGCATGATGTCACCCCCTCTGCGCAGCCCAATAAAGAGAATGCCATTCCGTGGCTACTCTCCGCCCGCTGGCCGCTGCATATCTGGAACTGGCTGTTTACCGACGCGCCAGCGACGGCTGTAGAACGTGCGAAAACGGATGACAACACTGCGTTGGTAAAACGGGGCGCTTATCTGGTGGAAGGTCCCGGACACTGCGGTTCTTGCCATACCCCGAGAGGCATGGCGATGAACGAAAAAGCGTATACCAATGCTGATGCCGAGTACCTGAGCGGCGCGATGATCGACGGCTGGTATGCGCCTTCGCTGCGCGGCACGGGAATGTCTGAGCAGGAATTAAAATCGCTGTTGCTGACCGGTAAAAGCAAGCATGCCGCGGTTTCAGGTTCGATGGCTGAAGTCGTTACGCAGAGTACACAGTACCTGACCGATGACGATGCCACGGCGATCGCGCAATATCTGCTGAGCCTGAAAAGCGAGAAGCCTGAAACGGTGCGCGCAGCGGCAACTACGGTGTCCTGGTCGAATTCACCCGAGGCGGGCAAAGTGACCTATAACCGCTACTGCTCCACCTGTCACGGTCTGGAGGGGAAAGGTACGGATGATAACGCACCGTCTTTAATCAACAATCCGCTGGTGATGGTTGATGACCCGACGCCGTTATTCAGAGTGATTGCCCACGGCGCAGAAACACCGACAACGCGTGGCAGCGTCTCCTTTAAGATGCCGGCTTACGGTGGCATGTTAAGCGACAACGAAATGCGCGACGTGATTAATTACGTGCGTAAAAGTTGGGGAGAAGGGAATGGCGAAGTAAGCCAGGAGGACCTGGCAGGAATTAAAAAAGCGTCACATTAAACAGCATGTCGGATGGACAAGGTGCTTGCAGCGCCATCCGGCAGTGCTTAAACGGCGTTTACTCTGATAATACCCACCAGTCGGGTAAACGCCGACGCCATTTCATTCTCTTCGATACTGGCAAATCCCAGCAGCAGGCCGCTGCGTTTCTCTTCATTCACGTAATAGCGAGACAGCGGGCGCACCAGCAGCCCTTGCGCATTTGCCTGTTGGGCAATGAGAACGTCATCGCTCCCGACGGGCAACTGTAGAATCATATGCAACCCGGCGTTGCTGCTGAAGGAGCCAAGATACTGCTCGCCCAACTGGCGGCTGATAAGCTCCACCAAGGTTTGGCGGCGACGACTGTATAACTGGCGCATTTTACGAATGTGCGCCGCGTAGTAACCCTCGCGGATAAACTCCGCCAGCGCTGCCTGAATCAGCAAATGTCCACCACGATAGAGGTCGTTATGAACCTTCTTCAGCGGCGCGGCGAGCGGTTTGGGCAGTACCACATAACCGAGCCGCAGTGCGGGATAGAGTGTTTTACTGAATGTCCCGATATAGATGACCGGCGTCTCTTCTTCCAGTCCCTGCAATGATGGAATTGGCTGGCCGGAAAAGCGAAATTCGCTGTCGTAGTCATCTTCCACTATCCAGCTTCGCGTTTCACGTGCGCGAAAGAGAAGTGCCCGACGGCGGTTGAGGCTCATTACCGAACCGAGCGGATATTGATGTGACGGTGTCACAAAAATCAGCTTTGGCGCAGATTCGCTAGCCTCTGGCGGCACCATACCTTGTTCATCAACCGGGATCGCCGAAAAGTTAACCGCATTGATGCGCAGAATATTTTTGATTCCCCAGTAGCCCGGCTCCTCAATCCATGCGTTATCCCCCGGGTTGCATAGCGTCCGGGTCACCAGATCCAGCGCCTGGTGAATACCTTCAGTAATCAGAATTTGCTCCGGTGAACACCGCACCCCGCGTGCGGTGCGCAGATAGTCTGCCAGCGCTTCTTTCAGCTCAGTCACGCCGCCTGCGGCATCGTAAGTGAGAAACTCCGGGCGCAACCGTCTCGCCAGCCGATCCTGAATTTTTTTGAGCACCCGGTGAGGGAAATGCTCCACATCAGGCACGCCTGGAATAAATGCGCCCCATTGACGAGGGCTGGCGCTGGCATGGCCCAGCAGCTCAAGGCAGCGGGCAGATAAGCGGGTGTGATCCTCCAGTGTGGCTGCAACGGGCTCTTTGTGGGGACGCAGGTCGAGATTGTCCAGCACGCTGTCGGTGACAAATGTACCGCTGCTGGTGCGCGCGGAAATATAACCTTCGGCCTGCAATTGCTCGTAAACCCGCAGGACGGTATTGCGCGATAGCGTCAGTTCGCCTGCCAGGTCACGCGACGGAGGCATTCGGGTAGCCGGTTTCAGGCTACCTTCGAGGATGCAGCTGCAGATGGCGGCATACAGGCGACGATGCAGCTTTTCATCGGTCTGCTGGCTAAATGCCTGCTTGATCACATCTCCGGCAAGTGAACGCATTTGGATCCTTAAAATAAAACGATTTGGCTCTCGATTAAAGTACCAGATGGCGTCTAAATTTAAAGGGTAATTCAACCTAAATGTATTAATGGACAAGGTGTAGAGAATGAACAATAAAAACCTGCAACAACGTCGTCTGGATGCCACCCCGCGTGGCGTGGGTGTAATGTGTGATTTTTATGCCCAGTCAGCAGAAAACAGCACAATTACCGATATCGAAGGCAATCAGTACATCGATTTTGCCGCCGGGATTGCCGTGCTGAACACCGGACATCGTCATCCTCGCCTGGTGCAGGCAGTCGAAGCGCAACTGCAGGCTTTTACCCATACGGCTTATCAGATTGTCCCGTACGAAAGCTATGTGTCTTTGGCGGAGAAAATCAACGCCGTTGCGCCAATCGACGGCAAGCGCAAAACCACATTCTTCACCACCGGGGCTGAAGCGGTCGAAAATGCGGTGAAAATTGCGCGCGCACATACCGGCCGTCCTGGCGTTATTGCTTTTGGCGGTGGTTTTCATGGGCGTACCTACATGACGATGGCGTTAACCGGCAAGGTGGCGCCATATAAAAAAGGGTTCGGCCCGTTCCCTGGCTCCGTTTACCACGCACCGTATCCTTGCGAGTTGCAGGGGATTTCTACGGCGGACTCCATCAAAGCGATTGAACGCCTGTTTAAAGCCGATATCGATCCCACCCAGGTCGCGGCGATCATTTTCGAACCCGTCCAGGGTGAAGGGGGCTTCGTGGTGGCGCCGCCGGAGTTTGTGGCTGCCATCCGCCGTATTTGCGACGAGCATGGCATCGTGATGATCGCCGATGAGGTGCAAAGCGGGTTTGCCCGTACGGGCCAGTTGTTTGCGATGGACCACTACGCTGACAAAGCTGACCTGATGACTATGGCAAAAAGCCTTGCGGGCGGCATGCCGCTGTCTGGCGTCGTGGGCAAAGCTGAAATTATGGATGCGCCTGCGCCGGGTGGTCTGGGCGGAACCTACGCCGGAAACCCGCTGTCAATTGCGGCAGCTCATGCGGTGCTGGATATCATTCGTGATGAACAGCTGTGCCAGCGTGCGGCAGCTCTCGGCGAACAATTGCGCGCCACTCTGACTGACGCGCAAGCCGGGTGTCCTGAACTGGCCGAAGTGCGCGGCTTAGGCTCTATGATCGCCGCTGAATTCTGTGATGCAGCGACGGGAGAACCCAACGCAGCCGCCGCACAACGCGTGCAGAAGAAAGCCCTTGAGCAAGGATTACTGCTGCTGACCTGCGGTCAGTATGGCAACGTTATTCGCTTTCTTTATCCGCTGACGATCCCGCAGGATCAGTTCGCCAAAGCGCTCGATATCATTAAAGCGGCAACCAAATAATCTGTTAGTCATAGTGTTACCCACAGCCGACGGTGGTCATCACCGTCGGCTTTTTTGTCGGCATAAATTGATCTTCCTCGTGTGTCGTGCGGTATTTATCGCGAATGGGTTGCCTGTTATATCGTTATATAATTTAATACACATCGTTTTTACTCCGCTATCCAGATGGTATCCCATGTTAACTTTCCGCTCTTTTGTGCTGGTATGCGCCAGCATGTTGTTTGCGTTTTCTGCCCAGGCCGACCGTACAATCACCGACCAGCTTGGTCGTCAGGTCACGATTCCGGACCACGTCGACAAAGTGGTCGTGCTGCAACACCAGACGCTGAATATTCTGGTCCAGCTTAATGCTCAGCAGGACATTATTGGCGTGATGTCGAGTTGGAAAAAACAGCTCGGGCCTGAGTTTGCGCGCTTTATGCCGACAATTGCCACATTGCCGACGCCGGGCGATCTCACCAGCGTGAATATTGAAAGCCTACTGGCGATTCATCCACAGGTGGTTTTTGTCGCCAACTATGCGCCAGCGGAGATGATCCAGCAGATTCAGAACGTCGGTATTCCGGTCGTGGCTATCTCATTGCGCAAGGATGCAGCCGGGCAACAGAATAAAATGAACCCGACCATGGCTGATGAAGAGCAGGTCTACAACGAAGGGTTAAAGCAGGGGATTCGCCTGATTGCGGATGTCGTGGGGCGCAAACCGCAAGCTGAGACATTGATCGACTACGTTTTTGCGGCGCGGGCAAAATTCAATGCGCCGGTCGCAAAAATCCCGGATGCGCAAAAAGTCCGTATTTATATGGCTAACCCCGACCTGATGACTTACGGCTCCGGGAAGTACACGGGACTCATGATGCAGCACGCGGGTGGGCTAAACGTGGCGGCTGCCAGTGTGAAAGGCGCCCGTCAGGTTGCGCTGGAACAGGTATTGGCGTGGAACCCGCAGGTAATTTTTGTTCAGGATCGCTACCCGCAGGTGGTAACGGAGATCCAAAACGATCCTAACTGGCAGGGGATTGATGCGGTGAAAAATCATCGCGTCTGGTTGATGCCTGAGTACGCCAAAGCCTGGGGCTATCCGATGCCTGAAGCGTTGGCGATTGGTGAGCTGTGGATGGCCAAAAAACTGTACCCGGACGCCTATAAAGACGTGGATGTTGATGCGCAGGCGCAAGACTACTATCAGCGTTTTTATGGTGTGAACTGGCAGCCTGATGCAGTTAAGTAAGCGCATTTTACTCCAGCAACCACTCTTAATCGCGACGGTCCTGTTGCTGGGCCTTGGTTCGTTGTGCCTCGGACAATATCCGCTGTCGTTAAGCGAAGTCTTTTATCACCTGATGCACTATAGCGACGCTGAAGGGATTGCCGGTCAGGTTATCTGGACAGTCAGGCTACCGCGAATTCTGATGGCGCTGCTGGCGGGTGGGGCGTTGGGGTTATGTGGCGCGACGCTGCAAGGGGTATTTCATAATCCGCTGGTCGACCCGCATATTATTGGCGTGACGTCCGGGGCCGCTTTTGGCGGAACGCTGGCTATTCTGCTTGGCCTGTCGCCGTGGTTGATGATGGGTTCAACGTTTTTCTTCGGTCTGACGGCGCTGGTCCTGGTGTATGCCATTGCTGCGCTGCAGGGGCTGGAGAATACGCTGGTGCTGATCCTGTCGGGTATCATTTTGAGTGGTTTTTTTGCCGCGCTGGTAAGCCTGATTCAGTATCAGGCTGATACCGAAGAAACGTTACCCAATATCGTGTTCTGGCTGCTCGGCAGCTTTGCGACGGCTAACTGGCATAAAGTTCTGCTGTTGGCGATTCCAGTCGGTATCGCTGCGACAGTTTTGTACCAGCTACGCTGGCGGATAAACCTGTTATCGCTCAATGATAAAGATGCCCGTTCGCTAGGCGTCGCGGTGGTTCCTCTGCGACGCAGCGTTTTGCTGTGCTGCGCTTTTTTAGTTGCCGCTCAGGTAGCGGTCAGCGGCAGTATCGCCTGGGTTGGGTTGGTTATTCCGCATCTGGCGCGTTTGCTGGTGGGGGTTGATCATCGTCGTCTACTGCCGTGCGCCTTCTGGATGGGAGGCGGTTTTATGATTGTGGTGGATGATATTGCGCGTACCCTGATGCACGCGGAGATACCGCTTGGGATCATCACCGCATTATTCGGCGCGCCGCTGTTTGCTTTTTTACTCATCCGCTCCAGCCGCCGGGGGACATCATGAAACCTGCCGCATTGCGTGTAAATACGCTTACCTATGGATATCGCACGCCGCTATTTGAGCCGCTTACATTCAGTTGCCAGAAAGGTGAGATCTGGGCTGTGCTGGGACGTAACGGCCTGGGTAAAAGTACGCTGCTCGATACGCTAACCGGCACGCTACCAGCTTTGGACGGCAGCATTGAAAATGACGGCGGGATAGGGATTGTGGCGCAGCATTGCCACCTGCCATTTCCTTATACGGTGAGCGACGTGGTGCTGATGGGGCGGGCACAGCACGTGAAGCTTTTTGCGCAACCCAGCCAGCAGGATCAACAAAGAGCGACCCAGGCGCTGGAGCAGTTAAATATTGCCCAGCTTGCTTCCCACTCGTTTAGCTCACTTTCCGGGGGGCAACAGCAACTGGTGATGATAGCCCGGGCGCTGGTGACGGAGTGTCAAACGCTGCTGCTTGATGAGCCGTGCTCCGCGCTGGATCTCGCCAATCAGCAGGTGGTGCTTCAGCTCATCAGCGATCTGGCTCATCTACAGGGATGCAGCATTCTTTTTTCGACCCACGATCCGCTGCATGCGTTACAAATAGCCACCCATACTTTGCTGCTGCTCCCCGAAGGAAAATGGCGGGCAGGGCCAACGGACAGCATTGTGACGGAAGAGAATCTGTTCCTGGCCTATGGCTTACTGCTGCGAAAACTCCGTGTAGAGAACCACCCGACGCCGTTTATCGCACCGCTGTTTTCTGTTCGTCGTTAAGAGGTAAAAACCCGGCGGAGGTAAGAAACGCCTGACCGCCGTTGGAGAGCATGAATTTAACCAGCGCCATCACCTCGTTGGATGCCTCGAGCACCGCCAGTTGGTATTCGCAGCGAATATTGTGCTCATCAGGGATAGCTACATAATGCACGTCGGGTTGGGCGCGCAGCGTTTTCGCGTAATGCGCGTAGCCGATAAACAGATCGGCCAGTCCCTGGTGAAGGATCCAGGCGCTCGCCAGTTCACCAGACGGGATTTTCACCGTATCACGCCCACCAACCAGCGGGATGGCGCGCGCCCGAAGCTGTTGTCCGAGTCCTGGCTCCAGTACATCCATATTGTCGAAAAATGCCCAGGTATAGTCTCCGGAAGGGTCGCAGCCGGGCGTGGATGTACCTATTCTTAGCGTTGGGTCGCGGAGCAAATCCAGCCAGGCGCCGTTTCGGTTGCTGACCAGACTCAGTTGATTCCAGCTAAAGGTCTGCGTGAGGACAGCTTTTTGCAAAGCCAGCAGGCGTTGCGGGTGCTCCCGATTGGCTGAGGCAAAGAGCGCACACGGTTCACCGGCTTCAATACGCTCGCGTAATAAACCGGCCGGACCATATTCCACCTTCACGTCTATTCCGCTATGGCGCGAGAACTGGCTTATCAAAGGGGCAAATGCCAGGCGTAAACTGCCCGCGGCAAACAGAATAATGGAAGAGGGCATGGTATCCGATCTCTGACGAAAAAGGGTTTGCGAAGAGGATAAATGATACGCGCTGAGCATAGCGTTTAGAAGGCTTTGGCGCATCGCTTTGTGCCAGCATCATACGGAGTAATGATTAAGCTTAAGGCTACGAACAGGGGAATAAAAAGAAATTATGAGGTGTAACGAAGGGAAATAGCACCAAATCATAGAAATAATTTGGTGCGTCCGAGTGGACTCGAACCACCGACCCCCACCATGTCAAGGTGGTGCTCTAACCAACTGAGCTACGGACGCAAGATGGTGCGTTCAATTGGACTCGAACCAACGACCCCCACCATGTCAAGGTGGTGCTCTAACCAACTGAGCTATGAACGCAACGTTGTAGGTGACAACGGGGACGAATATTAGCGGCACAGACCGAATGAGGCAAGAGGGAAATAGCATTTTTCTTCCTGAACTCACGCGATTGCAGAGTAATTAAGCAAGTTGATTATATTTTGTTGATTTTGCAGCGTGTTTTTTATTCAGGCTGTGCGCTGGGGCATAATGGGGACGGTTTGAATGACAGGTGCGCTCAGACTTTAAGCGCAGCAAGGATCGCGGTTTCTATTTTCTCAGGGGTAGTGAACGGCGCAAAACGCTTGAGCGGTTTGCCGTCACGCCCGATCAGGAACTTAGTGAAATTCCACTTGATACGCCCACCCAGCACGCCGGGTAATTCGTTTTTCAGGTAACGAAACACCGGATGCGTAGCCGCACCGTTGACTTCCACTTTCTCAAATATCGGGAAGCTCACACCGTAGTTGATGTGACAGGTTTGCGAGATTTCGTCGGCCCCGCCGGGCTCCTGATTACCGAACTGGTTGCAGGGGAAACCAAGCACCACCAGACCCTGCGCGGCGTACTTCTTGTAAAGCGCTTCGAGGCCTGCATATTGCGGCGTGAAGCCACAATGGCTAGCAGTATTGACCACCAGAACCAGTTTGCCAGCGTAGTCGGCCATAGAGACGGGCTCACCATGCAGACGGGTGGCTGTAAGTTGATAAAAGGTGATCATGCCGGAATCCTCAAATAAGATCGCATTACTCATTTTATTATGGTCGCAACTGTCTGATTAATAAACTGACCGTTGAAGTGCTGGCGATTTATTATTTTGTCGGGTTATCGCTAATGTTTTTAAACGCGTCACCCCAGCAGCATCGTTAGGTGACGACTAAAAATGGGGGGCGTGACGTTGTGCGCGATTGTCACTGCGACAAACACGTAACAGATATAAAAAAATCCACGCCTGGCGTGGATTTAGAGAGAGTGTGAGAGCAGGGGATTAACGTTCGTGCCTTGCCATTAGCAGTGCCAGGTCGACGAGGCGATTAGAGAATCCCCATTCGTTGTCGTACCACGCCAGAATTTTGACCATATTGCCGCCAATCACCAGCGTTGACAGGCCGTCGATGATGGATGAGCGCGGATCACCCTGGTAATCGCTTGAGACAAGCGGTTCATCGCTATAGCCGAGGATCCCTTTCAGTGGCCCTGTCGCAGCGGCGTCACGAAACGCATTATTGACCTCCTCTGCTGTTACATCCCGCTCAAGCGTTACGGTCAGGTCGACAATGGACACCACCGGAACCGGTACGCGCAACGAATACCCGGTTAAGCGACCATCCAGCTCCGGGATGACTTTGCCAAGCGCCTTCGCGGCGCCGCTGGAGTAGGGGACAATCGACAATGCAGCGGCGCGGGCACCACGAAGATCTTTTTCCGGCTGGTCGTGCAGCGCCTGGCTGTTGGTATAGGCGTGGGTGGTATTCATCAAACCATGCTTAATGCCGAAATGTTGGTGCAAAACCTGTGCGGCAGGTGCCAGACCGTTAGTGGTGCAGCTACCGTTGCTGACGACAAAGTGTTTATCCGCGGAGTAGAGGTGATCGTTAACGCCCATCACGATGGTTAAATCATCGTTCTTACCGGGGGCGGAGATAATCACTCGTTTTGCGCCACCGCTGTGGATATGCACCGCCGCCTTGTCACGTTCAGTGAAGAAGCCGGTTGCTTCAATGACAATATCGACTTCACGCTGACGCCATGGGATGTTGGCTGGATCGCGTTCACTGAACACGGTGATAGATTTACCGTTAACCACCAACTGCCCCTCACCGGCGGTGACGTCGGCGTCGAGTTTACCGAGCAGCGAGTCGTATTTCAGCAGATGCGCCAGCGTTTTACTGTCTGTCAGATCGTTGATTGCCACGATCTGGATCTCCGGGTTACCCAGTGCAGCACGCAGTACGTTACGTCCGATACGGCCAAAACCGTTAATACCGACCTTTACCATGATGAACTCCTTATCTGTTGTCTCTGGAGTAAATTTAGGCCGGTCACGTGTTGGCGTAAATGACAAAAAAGGATCACTTTACGCCATTTTACGACAGTGAAAGCGCTGGCGATATTCACCAGGCGTCAGGTGAAGCTGTTTTTCAAACAGCCTTCGCAGGTTAATGCTGCTACCAAATCCTGTTTGTTCGGCGATACGCTCCAGCGTCTCGTTGGTCTGCTCCAGACGCTGTCGGGCAGCGGCCAGACGGGCTTCGGCCACGTAGCGTGCCGGTGATGCGCCCGTTTCTCGGGTAAACACGCGGGTGAAATTACGCGGACTCATGGCGACTTTTTCCGCCAGTTTATCCACACTGAGATCGGCGGTGAGGTTCTCAAGCAGCCAGGCGAGCAGATCGTTAATCGGGCCCAGGGTGCTGGTCTGCTGAAGGTTGTAGCGGCTAAACTGGAGTTGTCCCCCGGGACGGCGCAGGTACATGACGAAATCCTGAGCGACGTCGCGCGCCAGACTGAAGCCGTAATCCTCTTCAACTAACGCTAACGTCAGGTCAAAGCCGGAACTGACGCCACCTGATGTCCAGATATGTTCGTCCTGGATATAGAGCGGACCGCTTTCGACGCGCACCTTTGGGAATTCTGCCTGCATGGTTTCCAGTAGCTTCCAGTGGGTGGTGGCTCGTCTGCCGTCCAGCAGCCCGGTTTCTGCCAGCAGCATCGCGCCGCCGCAAATGGATGCAATGCGGCGGGCGTGGGGAGCGGCAAGGCGTAGCCAGTCAACCACCGCAATCCCTTCCTGCGGGTTTTGACCTCTGCCAGTGATGATGATGGTATCGAGAGGTTCGCGAGGATCTATCTCATGCAGGCGGTGATCTGCCAGTAGATTTAGGCCGGACTGGCCATGGATCACCTGATGCGGTTGCGTTGTCGCTAACTGAACCTGGTAACACGTCTCCGTAGCGCCTTTGGTATGCAGGCGGTTGGCCTGCATCAGAATGTCGGCAATACCGGCGGACTCAAACAGCATACCGCCATCGGGAACAATAATGAGTATCTTCTTCATGTCCTGAAAAGTAATCTTTTTACACAATAAGTCAATATTACATACTCAACTGGAAAAAGCCTTACCCGTGGCGCAGCGACATTACCGCCACAGGCCGATGGTTTGATGTTGACTCAACGGCGTTGCCTGAGCATCTCCCTTGATTAAGAATAGCGTTGCATTGACCCATTAAACTCACCACGAGGGGCTGACGCTCCGCTGCACCAAAAATGGTATTGTTCTACAAGTCACTCTCCTGACGAGGTCTTATGAAAATCAGAAGGTTTAGTAATGGAGATGAAAGTTCGTTGTTCAGCGTCTTTTTATCTTCTGTACATACCCTCGCATCACACTACTACACACAGGAACAAATAGATGCGTGGGCCCCAACGGATATCGACCCGGAACAATGGGCCAATCACATGAAGGAATTACGCCCCTTTGTTGTTGAAGTGGATGGTGAAATAGCTGGATATGCAGATGTTCAGCCAAATGGGTACATTGACCATTTCTTTGTCTCGGGAACCTACCCGAGACAGGGAGTAGGGACACTACTGATGAATCGCATTCATGAAGAAGCCAGACAACGTGGAATTGGCGAACTGACTTCAAATGTCAGTAAGGCTGCGGAGGCATTCTTTCTACGACACGGCTTTCATGTTGTGGAACGTGGGTTTCCTGCCTGTCGCGGAGTGACATTACAAAATGCACTGATGCGAAAATATTTGGTGAAAAAATAGAAGATAACTGGGCTAATGGTCCGCGATCAGCGAGGGCGGACACTCGGCTCTCTGCCGTATGCCATGACAGAGAGCACGCCAGAAATGAATGGATAGTTCTAGTTTGCTTTGCTGTTTTGACGGGATGTGACAATCGTCATTGCTGCCGCCGCCAGAAGTAAGAAACCACTCAAGCCAAAAGTACTGCGCCATCCCAGAGTGTCGAATACCAACCCACCTGCCGTTGAACCCAGTGCAATCGATAGCTGGATCACCGCAACCATTAAGCCACCACCCGCCTCTGCATCTTCGGGTAGTGCCCGCGCTATCCATGTCCACCATCCCGTTGGCGCAGCCGTTGCTAGTAGTCCCCACAGGCTGAGCAATACGGCAACAGCCCAGATGCTGTGTCCAACCAGCAGTAACGCCCCGGCAGTCGCAGCCATAAGCAGGGGGATCATGATTAAAGTCTGATAAAAACTTGTGTTCAGGAATATTGATACGGCCAGTGTGCCGACAAAACCCGCCACGCCTATTGCGAGCAAAATCAGAGAGAGACCAGAAGGGCCTACGCGGGTTACGGTTTCAAGAAAGGGGCGCACGTAGGTAAATAAGGCAAACTGCCCCATGAAGAAGAGCCCGCAGGCCAGGAGTCCCGCAGGGACAATGGTGATGCGGAACAGACGAAGCATAGATCTCTGGGATTTTTGTTTTTTATCGTTTTCCATCGATGGCAGGCTGACCCACTGCCAGATGAACGCGGCTATAGCCAGGGGAACGAGGCATAAAAAAGCCCCTCGCCAGCCCACGGTCGTCCCCAGATAGCTGCCAAGCGGTGCCGCTACAACGGTAGCCAGCGCGTTCCCACCGTTAAAAATCGCCAGCGCGCGGGGAACCTGATGCTGCGGAACGAGCCGAATGGCGGTTGCAGCAGACATGGACCAGAATCCACCAATGACCACCCCAAGCAGGGCCCTCCCCAGCATATAAACCGGATAGCTGGGTGCCAGGGCGACGACTATCCCCGATATGGCCATTAAAACCGTCAGCCCCTGCAGGAGATGTTTTCGGTTCAGATCTCCGGCAATATGGGAGATAGTCAGGCTGGTAATGACCGCCAGCGCGCCAGAGATTGCAATTCCCTGGCCAGCCAGCCCTTCGGTAATGTGTAAATCACTGGCAATAAGCGTAAGCAGGCTGACCGGCATAAACTCGGAAGCGATCAGCACAAACACGCACAGCGTCATGGCAAACACGCCCCCCCAATGCGCATGCTTTTTTTCGTAATGTGGTTTTAGTCTTACTGTGGACATTATCAGATCTCTTAATATCGAATCGGCCTGGTTCAGGCGCAGTCCGGACAGACGTCATTCAGGAAATCACGTCAAAACATGGATGAAAATGATCTACAGGCGTTTTACAGCCGCCTGTAAATATCAGGCGGCTTGGAGCGGTTATCTTAGGTTGGTATTGAAAAACTGCTCAAATTTAGCAAACGGAATCTTACCCGCAACGTTGTCGTACAGATCAACATGATTTGCCCCCGGGACAATCACCAGCTCTTTCTCATTGCTGCCGATCGCCCTAAAGGCATCTTCAGCAAAATAGCGTGAATGGGCTTTTTCGCCGGTCACGATAAGCGTGGGGATAGTGACTTCATTGGCGTAGCTCAGCAGCGGCATATTCATAAATGACAGCGGCATCGTCGCATTCCAGGCCCCAGTTGAGTTGACCGAACGCGCATGGAAACCACGCGGCATGCGATAATAATCAAAGAATTCTTTCAGAACCGGATTGGGATTTGCGGGTAACGTTTCTGGCAGAATACGTTTCGACGTACTGACGTCCCCCTTTTCATCAACATAAATGTCATGCCCGCCGGGCGCGAAAGCTCCGTTCTTCGCATCTTCCCAGCGCTGTGCGTTCAGATACTGTAATACGGCGCGACGATCCGCAGTGGTATAACGGTCTTTACCATCACCTACGCCATGCCCCATCGCACGGCTCATGTCATACATCACACTGGTCGCCACCGCTTTCACGCGGGTATCCATCGCGGCGTCGTTTAAGGCCATCCCGCCCCATCCGCAGATACCCAGTAATCCGATACGATTTCGATCAACCTCATTTTGCAGGCCAAGGAAATCAACAGCCGCGCTGAAATCCTCGGTGTTGATATCCGGAGAGGCAACGTTACGCGGATAGCCACCGCTTTCCCCCGTATATGAAGGGTCAAAAGCCAGGGTAACAAATCCCTGCTCAGCCAACGTCTGCGCATACAGACCGCTGGACTGCTCTTTCACCGCGCCGAAAGGCCCGCTGATGGCAATGGCTGCCAGTTTGCGCTCGCCGCGATCCTTTGGAATGTAGAGATCACCGACCAGGGTGATCCCGAAGTGGTTCTGAAAGGTCACTTTACGGTGATTAATTTTCGTACTTTTAGCGAAGGTTTTATCCCATGTCTCGACCAGTGAAACTGGCGCGTTCGGATTGGTTGTATTGGCATAACTCATCGTTGTAACTCCACTTAATGATGCGCAGAGCAGCATGGCTGGTATCGCGGCTGTCAGTTTTTTGGTGAAGGCAGTCATCAAAATCCCCTCATAAAACGTGATAGATACAGGTTTCATACGGACAACACTGCTGTGCTTTGTTGCAATGCGAGCATTATAGTGAGCAGTAATAGTGCTTATTAGAGGGGTAAAATTGCTAGAATTAATACCATATTGTTCTAAATGGTGATGCGATAGCGAGGGAAACGTGATGGCGAAACGGGAAAACTATAATGATTTATACCTGTTCATGCAGGTGGTGCGGGAAGGGAGTTTTACCGCTGCGGCGCAACGACTCGGCCTGGCACAATCAGGTATAAGCCGTTCTGTACGCGAACTTGAAGAAAGACTGGGCGTTCAGCTTCTGGCTCGCACTACGCGTAGGCTATCGCTCACCCATGCCGGCGAACAGCTCTACCGGACCATTGAGTCAGGATTCGACGCTTTAGATATGGGGCTTGCCACGCTGGCCCATTATCGCCAGTCCCCGTCAGGTACGGTACGGATTAATGCCAGTCAGCACGCTATTGATAAACTGCTCCTGCCAAAGCTTGCGGTGTTTAAGCAACGCTATCCTGACATCCGGCTGGAACTCATCAGCGAAAGTCGTTTTGTCGATATTATTGCGGAAAGATTCGATGCCGGTGTACGTCTCGGACCGGAAGTTGGCGGTGGCATGATAGCGGTCCGTATTTCCCCCGACATGGAGATGGCCATTGTTGGTACGCCAGAACACTTTCGCCGCTATGGCTTTCCACAAGTCCCGGCAGATTTGGCGGTTCATCCCTGCATCGCTTATCAATTTGGCGATGGAAGCCTCTATACATGGGAGCTTCAACAGGATGGTAAAAAAATAACGCATCAGCCGCAGGGACAATGGGCTTTTGCTGACAGTTATATGGAAGCCAAAGCCGCCAGACTGGGGCTGGGGCTGGCTTATGTTCCGGAAGAACTGGTGTCCGATGATTTAGAAGAGGGTTCGCTCATCAGAGTATTACAACGCTACAGTCAACGCCTGGAAGGCTCATTTCTCTATTATCCGCACCGCAATGTGTCTCCCGCTCTGCGAGCAGTTATCGATACACTGAGAATTTATGAATGAAGGCCAGGCTGCACACGTGTCAGGGTAACGGGTCTGAGCGAGGAGCGGGCCTTATATACACATCCCCATTAACTTGAGTATGCTCCTCTGTGAATTTGTTTCGAAAATGATGTCGCTGATGTGTTTCATTCCCTGCTTTTTATAGAATTTTTGAGCACGTTCATTTTGTTCAAGAACCTCCAGCCATAAAAATTTTTTCCCCTGACTTCGGGCAAGATCTATGACTTTATTAAACATTAGTTGACCGTAATGCTGATTCGTTTTGGTTGGGGCAAGGTAGAGTTTATTAAGTAAAACACCGCTGATGTCTGTATTCGGGATAGTTGCTTGCCATGTCAGCTTCACAAAACCAATCGGCTGCTCGATTTCAACTATATACCAGCTAATGTTTTTATCATTAATACTCTGCTCAATAACAGGAAGTGAATATTCACCCTCCAAATAATTATCAAATTCTGATTCTGACTTCCACATATGCTTAAAGTGCGCAGTATAGAAGCGGTAGCCAAGCTCATTTAGTAATCCCGAATCGGCTAATGTTGCTTGTCGTATGATTAAAGACATGGGAGAGGCCCTTACTTTATGAGAGAAAAATGATCTTAAATTTGTAATATATACGGCCTGTTAAGTCTACATGTCCGTTGTGACTGTCTTACCCTTAAACTTTGAATACGCAATCTAAGGTCTGAAGTTGGTGGAGCTCGACCATTAAGTTATTTTTTATCGATGTTAGCTTCTGGCTCGAAGCAGACAGGCCAACTGATTGCCTGGTCTGCTTTGAGCGAAAATGAAAAGACATCTTCCGAACTTGCGGCTGTTCATTCAGGATTTTACAAACAAGCTCATTATTCCCACTGCCAGGGCGCTATAGAAAAGCAACTGATACAGATTCGTCGGCACGTCTGTCCATTTTCTAACGATGCCCAGCGCGACCAC
>NZ_JAOWDD010000039.1:0-80721 GCF_030336655.1 Citrobacter sp. Cb041 | reverse complement strand
GTAATGATCGCCGCCAACAACACCCGGCCATAAACGCCAAAAACAGTCTCGACATAGGCGCTCATCACCTGCATACCGTTCGTTGCGCCCCGCACCGGGCTGTACATCCAGGGTCTGATAACCGTTGACGAACCCTGTATCGAATGCGCGAGTTTGATACGCGGTTGTGGCGGTCGTGAGGTCACCAATCGGATGTAACCAGGCACATATGCCAATAAAAATCAGGCTCGACCATTTACACCACGTCCTAAGACTCTACCTTGAACCGGTGCGGTTAGCCTGCGTTTTGTGGCTGTGAGGCCGCTAAATGCTTCATATGAAAGTTATACCTGTAACACCAGTTAGAAAGATGTGTGACAACTTTCTCAGTTATCAAATTACATAATCGCATAACAAAAAAAAGCAATACGCGCAAAAAGGAAGGGCTTATACAGTTAAATCCACATTAATACAGGGGGGACTGATCGTGAATCATGACAATAAGTTATCGGTGGCCGAGAAGTTAGGATACGGTATGGGGGATGCGGCCTGCGGGATTGTTTATTCATCCGTAACCATGTTTTTGACCTGGTTTTACACTGATATCTATGGACTTTCTGCCGCTGCGGTTGGCGTAATGTTTCTGGTGACGCGTGTGCTTGATGCCATTACCGACCCGCTGACCGGGATTGTGGCCGACCGGGTTAAAACCCGCTGGGGACATTTTCGTCCGTGGCTTATCTGGTTCGCCGTGCCTTACGCGGTGCTGGCGGTGATGACCTTCACCACTCCGGAATTTGGTGCGTCCGGCAAGCTTGTGTATGCCTACATCACCTACACTCTGCTGATGCTGTGTTATACCTTTATCAACATTCCGTATTGCGCCCTCGGCGGGGTGATTACCCGTGACGAGAAAGACCGTCTCTCCGCGCAATCTTATCGTTTTACGATCTCCTCGCTGGCCGGGCTGATGGTCTCGGTTGCAACGCTGTTTCTGGTCGATTATTTGGGCAAAGACGATAAACAATTTGGCTTCCAGGCGACAATGGGCATCATGGGGGCTATCGCCATCGCAATGCTAGCGTTCTGTTTCTTCACTACCAAAGAGCGCGTGGCCCCCATTGTTGAAAATCAGGGAGATGTGAAAGGAGATATTCGCCAGCTGCTGGCAAACGATCAGTGGCGGATTGTCGCCATTATCACCTTCTTTTCCAGTATGGCTGGGGTGATGCGCAGCGCCGCAACGCTCTACTACGCCACTTATCTGATGATGGATGGCGTGTCGTCTGCTGCAGGTACGGCAATGAAATCCGCGTTTGTCTCCACAAGCGTCGTCGGCACCATTATTGGCAGTATCGCAGCAGGGTATCTGGCAAAACGCTACCGGGCCGTGTCGCTGTTTAAAAATATCAACCTGCTGCTGGTCGCTGTTGGTGTGGTGATGTTCTTTATTCCACCAACCTGGCTTGCGGTGGTGTTCCCACTCTATTTCCTGGTCGGCTTCTTCCATCAGATGTACCAGCCCTTTAAGTGGAACATGATGGCCAACGCCGCCGATTACGGTGAATGGAAATTTGGCCGCCGGATAACCGGGCTGTCCTATTCTGGCAACCTGTTTGCCCTCAAAATGGGAATGGCTGTCGCCGGAGCGCTGGTCGGTTTCTCCCTGGGAATCTTCGGTTATCAGTCCGGCGTGGCGGAACAGACGCCGATGGCGACTATGGGCATTATTGGCCTGCTGACACTCGGGCCATCGCTGTCCTACCTGGTTCTGTGGTGGCTGTCGCGCTTCTATAAACTTGATGACCAGACCATGGCCACTATCCAGCGCGACCTGTCGGCCCGACAAACGGCTGCAGCACCTGTTGATAACGCCACGCCAGAAGTGACGTGTGTGTCGCTGAACAAAGCCTGAGGAGGATGACGATGTATCACAACCCGATTATCTGCGCCGATTATTCCGACCCGGACGTCGTTCGCGTTGGTAATGATTTTTTTATGGTCGCCTCCAGCTTTAACCACATGCCGGGCTTGCCGCTGTTGCACTCGACGGATCTGGTGAACTGGACAATCATCAACCATGTTCTGCAAACGCTGCCGCTGCCTGGCTATGAGGAGGTCCAGCCGGGTAAGGGGGCCTGGGCGCCGTCGATTCGCTGGCATGATGAGAAGCTGTGGGTCTTTTTCAGCACCCCAGATGAAGGGATTTTTATGTCCTGGACGCAGGATCCCTGGGGGGAGTGGCAGCCTCCGCATTGCGTCAAAGCGGCCAAAGGCTGGATCGATCCCTGCCCATTCTGGGACGACGATGGCAAGGCCTGGCTGGTGCATGCCTTCGCCCACAGCCGCAGCGGCATCAAGCATAAGTTACAGTTGCTGCCGATGACGCCAGACGGCAAATCGGTCACCGGCGAAGGGCAAATTCTCTATGACGGAACCTGCGATTTACCGACTCTGGAAGGCCCGAAGGTCTATAAGCGCAACGACTGGTATTACATCTTCGCCCCAGCCGGAGGCGTGGAGTCAGGCTGGCAAACCGTGTTGCGCGCCCGGGACATGCAGGGCCCATGGCAGACGCGTAATGTGCTTTTTCAGGGCGATACGCCGGTTAACGGGCCGCATCAAGGGGGCTGGGTAGAGGGCGAGCAGGGGGAATGCTGGTTTGTCCATTTCCAGGATGCCCATATCTATGGCCGCATCGTTCATCTGCAACCGATGTTCTGGGGAGATGATGACTGGCCGCGCATCGGCGAGCAGATCGGGGAGGCGGGTGTCGGACAGCCAGTATCTCAGTGCCCGTCTCCTTCGGGATTGCTCGCTGCTGAGCACGGTGGCCCACAAACCAGCGATGACTTTCACCACGGTGCACCCGGTTTACAGTGGCAATGGCAGGCCAACCCGCAGCCACAGTGGCGTAAAGCGGGCAGTGATGGACTTCATCTCACCTTCCAGCCCGTGCGGCGCGAGGCGCTTTACTGGTCGCCCAATCTGCTGCTGCAAAAATTCCCCGCCAGGACATTCAGCGCACAAACGGCATTGCAGCTTGATACCGCACGGTCGGGAGATGCCGGCGGCCTGATCGTGTATGGCGAGCGCTACGCGGCATTATTGCTTGAACACGGCGATAATGCCTGCCGTTTGCTGTGGGTGTGCGGCTGGATGAGCGACAGCGGTCAGGTACGGGAAGAGACTGAGTGTATAACCCCGCTTGCCGGTTCACAGTGCCAGTTGCGCGTCGAAGTGGGTGCAGGCGGCATTTGCCGTTTTAGCTGGCGGAGCGACGGCGAAGAATGGCAGAGTTGGCCCCGCACCTTTGCCGCCGGAAAAGGCAAATGGGTGGGTGCTAAACTGGGGTTGGCGGCCCTAAACCTGCACGGCCAGGCAAGCGAAGGCAGCTGTCTGTTTTCCTCTTTTACAGTGAACGTCCCGTAATGCGTAATCCCCGCGTTGACGGCGCGGGGTATTGATTAACCCCAGTCTAGCTCCCACGGTGAGCTTGAAAACCGGCTTCTCGCAGCAGGGTAAAGGACAGCATCTGGCACACCGGTGTATCGGTAAACCTCATCCGGCAGTTCTACGGTGTTATCTGCTCCACCATTTCGGCCAGGGTCGGCCGGGATGCTGCTGGCCGGTGCTATGGATGTGGGTCTTTCTACCATGACGCGATGGGTAAACCAGTCGGAGTGATGTTCCACAGTGACCAGAGTAGCCACTCTACAAGCAGGCAGTTCCGGCAGTTACTGTGGCGTTGCCGGATCAGGCAGAGTATCAGCTGACGTGGAAACGGTTGGGACAACAGCCTGATGAAACGCTTCTTCCGGAGTCTGAAAAACGAGTGGGTGCCAGCGACAAGTTATATAAACTTTAGCGAAGCTGCTCATGCGATCACAGACTATATCGTCGGGTATTACAGCTCGCTAAGGGCGCATGACTATAACGGAGGGTTACCCCCAAACGAATCGGAAAGCCGATACAGGAAAAACTCTAAAGCGGTGGTCAGTTTTAGTTGACCACATCATATCGAGCGAAAATTTTAGAAGATGAGATCGCTTTTCTAACCTAAATGGAGCGAGACAAACCTTTTCTTACTGATGTTAATGTTTTTACGAGGAGCCGTCCCTGGCACTCAGTTTCTCGCGAGTTGGACCTTGAAAGTAGATACTACCTATATGGCAACTACGCGGTTGAGCCAGCACAAAACGAATTGTTTCCCAGACTGAGCGTCCATTTAATAAACGTTCCCCCATTCTGGATTGACTATCAACAAACGTATCTAACCCTGTAAGTTCGAAATCCGGTGGATACAACCCGGTCACACGTATATTTTCTTCGGACAACTGGTGTGACAGTTTAGATGTGAATCCGCTAAGCCCGTGTTTGCTGGCAAAAAAAGCGGGATGCGCAATTGAATCCGTAAAATTCGGAATCCCACATGAAGATATTATTGAGACGACATCCGCGCTTTCTGAACGTCTTAACCCAGGCAACAATGCATGAGTCAGTAAAATCGCACCTGTCAGGCCTGAACTGATGGTATTGATAATTTCTGCGTCTGGTTGATCGTCTAACGTTCCTGACAGCCACTGTGCGGCATTGAGGATTAAAATATCGATGGGCTTGTCTGAAGTTAACAACTGTGAAGAAAACTGCGAAAGGGATTCAGGCTGGGTTAAATCACAGATATATCCTTTTGCAATCCCGCCTTCAGCCGCGATGATACTGCAGGTTTTTTGAATATCATCAGCACGCCGCGCGCAAAAATCCACCTCAACGCCTTCTCGCGCCAGCCACACGCACAGCGCCTGACCAAATCCTCCGCCTCCACCCGTAATTACGGCTCTTTTACCTCTTAGCATCTTCATCCATCCTTTTCTTTATGACTATGTGTGGATATAGATATACATGAGGAGGTGGATTGGCATCTTTCAATTAGTGCCATTTTTACATGAGGAATAGGGATAGGGGACTTGCAAAGCCAGCGTCTGGCGCGGAGCGGACTGAGCGTTAGGTTATTATATTCTCTGCAAGGATATGTATGCGCTATACACCAATTTTAATTGTGCTATTTAGTCAGTAAATTTGTTTAGAATACCATTCCTCTTCTGTTTATAAAGACAAGAAGAGGGATGTGCTAATCATTTAAATATCAGTAGCCTGCAGCCCTGTTGGCTTCTTTGATGCGATTGTTTCTTGCGTCTTTATCTTGTTGGTCTTTTGCCTGCATTATTCCACTTGCAGCATCCACCCAATCATTTGCGGTACAACCTGATAATACCATACTCAACATTAATGCAAACGCATACTTCATTTTAACTCCATCATTCATTATTGTATAAATAGCGTCTGTGTAATGCTCAATGTATTTAACGCTAATGCGGTTAATTTAACAAATAATCATATCTCAGGCAAGGTGAGGATTTCGAACCCGTACATGTAATGGGTAATTCATAATGATTAGTTGAAATAATTGAAGGTGCAGGGTAGAAATAGCTCTGCATAAAAAACGACATATCGTATTGCGCGGATTATTAAACAGCGAATTAATTAGCCTCTGTGACAGAGGTTATCTTTACGCGTCAACGCATGGCTGCGCTACTCCCGGCGATTGTCATTCGTCGGGAGCTATCTTTAATTATCGAACCTGTAGTGCTTCGAGTTCAGAACACCGGCAAACCCAGCCCTTGCTTTACTTCTTTTAATGTCTGCTGCGTGACCTCGTGCGCCTCTTCGCTGCCTTTTTTGAGCATCGTCATCAGCATACCTTTATCCTGGATGTAGGTTGCCCGCCGCTCGCGCATCGGGGCGATAAGCTCCTGCAAGCACATCTCCAGCTCGTTTTTGCATGTCCGGTCACCCAGCCCGCCGCGCTGATAATGTGCTTTCATCTCCGCCACTTTTGCTTTATCCGGATGAAAGGCATCGAGGTAAGTAAATACCATATTGCCGTCAATCTGCCCCGGATCGGACACTTTTAGATGATTGGGATCGGTGTACATTGCGCTGACCGCATGATGAATAGCCTCTTCGCTGGCAGACAGGAGTAGTGTGTTGCCGAGCGATTTTGACATTTTGGCATTACCGTCGATCCCTGGAAGACGGCTGGTCTCACTCAGTAGCGCTTTACAATGTGACAAGACAGAGGTCGGTAACAGACTATTCATCTTATGCACGATCTCATTGGTCTGTTCGATCATGGGCAACTGATCGTCGCCGACGGGAACCACCTCGGCTTTGAAGGCGGTAATATCTGCAGCCTGGCTGATGGGATAAACCAGAAAGCCAACCGGTAACGAGCGGGCAAATCCTTTCTGCGCAATTTCGTTTTTGACCGTAGGATTTCGCTCCACGCGAGCCACGGTAACGATGTTCATATAAAGCGCGGTCAGCTCAGCGAGGGCGGGCAGGGCCGACTGCAGACAAATGGTGGTGAGTGACGGGTCGATTCCTGCGGCGAGGTAATCAGCCAGCACTTCGGGAATATTGTTGCGGATCTTTTGTGGTGTGCTGCCGTTATCGGTTAGCCCTTGCAGGTCAGCAACCAATATAAACTGCTGATAATCATGTTGCAGCGTGGCGCGCTGGCGCAGAGAGCCAACATAGTGGCCGAGATGCAGCGGGCCAGTGGGACGATCGCCAGTGAGGATGATAGTTTTATCGTTCATGTAAGACTCCTTAATCAAAAAACCGAAAGGGGTCTTTAAATGCAAATAACCGCCTTTCGGCGGTTATTTAAAATGGGGAAAACACATTCTGACCGCCTTTAAGAAGGCAGCCACCACAGGTTGTGATTAAACGCGGTGATATCGTATTTTGTGTTCATCCAGTCAACATATCACCGCCTGGCGCAGAGGTAAAGCAATGCGCGGCGTACTGACGTATCTTAGCTCGCTTCCAGCATGCCAAAGCTCACGATGCGCGAACGGCCTAACTCTTTCGCGCGATACAGCGCCACGTCTGCGGCGCGCAGAAGATTGTCGCTCTGGGCGTGCTGCGGATAGCTGGCAACGCCAATAGAGACATCAACGTGACCAATCTCTGAAAGTCCAAAGCGCAGCGACAGTTCGCGTACACCATTATAAATATCTGTCGCAAAGCGGTTGGCGGCCTGCTCATCCGTATTGGCCAGCAACACCAGAAACTCTTCACCGCCGTAGCGGAAGGCCATGCCGCTGTCATGGACAACGCGCTGAATAGTGGTGGCGATACTTTTTATCACGCTATCGCCCGCCTCATGGCCAAAGCGGTCGTTAATATTTTTGAAATGATCGATATCGATCATCAGGCAACTGATAGGCTCTTTGTTACGCACTGCCTGGCTCATCTGGGTGCGTAGCGTATCTTCCAGATGATGACGGTTGCGCAGGCCGGTTAGCGGGTCGTAGAGCGCTTTCTCCAGCAGCGCATCACGCAGGCGCTGGTTGGCTAACGCCAGACCGAGTGCTTCCGCCATCAGTTCAAGATACGCGCGAGAGGGAGCGGAATCATTGCTGAGGTTCTGGAATGAGAGCAGGCCGATGGCTTCACCCTGGGCAATCAGTGGCACGCACAGGGTATGCTGCTGGCATGATTCCGGTAGATGGTAGCAGGCGATATCGGGTTCGCCTTGCACCGGTGGATGACTCTGACCGCGGCGCACTGCCCAGCACTCGTCCGGGTGGAAAGCATCCGCTTTGCCCTGCGGTGAAAGCCATTGCGCAACGCAGCGCATTTGCCAGGGCTCTCGATCCAGTATGTAAAGCCGCCCGGCAATACCGGGAGCAACATTCGGCGCAAACAGCTCTGCCACATTAATGACATCGGCAAAATTCTCGCAGCCTTGCAAACGTTGAGTCATACGTGCGAGCAGCTCGCGGATTGCCCAGTCGGCGTCTCGTTCTTTCTCCAGTCGCTGACGTGCCAGACCGTTCTCGCGAAAAATGCGGATCGCCTGTGCCATATCGCCGATTTCATCGATCTGATTAAAGCTGGGTGTCTCAACGGCGTAATCCTGCGATGCCAGACGGTTAACCACATCGCTCAAACGCACCACGGGACGCAGTACGCGGCGTTTTAAAATAAAGCCGAGAACGAACAAAAATAGCAGCGCCGTCAGCCCGACCATCACTTCCGAAGCCGTACGTAGCGTGCGCGATGTCTGAGTGGCATCTTCAATGGTGTTGCGTACGCGGCTGTCGAGTAACTGACGGAAATGATCTATCCGGTCCTGGGCTCGCTCCAGTTCCTGTTCATAGGATTTGCCATACAGCAGGGCGATGGCCTGCGACTCTTCTCCGCGCGCGACGCTGGCAAGCGCCGCAGCTTGCTCATCCTGCAGGGTATCAACAATCTGCAGCCCTTCATGCAATAGCGCCAGCTCTTCATCCGTCGCCCCAATGTCTTTTAGTTTCGACAGCCGCTGTTCAACGGCTTTCAGCGACGCTTCTTTCTGGCGGTAGGCGTTAAGCGCTTCAGGGTCTTTTGCAATAACATATTCGCGTGCCAGACTGGACAGCGACCAGGCATCGAGCTCGACTTCTTCGGTCAGTTGATCGAATTGATAACGCTGCTCCACCACCTGGCGTTCGGTGTTATCGGCGCTGGAGGCCATCAACATGACAACGCCGGAGGCAATGGTCAGACACACCGTCGCGCTGTAGGCCCAGTTGGTGATTGTGGCAATTCGCACTGATTAGTTCCTTCTGCGACGATTAATGAATAAGCATGATTGAAATTATAGGAAACGTATGATTTTGCGTGAAAATAAAAAAGGCGGTCTCAGGACCGCCTTCTGTTATCGTCCTGCCATCATAAATCTGGAGGATTTTTTCCTTCTTCCATAAAGGCTTCGTCGATTCCTTCCACGTTACCTTCATGATCGCGCCCGGAAAACAGGTTCCAGCAGGTAATGAACAGTGCGGCAATCAGGGGGCCAATCACAAAGCCGTTAATGCCGTAGATCTCCATTCCGCCGAGAGTGGAAATCAGAATCAGATAATCCGGCATTTTGGTGTCTTTACCCACCAGCAGCGGGCGCAGGATATTGTCCACCAGCCCGACGATAATCACGAAGAAGCCAACAATAAACAGCCCTTGCCACAGCTGGTGCGTGGCGAAGAGGAATATTGCCGCAGGTACCCAGACGATCGCTGAGCCGACCGCGGGCACGAGGGAGAGAAACGCCATCAGCGCGCCCCACAGAACGCTGCCGTCGATGTCGACAATTGCAAACGCGATGCCGCCAAGAATACCCTGAACCAACGCCAGGACCGCTGTGCCCTTGACCGTTGCCCGCGTCACGCCGACGAATTTGGCAAACAGGTGCTGTTTGGCAAAATCAGAAAGCGGTAATGAGTCCAGAATCTGGCGCACCAGGTACGGCCCGTCCTTCAGTAAGAAAAACAGCAGATACAGCATGATGCCAAAGCTAATAGCAAAGCCGAATGTCCCCTTACCAATCAGGAACGCGCTGCCGGCGAGGTACTGTCCACCCTGCAGTACAACGTCGGACAGTTTTTTCTGGATCTGCGCGACGTTATCCAGATTATGTTCTGCGAGGAATCCTCTGGCCCAGTCAGGAAGATACGAAATAATGGCGGTGACCACTTCCGGGAACTGAGTGTCGTTTTGTTGTAATTTGGCATACACCACGTTCAGCTCAATAGCCAACGAGGAGAAGATCACCATCAGTGGGATAAAAACAATCAGACAGATGATGCCGATGGTGAGCAGTGACGCCAGCCCGTTACGTTCGCCAAGCGCGCTGCGCAGTCTGTTTTTCACCGGGTTAAAGATGGTGGTTAAGATTGCGGCCCACAAAATGGCAGAGAAATAGGGAGACAACACATCGAAGAACGCCCAGGTCACAAGGGCAAGTATGAAAATGAAGAAACCTTTAGTCAGTCCGTTAAATCGCATTAGTGAACCCTGTAATGAGAAGCAGTCCCGACTATAGAACCGTTCAGGGGAATTACCAACTTTCGCTGCGCATATTTACTTAAATTGGTTAACCTGTTTTTCGTAGGGAGCCTGCGACAGATAAATAACGTACGCTATGATTTATTAGTGAAACAGTCATACTTTTCTTCCCGAAAAAGGGCGTCAAAAAAAGAGGGGGCGTTATGAACACTCAACCTGTCATCGGGATTAGTGGATGTTTAACCGGCTCAGCCGTGCGATTTGACGGCGGGCATAAACGGATGGGATTTGTGATGGACGAGCTGGCTCAGTGGGTGACTTTTAAACCTGTCTGCCCGGAGATGTCCATCGGTTTGCCTGTACCACGCCCCGCGTTGCGTTTGGTTCAAACCGCCCAGGGAAATATCCGCATGTGTTTTAGCCATGCGCCTGGTGAGGATGTAACCGATAAAATGTCCGATTTCACCGCTTCATATATCAATGGGCTTGGCGGTCTGTCGGGTTTTATCGTCTGTGCTAAATCACCGAGCTGCGGAATGGAGAGAGTGAGGCTGTATGACGAAAAGGGAAATCGCGGGCGAAAAGAGGGAACCGGTCTGTTTACCGGCACCTTAATGGAAACCTACCCGTGGTTGCCGGTCGAAGAAGATGGCCGCTTGCACGATCCGGTGCTGAGGGAGAACTTTGTCGAGCGAGTGTTTGCGTTACATGAGCTTAATATGCTGCGAGCCTCTGGTCTTACGCGCCACGGTTTACTCAACTTCCACAGTCGCTATAAGCTCCAGCTTTTGGCTCATCACCAGGCGGGTTACCGGGATATTGGCCCTTTCGTGGCCTCGCTCCATCAGTGGGATGATTTGGATGCTTTTTTCGTGGTATATCGCGAAAAGCTAATGGCGATCCTCAAAAAGCCCGCCTCACGGAAAAATCACACCAACGTACTGATGCATATTCAGGGCTACTTCCGCGATCGGTTGAACACCCGCCAGCGCGGAGAGTTGCGTGACGTTATCCTCAACTATAGCGGCGGACTGCTGCCAATATTGGCGCCACTGACTCTGCTCAAGCACTACCTTGCTGAATACCCAGACAGCTATTTGCTTACCCAGAACTATTTTGATCCTTATCCGAAGGATTTAGCCCTACGGTTAATGATTAATTAGCCTGATAGCGAGTAAATCTGGGGCAGAAATATCCGTTGTTCGCGAAGGTTATCCCTGCCGTTTTCTGATGCGTTTAAGCAGGGATAATTTTCACGGTGTGTAATCGATGATAAAAATGCGGCCCTGCACCCACGGGCAAATGTGCCGGCCGCGATTTAACCGTTTCTGATTTCTTCATCGATACAAGGCTGAGGTTTGCCAAACAGATATCCTTGCGCGAAATCGCAGCCCAGAGCCTGAAGTCTTGCCAGTTGCTCCTGCGTTTCAACACCTTCTGCAACAGCCTTCATATTGAGAGATTTCGCCATACCCGTGATCAGTTTGATGATAGTCAGGGCGTCTTCCTGCGTAGATATCGAATGCACAAAGGACTTGTCTATTTTGATTTTATCGAAGGCAAGTCTGCTGAGGCGCGAAAGAGAAGAGTATCCGGTACCAAAATCATCGATGGAGATTTTTACCCCCAGGGCCCGGAGCTTATTAAGCGTATTTATCGGTGTAGCACTCTCGGTAAAGAGAGAGGATTCAGTCACTTCCAGTTCGAGGCGGTCAGGTGGAAGTCCAGTTTCTTTCAGAATGGTTAACACGATTCCTGCAAAGGCCTTGCTGCTTAGCTGGACAGGGGAGACATTGACTGAAATTTTAGCCGGAACCGCCCAACCCGCGGCTTCCCTGCAGGCAATTTCCAGCACCGCTTTCCCCATCTCATTAATCATCCCTGTTTTTTCAGCAACAGGAATAAAGCTATCCGGCGACAGGAGGCCCTTGAGAGGATGGACCCAACGAATTAGCGCCTCATAGCTGTATATTTTCTGACTGAAAGAATCGACAATAGGCTGGTAATACACCACGAACTCTTTGTTGACTATTGCTAATGCCATATCATGCTCAAGCGTTCTGCTTTCCTGCAATTTTTCTAACATTCGTTGCCGGAAGACTTTTATTTTGCCAGAGCCTTCATTTTTGGCTTCATAAAGGGCCAGATCGGCAAATTTATAAAGATAGTCGGAGCGACGCTCATTTTCTGAGATAACAATGCCAACACAGGTGGTTATGTTGATAATTGTGTTGTAAATGGTGTAGGGCTGGCTGATAAACTCACATATTTTCTGGGCTCGCGAAACGGCCCGACTTTCTGTCAGACCACTTGAGAGAAACGCAAACTCATCCCCGCCTAAGCGATACAGCGTATCCGACGTTAGGCTTGTCGAAATCAGACGATCGGATATCTGGCGCAGTAACATATCACCGGCATCATGACCATACGTATCATTGACCTCTTTGAATCGATCTAAATCAAACAACATCACAGTCACAGCATCGTTATTTTTCTCTGCCATTTCGATTGTTTTATTTAAATCGCTCCAGAATAGCTGGCGGTTATTCATCTCGGTGAGCGAGTCATGGTAGACGTCATATTCCAGTTTGGCATTCTGAATTTGTAGCTTTTCCTTCGATTTTTGCAGTTCTTCGGCAAGACTCTTGACCTGAAGGTGCGCTCGCAGAATATTTCTGTTTTGATAAAAAATGAGCACGCCCAGAATCGCACTCAGTATTATTAGCAGTACAGATGTCGTTGAGTAAATATAGTACAGCGTTTGAATTTTTTGGTTGGCGTTATTAATCGAGTTTACATCTTTGTTTAATGCGCCGGATGAAAGACGGCCAAGTTGTGCATCCAGGGTATGCATCTTTTTCAGATACGCCTGGAGTGCTGGACGGTTCATTTTCTCGAGATTATCATCCAGATAACTAAGGGTATTTTCAAGTGTTACCGCTAACTCACGGTGGGCTATATTGCTTTCTATGTAGCGCCCCAAATCACCTTCTTTTATCAAATCACTCTGGCTGAGCATAATGTCGAGACGCATGCGTACATCATCAAGATTCATCGTATCATCGATAGTGTAAAGACCAAGCAACGATTCAAATCGGTAATATTGAGATACCAACTGAGCGGCAGACCAGGAATCGGTGTAGTGAGTCAGTTTCTGTAGCTCTTGTTGCCTTTCATGCACGAGGAAAGAGATATATCCGGTCGATATAAAAAGAAAAAAGATGATGCCAGCCAGTATTCTGTTCATGATGTTCCTCTGAACGCTTACTCAATATCCATACTACTGACCTGCCATGCAGACCTTGAATAATAAATCTGATTATTTAGTTCCGGCATGCTGTCATAGGGGTACACAATGAATAATGGGCCCTTATCACGGATGCGCATATATTTTCCGTTGATTTTTAAAGCAAGGATGGCATTGTATTTTTTGAAATCACTGAGAGGGATAACGGTGGTGTAGTCATTAAGCGCAGTAACCTTTACAACGGAGCCGCTCGCTCCAACATAATCCATGAGTTTTTGTAGTGGAATACCCGTAAAGGTCGTACGTCCATTATACCAGGGGGAGGTGGTCTGAAAACTTACCATGCCCAGCTTCTCAAGGCTGGCGGTATCAAAAACCGCTTTCCCGTCTTCATTTGTATTTTCAATATTACCGGATAACGTTAAAAGAACTTTACCGGTGGGCCTGGAAAGTTCACCCGCCCAAAGCTGGGTGGAGAGCACAACGCTTACCAACATGACTATTAACCGCATTCTAACCTCACCAATCAGCCGGATGTAAAAGAATTATAATTTAGATATCACGCTATTTATATATTCCGCCTGTCTATTATTGGTGATGTGAAGCCATTTGTATTTTAATTCATTTAAATCAATGGGTTGTCATGCTTAATGGTTATGAATATTTATTAAATCAGGCGAAGTCTGTTATTAACGGACGGTGATTTTTGTTGTGTCTGTACAAAAAACACTCACTCTGTGGTTGTTAAAAAATCACACGATCATAAAGGTTTATTTTTTTGTGCAGCGACAGGGAATCGTTGTTTTATCGGCGGGTAACCTTGTTGAATAAATCAAACTTTTGCCTATTCCCGGGATTAGATTACACAGGCGTAGCAGACGTTCAAAAATAGTCAATTATCAGGAATTCAAAATATGCAAAATCACCTACAGGATCGTCAGCAACTTAATGAATTTATCAATGGCTGGATGCACCGCGATTGGGGGAATATGCCGCGCTGGCTTGCTGCCTGAGCCAGGCGGATATACCTTGCTGAGCGCCGCATAACCGGGTTTATTCGCCAGCCTGAGCCGACTGGCGGGCATACAGATACGCGGTCGCTCTGGAGACGCCCAGATGTTGCGCCACAGTGTCCATAGATTTTCGTACGTTCAGCAAACCGTCTTTGCGTAATTGTTGAATCAGTCGTTTACGGTCTTCAGGTTTCAGGGCGCGGGCCGTCGTTGCGCATTTAGCGGCAAAGTCATCGATACGCTGGCGGATGACTTCATTACTGCCGGGATCGATATGTTCCTTAATGGGAGAGTCCGCGGTTTCAGTAAAACGCGCAAGGGCACTCTGCATGCCACGAAACAGCGTCATATCCACGTTCAGACAGAGTGCTGCTACGTATTTGCCTTCATCATCCTTGATGCCGATGGAGGTACTTTTCACCGGGCGGCCATCGGCAAACTGGTTGCTGTAGTTGGCTATAATGCTGGGGAATTCAGGCGATGCGATTCGCGCCAGACCCAGTTCTGTTGCCGGTTGGCCGGGTTCTCGCCCGGACAGGTTATTATGGATGGATAAAATGGCATGTTCAGGATTTTTGAGATCATGAACCACCACTTCGCAAAACGGCGAGAAGGTCTCGCTCAAGCCCCTGGCGATAGTGTCAATTTGGCTGAGAAGTGAGTTGTTATCGGTTTTTGGCATGCCAGTCTCCTGCGGTGATGCCTGTTGCCATGATTGCGGGCAGTTTACAGTGAGCAGGGTTCGCTTTTCCAGACGCGAGTGTTCAGACGGTAATAAGGTATCCGCATGGCAGATACCTTCTTGATTACCCGGCAAGGAATTCACTGTAGCGGCTGATATCCA
The DNA here is from genome assembly GCF_030336655.1 of Citrobacter sp. Cb041. NCBI lineage: Bacteria > Pseudomonadati > Pseudomonadota > Gammaproteobacteria > Enterobacterales > Enterobacteriaceae > Citrobacter > Citrobacter sp. Cb041. The sequence goes on along the minus strand of NZ_JAOWDD010000039.1, from coordinate 65,744 downwards.
CGTTCCCACCGCTGATGATAATGCCGATTTTCTTGCCGCGAAGTTCAGCTTTGTGCGCTCTGGCGGCGGCAAAACCCAGACAGCCAGTCGGCTCCACGACAATTTTCATTCGCTCAGCGATAAATTTCATCGAGGCGACTAATTCATCGTCTGAGACAGTCAGAATATCGTGCACATTTTGCTGGATAATCGGAAACGTAATATTCCCGAGATGTTGGGTCTGAGCACCGTCAGCAATGGTTTTCGGCGTATCGATATGAACAATCTTTCCGCTGCGAAACGACTGTTGACCATCGTTTCCTGCCTCCGGCTCGACACCATAGATGATGCAGTCAGGTGACAGATGCCTGGCTGCCAGTGCGGAGCCCGAAAGCAGGCCGCCGCCGCCCAGACACACGAAAAGAACGTCTAGCTGACCCACTTCTTCAATCAGCTCTTTTGTGGCGGTGCCCTGGCCCGCAATCACGTGCGGATGGTCGTATGGCGGGATCAGCGTCAATCCTTGTTTCTCTGCCAGCTCCCGTCCGATTTTTTCACGATCTTCGGTATAGCGATCGTAAATCACCACATTTCCACCATAGCCTTTTGTGGCTGCAACTTTAGCCGCCGGGGCATCATGCGGCATGATAATCGTCGCCGGGATCCCCAACAATTTTGCCGACAGGGCAATGGCCTGCGCATGGTTGCCGGACGAAAAGGTGACGACGCCCGTAGCGCGTTGTTCTGGCGTGAACTGGCGTAACGCATTCATGGCTCCGCGAAATTTAAACGCGCCCATTCTCTGGAAGTTTTCGCACTTGAAGAAAACTTCAGCACCAAATTCGTCATTAACCGTTCGGGAGGTCATCACCGGCGTTTTGTTGGCATAGTCGGCGATGCGCTCTGCCGCGGCGGCAACATCGTTATAATCAGGCAGTGTCATTTCAGTCATTGTTGTTCACCTGTATGTCGTTAAACGTCATGCTTGTGGGGCCAGGGCAATAGCTTCAACTTCCAGCGCGAAACCATAATGAAGCTCTGCAACGCCCGCTACCGCGCGGGAGGGCCGGAAATCACCGATCCACTCCCCATAGATTTTGTTAAACGTTGGCCATTGGTTGATATCTGTCACATAGACGCGTACTGACACCAGGTGCTGTCGAGAAACCCCTGCGCCAGCCAGGCAGGCATCAATATTCTGCAGTACCAGCCGCGTCTGCTCTTCAAAAGAGGCCTCGGTTTTTTTTTCGCCATCACTCGTGACCGGCAACTGACCAGAAATGAAGACGAATCCGCCAGCCGTTGTACTGTGTGAGTAATGACCTGCAGGCGGAAAACCTCCTGCAGATGAGTTCAATGTAATGTCCACGGACATAAGAGAATCTCCTGTAGTTAGTGATAATTCATTTTGTATAAAATAATACTGTTTGTATTATTTTATACGCTTTCATACCGCGTTCGGCTAGTGATAGTTTTCAAAGGTGATGATTTTGTGAACTATGGCAAACGTGACCCACGTTATATAGCTATCCTGGCGCGGTGAAAGAGGGGGAACGCTTTTGATGAGGGTAAAGCAGGGGAGTGAAGAAGCGCCCCGGAGCGGGGCGTTAAAGCCAAAAATTAGCCGATATGGCCGTGGTTAATCTTACTTAACGGTTCATTGATATCGAAGATTTTGCACGTCACGTCTTCCACACCCAGGTGCTTCAGGCGAGCCGTGTGTTTTTTGATATAGGCCAGAGCGCTGTTTTCATCCTGAAACAGGTAGATGCCACCCGCTTCGTGGTTTGCTGCGTTCTCGGTCCAGATTTTCCAGATGAAACCCGGCTCCTGGTTGATGGATTCGGCCAGTTCAACAAGCGGATGTGACATCTCAGCGCCAAACGGACCAGGAAAATCAAAGTGTATCTGCACGAGTTTGTTCGCCATAAATCCTCCATGGATTGGTTAATTCGGGTAAGGCTGCTAGCGTAACAGCACTTTACCCGTCAGATAAGTTACTGCTTGTCCACCGATATAAACACGCGTTCCTGTCAGTTGGCAGCGTAAATCGCCGCCGCGTTCAGAGACCTGGCGCGCCAGCATCTGCGGTTTATTCAGTTTTGCAGCCCAGTAAGGAATCAGCATGCTATGCGTCGAACCGGTAACCGGGTCTTCTGCGACTGCTTCACCCGGGCAGAAGAAACGGCTGACGAAATCGTATTCCCCGTCACCCGGCGCGGTGATACATACCATTTTCCCGAGGGGAATCATGGCGTGGATATTCGGGCGCACAGCCTCAACCTGCTGTTGATTCTCCATCACGACCATGTAATCGCGCGCGACGCGCACTTCTTTATATTCGGTGATGCCCAATGTTTCCAGCAGTAAGGCGGGCGGTTCGGCAGGTTCGCTTTGCCAGGCAGGAAAATCAAGCGTCAGCCAATCACCGTTGCGCGTGACCGTCAGTGGACCCACAAAACGGGTGGCAAAATGGATGGTCGCTTCCGGGTAATCCAGATGTTCAAAGATGACATGTGCGGCGGCAAGCGTGGCATGCCCACACAGGTTAATTTCGCCTTGCGTGGTAAACCAACGCAGCTCGAAGCCATTCTCACTAGCGACAAAAAAAGCGGTTTCCGACTGGTTATGCTGCTGCGACATTTTTAATAATATTTCATCCGGCAACCAGTCATCGAGCGGGCATACTGCTGCGGCATTACCGCCAAACGTCGTAGTGGTAAAGGCATCTACCATGTAGAAATCGATTTGTTGCACGGTGTAACCCTCTCATCGCACTCAGGATATCCCACACTCTATCATGCAATGATTGTCATTGGTTAAGCGCCCTGATTCGCTAGTGTGGTAAAAATTCGCTATCATCCGTTTCCACACTTCATCCTGGCCGCTCATGTCTACGATCCTCGATACCTTTATTGCCCCGCCTTGTCATGAGGAGATAGCGATCCTCTATCAGGACGAGCATCTGGTGCTTATCAATAAACCCACCGGCCTGCTTAGTTTGTCGGGGAAAAATCCGCAGAATCTCGATTCGGTACATCACCGGCTGGTACAGATTTACCCCGGCTGTACGCTGGTACATCGGCTTGATTTTGGGACGTCAGGGCTGATGGTGATTGCCCGTAACAAGGCTATCAACGCCGCGCTTTGCCAGCAGTTCAGTCAGCGCGCGGTAAGCAAGGTGTATAGTGCGTTGTTGTGCGGGCATCTGAAAAACGATGAAGGCGTTATAGACGCAGCGATTGCCAAAGACCCGGCGCTGTTTCCACTGATGTCGATTTGCGCCATTAACGGTAAACCCGCGCGCTCGCGCTATCAGGTTATTGAGCGTTTTCATCATCGCCAGCAAGATGGGACGTTACTCGCTTTGACGCGGGTACGGCTGACGCCTGAAACCGGGCGTACCCACCAGTTGCGGATCCACTGTCAGCAGTTGGGGCATCCCATTTTGGGGTGCGATTTATATGGTGGGCGTCTGCTGCCAGGCACCGAACGGACGTCGAGACTGATGCTGCATGCCAGTGAACTGCATTTCAGGCATCCGGTCAGTCAGGAATGGATGACGACCCAAAACGCCAGCCCGTTTTGAGAATATAAAAAAGCCGCCAGATGGCGGCTATTTGGGGATTATCGTGCAGCGCGTTGTAAAATAACCGCTGACGGCTGGCGCTGAAGAAAACGCATCCGCAACATCATCAACACTGCCGCAGAGGTCAGGCCGATAATAAAGCCCATCCAGAATCCTGCCGGTCCCATCCGGTCAACCACCAGATCGGTGAGCGCCAGAATATAACCGCTCGGCAGACCCAGTACCCAGTATGCCGTAAAGGTAATAAAGAAAATGGAACGCGTGTCTTTATAACCACGTAGGATACCGCTGCCAATAACCTGGATAGAGTCCGATATTTGATACACCGCGGCCAGTAACATGAGCTGCGCTGCCAGAGCGACAACTTCCGGGTTATTGTTGTAGAGCAGGGCAATGTGCTCACGGAATGTTACGGTGAAAATCGCCGTCACAACCGCCATGCAGACGCCGACGCCCAGACCTGTTCTGGCTGCGGTTTGCGCATCCAGCGTGGAACCCTGGCCCAGACGATAACCGACTCGAATGGTGACGGCTGCAGCCAGAGACATCGGCAGGACGAACATTAACGAGCTGAAGTTGAGCGCGATCTGGTGTCCGGCCACGTCGACAATCCCCAGCGGGGAAACCAGCAGCGCCACCACAGCAAACAGCGTCACTTCGAAAAATAACGCCAGCGCGATAGGTAAACCCAGCTGTACCAGGCGCTTCATTACGGCGGTGTCCGGTTTCTGGAAACCACGCTCATTACGGATATCACGCATCGAGCGTGCGCGTTTAACGTATGACAGCATGGCGATAAACATCACCCAGTAAACCGCCGCCGTTGCCACGCCGCAGCCCACGCCGCCAAGTTCCGGCATGCCAAAATGCCCATAAATGAAAACATAGTTAACAGGAATGTTCACCAGCAGGCCGAGAAATCCCATCACCATCGCCGGTTTGGTTTTGGCCAGACCTTCACACTGGTTACGGGCTACCTGGAAGAACAAATACCCCGGCGCGCCCCACAGCAGCGCGCGCAGGTAGCCGACGGCTTTATCCGCCAGCGCCGGGTCGATGTTATGCATGGAGCGAATAATGTATCCCGCGTTCCAGAGCACGATCATAATCAGAATAGAGACGCTGCCCGCCAGCCAGAAACCCTGGCGTATTTGATGGGCTATACGATCGCGGCGCCCGGAACCATTGAGTTGCGCAATCACTGGCGTCAAGGCCAGCAGCAGTCCGTGACCAAACAAAATGGCCGGCAGCCAGATAGATGTGCCAATGGCGACGGCCGCCATGTCCGTGGCGCTGTATCCGCCCGCCATGACGGTATCAACGAATCCCATTGCGGTTTGAGCGATTTGCGCAAGAATCACCGGAATTGCCAGAGCTAATAACTGACGCGCTTCACTTACATACTTTTGCACGTGTACACCACTATATTGTTGTTATTTGAGAGACTAAAAAAGCCGCCTTATATGGCAGCAAGGAGAAAAAGCAGGGGAAATTTCAGTCTATTGTAGCGAGGAATACGTAATTCTCCAGTGAAAAAACAGGCAGTAGCGGCGCATTGCTGGCAACCTGAATTTCCACCTGCTATTGTGCTGTGCAGAGATGTCTTAATTCAGTTCAGGAGTTAGAAGTATGTTTACGGGTATTGTGCAGGGCACCGCGAAATTGGTGTCCATTGATGAAAAACCAAATTTTCGTACGCATGTTGTGGAGTTACCTGAATATATGTTGGATGCGCTGGAGACCGGCGCATCGGTTGCCCACAATGGGTGCTGCCTGACGGTAACCGAAATCAACGGTAACCAGATAAGCTTTGATCTGATGAAAGAAACGCTGCGTATCACCAATCTGGGTGACCTGAAGGTTGGGGATTTGGTCAACGTTGAGCGTGCGGCAAAATTCAGTGATGAAATTGGCGGACATTTAATGTCGGGCCATATTATGACGACCGCCGAAGTGTCGAAAATTCTGACCTCGGAGAACAACCGCCAGGTGTGGTTTAAAGTTCAGGACCCGTCGCTGATGAAATACATCTTGTACAAAGGATTTATCGGAATTGATGGCATCAGTCTGACGGTCGGCGAGGTGACACCGACGCGTTTCTGTGTGCATTTGATCCCGGAAACGCTGGAACGTACGACGCTGGGTAAGAAAAAGTTAGGCGCGCGGGTCAATATCGAAATCGATCCTCAAACCCAGGCGGTGGTTGATACCGTTGAGCGCGTACTGGCGGCGCGTGAAAACGCCATCAGTAACGTAACGGGTGAGGCGGGAGCCTAAGTCAGAGTGTAAAACCCCCGTTGGCACGGGGGTAATAACGATTAGCGGGGAACGCGCAGGCCGTGTTCAACGCCGCGGGAAAATACCACCTGCCACAGCTGGATGTCGCGAGCACGAAACGCACCGGCGCAGGCGTTCAGGTAATAGCTGAACATCCGTTTAAAGCGTTCGGTATAGTTATCGGCGATTTCAGGCCAGGATCTCATGAAACGCTCGTGCCAGGCCATCAACGTTGTATCGTAATCCGCGCCAAAATTATGCCAGTCTTCCATCACAAAATGCGGCTCGCTGGCGTTGGCAATCTGGCGAACTGACGGTAAACAGCCGTTCGGGAAGATATATTTATTGATCCACGGATCAACGTTATTGTCGGTCTTTTTAGAGCCGATGCTATGCAGCAAAAAGAGGCCGTCGGGTTTTAAATTACGATCAACCACCTCAAAATAAGTCGCGTAGTTCTTCGGCCCCACATGCTCAAACATGCCGACGGAGACAATGCGATCAAATTTGTCGTTCAGGTCGCGATAATCCTGCAGCAAAATTGTGACATCCAGCCCCGCACAACGCGCCTGCGCCATTTTCTGCTGTTCTGCCGAAACGGTCACGCCCACCACGCTAACGCCATATTGTGACGCCATAAACTGGGATAAGCCGCCCCAGCCGCAGCCAATATCGAGCACCCGCATGCCTGGCTTCAACTGCAGTTTTTCGGCAATCATTTTTAGCTTCGCCTGTTGGGCAGATTCCAGGGTATCGGCATCTTTCCAGTAGGCGCAGGAATACTGCATATAAGGGTCCAGCATGCGGGTAAAGAGATCGTTGCCCAAATCGTAGTGTTCTTTGCCGACGACCCACGCACGTTTTTTGGTCTGTAAATTGAACAGGCGAGCCGTGGCGATACGTAGCGTGTCTTTAAAGTGGCGGGGGAGTTGATTTTCAAGACCGGCGCGCAGGACTTTACAAAAAAACATGTCCAGCCGGTCGCATTCCCACCAGCCATCCATATAACTTTCACCCAACCCTAACGATCCTTCCTGCAATACGCGTTTGAAAAAATCGGGGTTCGTTACGCGAATATCTGCCGGTGCCGGACCATTAATGGTAATACCTGCACGGCTCAATAATTCATTGGTGATGCGGTACCAGTCATCATCCGGTACGCTGACGTCTTCTATACACGATGAACTCATAGCTTCTCCATCACTGGTCGGTGATCAGAACCTTAAAATAGCGTAGACGCTTTTTTGGGCTTTGTGAGAACTCTCACGGAATTAATCCGCGAATCTATAATCCGACGTAGAACAGAGGAAGGGAGGAACCCTTGCCGAAAAGACCATCCATGGGAAAACGGGAACGTTCTTGTCCCCGTTAACACATAACAATTATCGTTTTTTTAACAACCGGAAATCAGTATAGGCCTGAATTTTTGACGATTCAACCAATAAATATTAGCAGGCTAATCAATTATCAAAGGTGATTACTAGTGAGACTCACCGTGGGCAATTTGCGCCCGATCATCTGTGTGCGGGGCGTTAGTCTTCTGCGATTGCATTTTGTAACCCGCGGCCGCCAGCAGCACCGTTGTCAGCATCACGCTGGTGGTGGTGAGCAGCGGGGTGGCGATCAACCAGGAAACCACAAGGCTTGCCAGGAAGCATAAACCCAGTTGCAGTGTGTTCTGCAATGCCGCTGCGCGTCCCGTAGCTTGTGGGAAAGGACGTAACGCCTGAGCCACAACAATTGGGTAGATTGCTCCATTGGCAATCGCCATAACGCAGAATGGGATGAGGATTTCAGCCAGCGCAACATGGTGAATAAAGCCGGTTGCCCAGGTGGCCACTACGCTAAAGGCATACAGAATGAGTAACCAGGGCAGCAACTGACGGCCCTGCCATTTTTGCAGCGCAGCGCGGCAGCCGTAACCACCAATTAAGAAAGCGATGGTTTGCGGAACATAACTCAGGCCAATCACCGCCGGACTGTAGCCCATTTCGCTGAGGATGAACGGGGAACCCGTCAGCCACGCGAAGAAGCTCGCGGAGCAGGCGGCATAAATCAGCACGTTTCCGCGGTAAACTTTTGAGCGCAACAGGGTAGCGAAAGTCAGTTTATCCAGGCTGTCGTCGCGTGCTTTAGCTGTTGGTTTTAAGCGCAGAGCCGGAAGCATCAGGATTAGAGTAATGGCAAACAGGGTGGCGAAAATGGCCTGCCAGGAAAAATGTACCAGGATCCAACTGCCTAATAACGGCGCTAATGCCGGGGATAACCCGACCAATGGCATAATGGTGGCAAAGATGCGGTTTACTTTTTGTGAAGGATAATAATCGGTGACCAGCGCCTGCCAGATAACCGATGCCGCACAAACGCCAACGGCCTGAACAAAGCGCAGTACCAGCAGACCGGTGGCATTTTCAACCCACAGCATGCCCAAACTGCCCAGCGCGAAGATGGATAAACCCAGCAGCAAAACTGGCTTGCGACCATAGTGGTCAGAGAGCGGCCCCCACAGAAGTTGCGCGACGGCAAAACCCGCTAAGAATAAGCTAAGGCTGGCGCTGACGGCAGATGCAGGTGTCTGCAGATCGGACTGAATTGCGGCGAAGGCGGGCAGATACATATCCGTTGCCAGAAAGCCGAGTACGCTAAGACCCGCCAGCCAGACTAAAAATCCTTTCCCAGGTTGCATCATCATTTCTCTTTTTTTAGCAGTAGAACAATGCCGCTGAGTGTAGTGAGTGTAATTCTTGCTGTGAAACGCTAATATTTGCTTACTGATTTCAAATTTTTTGTAGGCAGAATATGTGGTCGGAATATTCACTTGAAGTTGTGGATGCGGTTGCGCGTAACGGTAGCTTTAGTTCGGCCGCGCAGGAGTTGCACCGCGTACCCTCGGCGGTAAGCTACACCGTGCGTCAACTGGAAGAGTGGCTGGCGGTGCCGCTTTTTGAGCGACGCCATCGGGACGTGGAATTGACGCCTGCCGGTGCATGGTTTCTCAAGGAAGGCCGCTCTGTTATCAAAAAAATGCAGATCACCCGCCAGCAATGTCAGCAAATTGCCAACGGCTGGCGCGGGCAGTTGGCGATCGCGGTAGATAACATTGTCCGCCCGGATCGTACCCGACAGATGATCGTGGATTTCTATCGTCATTTTGATGATGTCGAACTGCTGGTTTTCCAGGAGGTGTTTAACGGTGTCTGGGATGCGCTGTCCGATGGGCGCGTTGAGCTGGCAATCGGCGCCACGCAGGCGATTCCGGTGGGGGGACGCTATACCTTCCGCGACATGGGAATGCTGAGCTGGAGCTGCGTGGTGGCAAGCCATCATCCATTGGCGTCAATGCCCGGACCGCTAAGCGACGACACGTTGCGCAACTGGCCGTCGCTGGTGCGTGAAGACACGTCGCGTACGCTTCCTAAGCGTATTACCTGGCTGCTGGATAACCAAAAGCGCGTTGTGGTGCCTGACTGGGAATCTTCTGCTACTTGTTTATCTGCAGGTTTGTGCGTGGGCATGGTACCGACGCATTTTGCCAAACCGTGGATCGATAGCGGCAAATGGGTCGCGCTACAGCTGGAGAATCCATTTCCTGATGCCGCATGCTGCCTGACATGGCAACAGAACGATACGTCGCCGGCATTGAGCTGGCTGCTGGACTATTTAGGGGATAGTGAAACGCTGAATAAGGAATGGCTGCGGGAGCCCGATGAGGCTCCCGCACAACAGTCTTAACGACGGTAATCGCGGAACGGGCCGTCGGCAACGGAGCGGCGTTCTACCAGGCGCGGATGAACCTCGATAGACTGCGACTCTTCACGTTTATTCACGATACGGTCTAACAGCATGTTGAAGGCCGTTTCCCCCAGTGAATCTTTAGGCTGGTGAATGGTCGTCAGAGCCGGCGTGAAGAAGCGGGCGTTGCGCACGTTGTCGTAACCGATGAGCGAAACATCCTGCGGTACGCGCAGTCCCATCTCGTCAGCGGCGCACAGCGCACCCATCGCCATGATATCGCCACCGCAGAAGACGGCAGTCGGACGATGCGACTGTGACAGAATTTGCTGCATGGCGCGATAGCCGGATTCAGGCTCAAAATCGCCCTGCACAATCCAGTTTTCAGGAACTTTAATCAGCGCTTCTTCCATCGCTTTCATAAAGCCTGCCAGACGCCCGGCTCCGGTATTACGCTCCATTGGTCCTGGGATCACGCCAATCTCACGATGACCGCGTTCTACCAGATACCGACCCGCCATGTAACCGCCTTCGAAGGCGTTATCAATGACCGTATCGGTAAAGTCGGCTTTAGCTTCGCCCCAGTCCATGACGACCATCGGAATATGGCGGTACTCTTCGAGCATCGAAAGCAGCGACTCCGGATACTCAGAACACATCACCAGCAGACCATCAACGCGCTTTTGCGCCATCATCGACAGATAAGCCTGCTGTTTTTCGAGGCTGTTCCATGCGTTACCCAGAATCAGGGTATAGCCTTTCTGGAAACAGTTTTTCTCAACGGCTTCGATAATTTCAGCGAAATAGGCCGCTTCGCTGCTGGTGGCCAGCAAGCCAATAGACTTGGTGTGATTCACCTTCAGGCTGCGCGCCACGGCGCTCGGAGAATAGTGCAGCTCTTTGATCGCCGCCCAGACAGCATTACGCGTTTCTTCCGCGACAAAGCGCGTCTTGTTAATTACGTGTGATACGGTTGTAGTGGAAACGTTTGCTCGCTTCGCTACATCTTTAATTGTTGCCATTACATCTCACTCCAGACCATATCCTAAGCTCCTGAGAATACTCCAGGTAAACGTTTGCCTTAACACACCCTTAGCGCAACGTAAGGGTTGCGGCACGCCGGGAAAACGACACGGAACGTCAGGAAGGGGTCAATGGCCGGTACGCTAATCAAGTAAGCGTGGAATTTTGTCTGATCTTAACGAAAAGGGGAAGAGTTAAAAGCAGTTATCAATATAAATCGTGAGAGATTTTTGCTTTCAAGTGTGTAAAAATGCGCAATATCACTTTTTGTGTGGGAATAAAAAGGAGAAAACTTGATGAGCACCGATCTGAAATTTTCGTTAGTGACTACCATTATTGTTCTGGGTTTGATCGTCGCGGGTGGCCTGACCGCAGCGCTGCATTGATTTCCCCCGAGGGAGTTCGCTCTCCCTCATCCTTTCCGCTTGCCTTTCCCGTCGATTGTTTGCGAATAAGCAAAAGTCTTTTGCAATTTTGTTAACTTTATTAATTTTGCGATCAATGTCATGCTTTTGACTCTTATTTTATGTCGCGCCCCGGCTCGACGTTACGGAGTCGAAATATGAAACTCAATTATCCTTTACTGGCGCTGGCGATCGGCGCGTTTGGCATTGGCACCACTGAATTTTCGCCAATGGGATTATTGCCCGTCATTGCCAAAGGTGTGGATGTCTCGATTCCCGCGGCCGGAATGTTAATCAGCGCGTATGCGGTTGGGGTGATGGTGGGGGCTCCGCTGATGACATTACTGCTGTCCCATCGTGCGCGACGTAATGCGTTGATATTCCTGATGGCGATTTTCACGCTGGGCAACGTGCTTTCGGCTATCTCGCCGGATTACACCACCCTGATGTTATCGCGTATTTTGACCAGTCTGAACCATGGGGCATTTTTTGGTCTTGGCTCCGTTGTCGCTGCAAGCGTAGTACCCAAACATAAGCAGGCCAGCGCCGTGGCAACCATGTTTATGGGGTTGACCATTGCCAATATTGGTGGCGTTCCTGCGGCGACCTGGCTTGGTGAAACCATCGGCTGGCGTATGTCGTTTATGGCAACGGCGGGTCTGGGCGTCATCGCCATGGTCAGCCTGTTCTTCTCATTACCCAAAGGTGGGGCGGGAGAGCGCCCGGATGTCCGTAGCGAACTGGCGGTACTTATGCGTCCGCAGGTGCTGTCGGCGCTGCTGACGACCGTTCTGGGAGCCGGGGCGATGTTCACACTTTATACCTATATCTCACCAGTGTTACATACGATCACCCATGCCACACCGGCGTTTGTGACCGGTATGCTGGTGCTGATTGGCGTTGGCTTCTCAATCGGTAACTATCTTGGTGGCAAACTGGCTGACCGTTCCGTTAACGGTACGCTGAAAGGCTTTTTACTGCTGCTGATGATTATTATGCTGACCATTCCTTTCCTGGCGCGTAATGAGCTGGGTGCGGCAGTTAGTATGGTGGTCTGGGGGGCAGCGACGTTTGCGGTCGTTCCGCCGTTGCAGATGCGCGTGATGCGCGTTGCCAGCGAAGCGCCTGGATTATCATCGTCAGTCAACATTGGCGCGTTTAATCTGGGGAATGCTCTGGGTGCCGCAGCCGGTGGGGCGGTGATTTCCGGTGGGTTGGGCTACAGCTTTGTTCCGGTGATGGGGGCAATTGTGGCGGGGCTTGCGCTGCTGCTGGTCTTTATCTCGGCGCGCAAACAGCCTGAAGAGGCTTTCACTACCGCGAATTAATGCTAAAACGCAGAAGGGTTCTCCTTCTGCGTCATCTTTTTTATGCTGCGAAGTTCTTCGCAACAAATTCCCAGTTCACCAGCGCCCAGAAGTTTTCCAGGTAGCCAGGACGGGCATTGCGATAATCGATGTAGTAGGCGTGTTCCCACACGTCAACGGTCATCAGCGGCGTCGCGTCGGTGGTCAGCGGTGTACCTGCATTGGAGGTGGAAACGATAGCCAGTTTGCCATCCGTTCCTTTTACCAGCCAGGTCCAGCCAGAACCGAAGTTTTTAATAGCGGCATCGGTGAACTGCGCTTTGAAATCCGCAAAGCTGCCAAAGGAGGCGGCAATTGCTTCGGCCAGTTTACCGGTAGGTTCGCCACCTGCGTTCGGTGCCAGGCAGTTCCAGTAGAACGTGTGGTTCCATACCTGTGCTGCGTTATTGAATACACCGCCTTCAGAGCTACGTACGATCTCTTCCAGTGATTTGCCTTCAAACGCCGTGCCTTTAATCAGGTTGTTCAGATTAGTCACGTAAGTTTGATGGTGTTTGCCATAGTGATATTCCAGCGTTTCGGCAGAAATGTGCGGTGCCAGAGCATCTTTGGCATACGGTAATGCAGGTAATTCAAACGACATTGCTTCTCTCCTTATTATTTATATTGAGTACACACAATAGCCTCATTGTGAGTAAGGATAGGGTAGCAAATTGAAAGGTTATGCAAAAGAAGAACTTACCCTACAGCATGTACTGTAGGGTAAGTTTTTAACGAATTGTTTTTGGCGTCATTACCCGACGAGCGCCCACATAGTGGCGCTGCCAGTAATCTTCACTCAGAGAGGTGATTTGAATTTCCTGGCCGCTGCGCGGTGACTGAATAAACTTACCGTTGCCAACATAAACGCCAACGTGATCGGCAGTTCCACGCCCCTGGGTACGGAAAAATACCAGATCGCCATTTTTCAGTTCGCCACGTTCAATCGGCGCAGCATCGCGCAGATGATACATTTCGTTCGCTGTACGTGGAATGCGGAATTTCACCAGATCTTTATAGGCGTAATAGACCAGACCGCTGCAGTCAAACCCGGTTCTTGGTGAGGTGCCGCCCCAGCGATAAGGCTTGCCGATTTGGTTCATCAGCGTGGACATGGCGGTTTTAGTGGCTTTCTGCACTTTCACTTTATGCGCCTCAGCCAGCGTCGTTGGTGCGGTGGTTTTCACTTTTACACAGCGCGGCTTATGACCTTTGCGCGGCGTGCATTTTTCAGTCCAGGTAACGGCAGCGGTTTGTGCTGCGGTGTTTTTACCACGACGGATTGCTGTTTTGGTCGACTTTGCCGGAGCGGCAGTGCGATGTTTAGAAGAAGAAGCGGTTTTGGTGCTGGTTTTGCTGGTGGTTTTTGTCGCCGTTTTTTTGCTGGTCTTTGTTGTTTTTTGGCTGGTTGTTGCGCTTTTCTTTTTATCTACCGTTTTGATGGTGTGGGAATGGGTAGGTGTCGTCCTGGCCTGCTTGGAAGCATGAGCCATGGGCGTAAAGGGCAGTGTAGTAAAAAGTAAAGCACAGAGCGTGATCGAGATTCGGTTTATCCGCGCCACTGAGCAATCCTCTGGTAAGGCAGGTCTATCATGCCTGCGTGTGATTTTCAAAACTTGATGATTCTAATCTATAGAAAGAGGGAAAGTTAATAGCTTTTTTGTTTAAAACTACGTTTCGTAACCGACCGCAAAAAAAATCAGCAATTAAAGTTGGCGTTGGTGAATGAATAATCAAATCCACAGGCTTTAAGGGGATAAATGAGATTGTGAATGCAACTTTTGGCGTCAGGGGATAAAATAATAACGCGTAATGAAAATGTTATTTTCCGTTGCCTGTCTGACCCGCTACAATGTCAGACTACTGCCGTAAAAGAAGTTTAAGGAAGCAAGATAATGAGCACCACTATCGAAAAAATCCAGCGCCAGATCGCTGAAAACCCGATTCTCCTGTACATGAAAGGTTCCCCTAAACTGCCAAGCTGCGGTTTCTCCGCTCAGGCTGTGCAGGCGCTGTCCGCCTGTGGTGAACGCTTTGCTTATGTTGATATTCTGCAGAACCCGGATATTCGCGCCGAGCTGCCGAAATACGCAAACTGGCCAACTTTCCCGCAGCTGTGGGTTGATGGTGAGCTGGTTGGCGGCTGTGACATTTTGATCGAAATGTACCAGCGCGGTGAGTTGCAGCAGCTGATTAAAGAAACAGCGGCGAAATACAAAACCGAAGAGCCGGACGCTGAATAATATCAGCGTAAATAAAAAAGCGACCTTATGATGGTCGCTTTTTTTATCGGTCCGTTATGCCTCTTCAGGTACGGGAAGAGGCCAGCCGCCGAGACGTTTCCAGCGGTTAACAATTTCGCAAAACAGCACGGCCGTCCGTTCGGTGTCATACAGCGCCGAGTGCGCCTGAGTCCCGTCAAATTCCATTCCTGCCGCCAGGCACGCTTTCGATAACACAGTTTGCCCCAGAGAAAGGCCGCTTAAGGCCGCAGTATCAAAGGTGACGAACGGATGAAATGGATTACGTTTGAGCGAGGCGCGTTCTGCTGCGGCCATCATAAAACTGTGGTCGAACGTAGCGTTATGCGCCACCATGATCGCCCGATTGCAGCCGCTGTCTTTAATGCCTTTACGCACCATTTTAAAGATGGCATGCAGAGCGTCATATTCGCTGACCGCGCCGCGTAGCGGATTGTTAGGGTCAATTCCGTTAAAGGCGAGGGCTTCCGGCTGCAAATTCGCGCCTTCAAATGGCTCTACGTGGAAATGTAACGTCGTGTCCGGCATCAGCCAGCCTTGTTCATCCATTTTCAGTGTGATGGCTGCGATCTCAAGCAGCGCATCGGTTTTGGCATTGAACCCTGCGGTTTCGACATCAATGACGACAGGATAAAAACCACGAAAACGGTCACACAGACCGGAAAGTTGAGCGTTATCGGACATCTGGGTCTCTTAATACGGGAAAATTGCAGCGCGTATTATGGCAAAATGATGAGTATAAAACTACGGGCACAGACGATCTGCGCCCGTGGGGAGGTTAGTCGCCCAGGCCGCGCCCGGCGTCTTTCTCTTCGATCAGTTCAATTTTGTAACCGTCTGGATCTTCAACGAACGCGATTACGGTGGTGCCGCCTTTTACCGGACCCGCCTCACGCGTGACGTTACCGCCATTCTGACGAATACGTTCACAGGCTTCGGCTGCGTTGTCTACGCTCAGGGCGATATGGCCGTAGGCAGTGCCCAGCTCATACTTGTCGACACCCCAGTTATAGGTCAGTTCGATCACGGCTTCGCTGGTTTCAGGGCCGTAGCCGACAAAGGCCAGGGAGTATTTGTATTCAGGGTTTTCGCTGGTACGCAGCAGCTTCATGCCCAGCACGTTGGTATAAAACTCGATGGAACGCTGCAGGTCACCCACGCGCAGCATGGTATGAAGTAAACGCATCTTTTTCCCCTTCGAAAATGGCTAATACATTCAAAATGTTGTTTTAGTATAGCGGCGTTGTTACGCCGCTATCAATGGCAGAACGGAGTTTGTGACATTAGAGGGTAGGATAATCGGTGTAACCTTCCGCGCCGCCGCCGTAGAAGCTTTCGGCACGTTGCGGATTCAGCTCCGCTTTACGCTGCAGGCGCGCAACCAGATCCGGGTTTGCGATATAGGCGCGACCAAAAGCAACGGCGTCGATCAGGCCCTTCTCGATCAGTGCTTCTGCTTTTTCAGGTGTGTAGGCACCCGCACCAATGATCGGACCGTGGAAACGTGCACGAACTTTTTCGCGAAACGCATCGGAATACGGCTCGCCGCCAGCCCAGTCTGGCTCAGACATATGCAGGTAAGCGATTCCGCGCTTGCCCAGTTGTTCAATCAGATACAGCGCATCGGCTTCTTCGTTCGGGCCGTTGTCAACGTTCTGGAATGAGCCAATCGGAGATACGCGAATACCAATGCGATCGGCACCCCATTCTTTAATACCGGCATCGACAACTTCCAGCACCAGACGCGCACGATTTTCGACGCTACCGCCGTATTGATCGGTACGCTGATTAGACGTTGGCGACAGGAACTGGTGCAGCAGATAGCCGTGAGCGGAGTGCAGTTCAACCATGTCGAAACCCGCTTCGCGCGCGTTGGCAATCGCCTGACGGAAGTCATTAACGATGCCGGGAATTTCTTCAGTTTCCAGCGCACGCGGCATTGAGGTATCCGCACGCGTTGCCAGACCATTTTCATCACGCAGCGAGGTCCGGGTTCCGGCGCTAATCGCGGAAGGTGCGACCGGTGCCTGACCGTTGGGCTGCAGACTGGCGTGAGAGATGCGCCCGGTATGCCACAACTGGACCGCAATATGACCTTGCTCCGCATGTACGGCAGCGGTGATTTTTTTCCATGCGGCAATTTGCGCTTCGCTGTGTAAGCCGGGTGCCCCCGCATAGCCTTTCGCCTGTGCGGAAATCTGTGTAGCTTCACTGATGATAAGACCCGCGCTGGCACGTTGACGGTAATACTCGGCCATCAGCGGAGTAGGGATGTCGCCAGGCTCAATGCTGCGCAGACGCGTCAGTGGCGCCATGAATACGCGGTTTGCTGCCGTAATAGCACCCACTTTCAGTGGGGAAAAAAGTTTTTCAGATGACATATGGCACTCCTGAATAGACCGGTCGTCTAGTAATAAAAGAAATAAAAACGCCTGTTAAACGGCAGGCGTAGTAATGATGGTTTTAACGTGCGCCAGCGCATTTTCCAGCGGGGTGGCGCTACGAGAAATCTTGGCCTGCAGGTTGGCGCCCAGCCACAGCGCATACAATACCTGCGCCTGCTGTAACGGCTCGCCAACAAAGGACAGACAATGGTTTGCCTGACCTTTCTCCAGCGCCTGCGCTAACAGCGCAATAATGTGCCGCGCGCCTTTATCCATCGCCGTGCGCATATCTTCTGACAGATCGCACACTTCGGCAGACAGTTTTACGGTTAAACAACCGCTGATAATGCCGTGCTGGCTAAACTGGTTCAGGGTTTCCTGATAGTAGGCCAGAATACGGTCGCGATAGTTTCCTGCCCCCGTATCAAAGTGCGTAGCCAGTCGCTGATGATAGGCCGCATAGTGGCGTTCCAGCATCGCAACACCGAACGCTTCTTTAGAGCGAAAATAGTGATAAAACGAACCTTTGGGGACTTCAGCGGTTTTCAGTAGTTCGCTTAAGCCCATACCGGTGAAGCCGCGCTGCATACACAGCAGTTCGCCCGTCGCCAGCAGATGTTCGCGTGTATCGTGTTCAGTGATTTTGTTCATGGGAAGGAGTGTAATAGACCAGTCGGTCTAATGCAATAGCGCTTGCGAGAAATTCAGTTAACGTCTTCAATAGGTATATCAATCTTACGAAAGGAGGGGATGTGGCCGAACAGCTGGAGTTTTTCCCCGTCCAGAGCCCATGCCGTGGAATATGTCAGTCTGACGAGCGCGGTTTTTGCCGCGGTTGTTTTCGCAGTCGGGATGAGCGTTTTAACTGGCAAAAGATGAGCGATGCCGAAAAGCAGGAAGTGCTACGGCTTTGTCGTCAGCGCCTGATGCGTAAATTACGAGCAAACAAAGCCAACCCTTCGGAAGAACCGCAACAACCTTCACTCTTTTAAAAGCGTAATTGCGTATACTCGATGCACATTCACTTATAAGGAAGCTGCTATGGTTCAGCGTATTACTATTGCGCCGCAAGGTCCGGAATTTTCTCGCTTTGTAATGGGGTATTGGCGCCTGATGGACTGGAATATGTCCGCGCGCCAGCTAGTCAGCTTTATTGAAGAACATCTGGATCTGGGCGTTACCACCGTCGATCACGCCGATATTTACGGCGGATACCAGTGTGAAGCGGCGTTTGGTGAGGCACTGAAGCTGGCTCCGCATCTGCGTGAAAAAATGCAGATTGTTACCAAGTGCGGGATCGCCACGACGGCGCGCACGGAAAATGCGCTGGGTCATTACATCACCGACAGCGCGCATATCATTGCCAGTGCGGAAGCATCGTTGAAGTTACTGGCGACCGATCATATTGATTTGCTGCTCATCCACCGTCCCGATCCGCTCATGGATGCGGACGACGTAGCCGACGCGTTCAAAAAATTGCACCATAGCGGAAAAGTGCGTCACTTTGGCGTATCTAACTTCACCCCGGCACAGTTCTCACTGCTGCAATCGCGTCTGCCGTTCACGCTGGCGACTAACCAGGTTGAGATCTCACCGGTACATCAGCCGCTTCTGCTGGATGGTACTTTAGATCAACTGCAACAACTGCGCATTCGTCCGATGGCCTGGTCCTGCCTCGGCGGTGGTCGTCTGTTTAATGACGATGCGTTCCAGCCATTACGTAATGAACTTGCCGCAATCGCAGAAGAGTTAAACGCGCAGTCCATTGAGCAGGTGGTGTACGCCTGGATTTTGCGTCTGCCGTCTCAGCCGCTGCCGATCATTGGCTCAGGGAAGATAGAGCGTGTACGTGCTGCCGTTGAGTCTGAGTCATTGAACATGTCTCGCCAGCAGTGGTTCCGTATTCGCAAAGCTGCGCTGGGTTACGACGTACCGTAATCGCGTTTTTGACGCTTCTCCGTTCAAATTTGTGTCACTGGTTTACACTTATCAATCAGACACCTTTTGGACGGAGGTCTTATGAAGCGTTTGAGTTTGGCCATTATTACTCTACTCGCCTGTGCAGGTGCGCAGGCTGCCAGTGAAGAAAAAGTGACGATGAATCTGGTAACGTCGCAAGGCGTCGGCCAGGCGATTGGTACGGTCACTATTGCTGAAACCGGGAAAGGGCTGGAGTTTACGCCCGATCTGAAAGCGCTGCCGCCGGGTGAACATGGCTTCCATGTGCATGCGAATGGCAGTTGCCAACCGGCGATTAAAGAAGGAAAAGCCTCAGCCGCGGAATCGGCTGGAGGCCATTATGATCCGCACCAAACCGGCAAGCACGAAGGCCCCGAAGGCGCAGGCCACATGGGCGACCTGCCGCTGCTGGTGGTGAATAACGACGGTAACGCCACAACACCGGTCATTGCGCCGCGGCTGAAAACGCTCGATGAGGTTAAAGGCAAAGCGCTGATGATCCATGTCGGTGGCGATAATATGTCCGATCAACCAAAACCGCTTGGCGGTGGCGGAGCGCGCTACGCCTGTGGCGTTATCAAATAATCAATTGCCTAGCGTACCCGGCGGAGGCGCCTGTTCGAGCTGAGAAAGCGAGCAGTGTAGTCGCCAGATAAGCGCCGACAGTTCTTGCGCCGCAGGTTGATGATGGTGGGCGAGCGTGTCGCAAATACGCTGTAGCTCACTCAGCGTGGCATTCAGCGGTCGTTGCTGAACGCCGCGCTCACTCATTACGTCGCGAAGCAGCGAAATACACACGTCTCTGACGCGAGCCAGAGGATCTGAACGCACCTCCCAGGTGCGCAGTTGCCACACCACGTGCGAGCAGTTCAGCAAGACAACCCCCCAACGCAATAGCCAGCGTCGCGCCAGGGCATCCTGACTGTTGCTGAGCTGGCTGACGTGGTGATAGGTCAGCGACTCAAATTCGTTTTCGCTGAGCGAGGGATGTCGGCTGAGCTGATCGACAAAATCCCGGCGCAGGGCGCGAATATGGCGGCGGCCTTTCCGCGCATCCGATCCAGGCCGCAGAATGGCGAATGCCAGCCACGATAGCGCCACGCCGGTGATTTTCGCCATATTGTCATTCAGGAAATCAGCAAAATCATAAACCGGTGGATTAGTCACCGCGATAAACGATCCCATAAACACGATTAGCTGTCCCCAAAGACCCGCCAGCGCGGGCATTTGCAGCTTCAGGAGTTGCATGGTAGCGAGCAACGGGAAGAGAAACAGAATGAATTGCCAGAGGTCAGAGATTTGCACCATCAGGCCAAACTTAACCACAAAGCTAAACAGCGACAGCAGAACCAGCGTGCGCATCAGCAAAGAAAGCGACTTGAACGGCGTGGCTACGGCAGAATACAGCACGCTGCTGATGGCCGCGAGCGTTAGTGCGCCAGAGCCTGATTCCCATTGCGCGCCAATGCTCCATGCGCCGATAAGCATCAGTGTACAGAACGTACGCAATCCGCTCCAGAGAGCTTCCGCATTATCGGTATGACGGGCAAGTCCTGGCGTGCGGGCGATAGTAATACGCTCGGCGGTAACGCCATTTTCCAGTAAATGCAGATAATGACTGCTGCGTAAGTACAGCCGACAAAAATAACGCAGTCGTTGCCAGAAGGCGACGTGCCGATAGTCGCGCGCATCGAGAGGACGCAGGGGGGCGATAATACGCGCGACGGTGTAGGTGTCGGTATTGGATTTGACCAGCTCGCTGAGCAGTTGTTCGATGATTTCCCGGGTATTAGCCGGGGGAGTGGGCCAGTTCAGGAGCATCCTGCGCAGACTGGAGATCACGCTGGTCATACGTAACTGCTGATGCAACAGCGAATTGAGCAACGCATTTTGACGGCGAAAACGATAGTGACTCCAGAACGCCTGAATACGCAGCAGGTTCATGGTAAGAATCTGACCGATAACACCTTCATGAGCTGTGCGAATCGCATCTGTTGTCTCCGGTTGCCAGAGTAAGCTGGCATGCTCCAGTAAACGCGAATGCATGTTTTTCAGCGCGGTAAGCAGCGTAGTGCCATCGGAGGTGCTGGGGAGGATCATCATCATCATGCCGCCGCACAGGATACCGACGATGACCTCGCATACGCGGGCCTGAGCGATATCCCACAACTGCGTAATCTCTATGGTATTGACCATGGGAAAAGCAATGATCGCCGCCGTATAACCGGCCAGTTGAAAGGCATAGGCGACGTTATTGGTGAAATGCGCGCATGCCCAGGTACAAAAACCGATCCACACTGACATGCTCAGCAAAAACAACCACGGCTCATTGAGGGTATGACCGGCAATAATCAACGCGGCGGTGGCACCCAGCAAGCTACCCGCAACACGACCCAGACTTTTGCTGATAACCCCGCCGACGGTGGGAAAGCTGACCACTGCCGCCGAGGTCATCGCCCAGTAGGGCTCATCCAGATTCAGGTAATAGGCGAACGTTAACGCCAGACACATCGCAATGGTATTTCGCAACGCATAACGCCACTGCGCTACCGTGGCTTTAAACCACGGCCAATGGCCTGGCATCAGGTGGGACAGTTTCATTTACGCTGGCCGATAGACACGCTGCAGGTCGTACCAGAAACCAGGGTGACATCCTGCGGCAGAGCGTCGAATTCGATGCGGACCGGAACGCGTTGGGCCAGACGCACCCACGGCACATTGGGTTTGATGTCGGGAATCAGACCGGAATCGCTTTCCACACTTTGGTCGTAGATGGCGCGACCAATACTGGATACGTGACCCTGTAACTTTATGTTGCCGCTGTAGAGCGTGATAACCGCAGGCGCACCTTCACGAATGTGGCGCAACTTGGTTTCTTCAAAATACCCCATCACATAGAAAGAGTGGCTGTCGACAAGGGCAAACAGGGGCTTACCGGTTGAGGCGTAGTCTCCAATACGAGTTGAAAGGTTGGTTACCCAGCCCGCTACGGGCGCTTTGACCACCGTCTGCGTCAGTTGCCACTGTGCCTGGCGCAGACTGGCCTCGGCTGCTTCAACGCTGGCCTGCATGGCTTTCACGTTGAGGTTAGCAGTATCCAGATCTTCGGCTGAGATATAATTTTGCGATAAATGACGGCGGCGGTTGGCTTCGTTATTGGCTTTCGCCAGATCGGACTGCGCCTTCGCCAGCTGCGCTTGCGCATTTAGTTCAGCAATGTGAAACGGCGTCTTATCGATGATAAAAAGGATATCGCCTTTGTTCACAAACTGGTTATCTTTTATATTGAGTTCGCTAATGCTGCCTGAGACCTGCGGCGTGATGCTGACCTGCTCAGCTCGCACTTTGCCATCACGTGTCCAGGGCGATTGCATATAGTAATTCCACATCCACCATCCGGCGAAAACTGCGATGGCAGCGACTATAATGGTGGAGAAGTATTTAATGGTTTTAAGCGACATAATCACCACACAATCAGCATTACAAAGGCCAGACATACGCAAAGCGTAAAGAGTGACAGATCCATTAACAGGGGATGCCAGATTTCGCCGGAGTAAATCCAGTCGCGCAGCAGGCGATGAACAACCAGCCAGAGAATAAATCCTGCTACAAACGCCTTGAAAACAGGAGGGAAGTAGACAGATGCTCCGATCATTAAATCTTGTAGGGGCAATCCTGTTGCATTAAACATAAACTTCACGGGCAAAATCCTTGGCGGAAGAGAGCATTGCTATAGGTTTAGCAAAAAAGAGACAATGAGTCTCTGTAACGCATAATGTCTGAAAAAATGTCAGCCGGTAAGCAAATTTGGCAATACATTTGTTTTGGGAATACAAATGCTGCACACTATTCTAAAATCAGCATAATAACTTAGCAAGCTAATTATAAGGAGATGAAATTGGAATCGCCATTAGGTTCTGATCTGGCACGGTTGGTGCGCATTTGGCGTGCTCTGATTGACCATCGCCTGAAACCTCTGGAGTTGACGCAGACGCATTGGGTTACGCTGCACAACATTCATCAATTGCCGCCTGATCAATCGCAGATTCAGTTGGCTAAAGCGATTGGCATCGAGCAGCCTTCGTTGGTACGCACGCTTGACCAGCTGGAAGAAAAGGGACTCATTTCACGACAGACTTGCGCCAGCGATCGTCGGGCAAAGAGAATTAAACTGACAGAAAAAGCAGAGCCGCTGATTGCAGATATGGAAGCGGTTATCAACAAGACGCGTGGAGAAATTTTGGAAGGGATTTCAGCTGAGGAAATTGATCTGCTGATTAAACTGGTCGCCAGACTGGAACACAATATTATTGAACTGCAGTCACAGGGCTGAAACGATAAGATGACGTGTGGCCAGAGCCTGACCACACGTGAATTCGATTAACGTGGAGACACGGTAACCTGGCTGCCGTTGTTAGCCATAACAACGCGCTGGCCAGCTGAGAACTTGGTCGCACCCTGTTTCTGAACCACCATGATAGTATTACCGTCGTCCTTACGGATTTCCAGTTCTACACCCTGGGTTTTATTCATCGCACCTTGTACGCCTTGACCCGCTACGCCACCGGCAACTGCGCCAGCCGCCGTGGCTAATGAACGACCCGTACCGCCGCCGACGGTGTTACCCAGGAACCCGCCGAGTACCGCACCACCAATGGCGCCAATCACGTTTGCGTCATCGCCACCCTGGATTTGCACCGGACGAACATGAACAATTGTACCGTAGGTAACGTTCTGAACTTGTTTCGCTTCGGATGCGGTGTATACGTCGCCTGAAAGGCTATCATTGTTAACGCAGCCCGCCAAAGACACACCCATTAATGCAACAATCAGCACACGTTTAATCATTTACAAATCTCCTTTAACACCACGAAACGCTAATAAAGCACCCTTCATGGCTAAATTATATGGCACTTGTGAGCCTAAGGTCACATGTTCTACTGGAACAATATGAAAATCTTAACCGAAATCGGATATACCGAGTATAAACGAATCATTCATATAATTGATGTAATAAAGCGTCCATTGTAATGATTAGCCCTCAAAAATCATTAAGGAAGCATGGCATTAGTCGGCACTTTATGGTTGAGTGTCAAGGCTAATTTGCTTAAAAGGATGACATATGAAATCGGGCCGTTTTATCGGTGTAATGTCTGGAACCAGCCTTGATGGCGTCGATGTTGTGCTGGCGACAATAGATGAAACGATGGTTGCGCAACAGGCGAGTCTGACCTGGCCTATCCCTCTCCATATAAAGCAGGCGATCCTGGATATCTGTCAGGGGCAGCAGCTTACGCTATCGCAGTTTGGCCAACTTGACGCACAGCTCGGTTATCTGTTTGCCGAGGCGGTGAATGCGCTGTTGGCACAGGAAAAATTGAAACCGCAGGAGATCGTTGCGATTGGCTGTCATGGGCAAACCGTGTGGCATGAACCGACGGGAATTGCGCCGCACACGCTGCAAATTGGCGACAACAATCAAATCGTCGCGCGTACCGGGATAACGGTGATCGGCGATTTTCGTCGCCGCGATATTGCTCTCGGCGGGCAGGGCGCGCCGTTGGTTCCCGCTTTTCATCAGGCGCTGTTGGCTCATCCAACGGAGCGGCGGATGGTGCTAAACATCGGCGGAATTGCCAATCTGTCTCTGCTTATCCCACAGCAACCCGTTCGCGGTTACGACACCGGGCCGGGCAATATGCTGATGGATGCCTGGATCTGGCGGCAATGCGGCCAACCCTACGACAAAGATGCGCAGTGGGCCACATCGGGAACGGTGATCCTGCCTTTACTGCAAAATATGCTTAACGATCCTTATTTTTCTGCGCCTGCGCCGAAAAGCACTGGCCGCGAGTATTTCAATTATGGCTGGATAGAACGTCATATGGCGCAGTTCCCGGGAATAAGCCCGCGGGATGTGCAGGCGACGCTTGCCGAACTGACGGCCGTGACCATTTCCGAGCAGGTCTTGCTAAGCGGAGGCTGTGAACGGCTAATGGTATGCGGCGGCGGCAGCCGTAATCCGCTGCTGATGATGCGTCTGGCGGCATTATTGCCAGGGACAGAGGTCACTTCAACCGATGAGGCTGGGATCAGCGGCGATGATATGGAGGCCCTGGCTTTTGCCTGGCTGGCGTGGCGAACGCTGGCGGGATTACCGGGAAATCTGCCTTCCGTGACCGGCGCATCAGAACCGAGCGTTTTAGGGGCGATTTATCCCGCTAACCCACGAACTCAGAGTTAACTGAAATTATTCAGCGCCATATGTCGATAAACTAGGGATATTAGGGAGGGTGCCATTACCCTCCAGGACCAGGAAAGTCTTCAGGATATGGCTATGAAAAAACTGTTGTTAGTGTGTCTGCCGGTACTGCTTAGCGGGTGCAGCGTGTACAACCAATTTGTCGAGCGTATGCAAACGGATACCCTCGAATACCGCTGTGAAGAAAAACCGCTTACCGTGAAGCTGAACAATACCCGTCAGATGGCGAGTTTTGTTTATGATAATCAGCTATTGAACCTCAAACAGGGCGTGTCGGCATCAGGTGCTCGCTATACCGATGGTATTTACGTCTTCTGGTCTAAAGGCGATGAGGCAACGGTCTATAAACGAGACAGAATTGTGCTAAATAACTGTCAGTTACAGAACCCGAAGCGTTGAGATTTTCACCTGGGCGGCGCACAATAGCGTCACCCACTGACAATCCGTAGCCAACATCATGTCTGATAACGACGAATTGCAGCAAATCGCGCATTTGCGCCGTGAATACACGAAAGGCGGTCTCCGCCGCCGCGATCTTCCCGCCGAGCCCCTTGCGCTGTTCGAGCGCTGGCTGGGGCAAGCCTGTGACGCCAAACTGGCCGATCCCACTGCGATGGTCGTTGCTACCGTCGATGAAAACGGTCAGCCTTATCAGCGTATCGTGTTGCTCAAACATTATGATGACAAAGGGCTGGTGTTCTATACCAACCTCGGTAGCCGTAAGGCACATCAGATTGAGAAAAACCCACGCATCAGCCTCCTGTTTCCCTGGCATACGCTGGAACGGCAGGTGATGGTGATCGGCAAGGCTGAGCGCCTGTCCACGCTGGAAGTGGTGAAATACTTCCACAGTCGCCCACGTGATAGCCAGATTGGCGCCTGGGTCTCTAAGCAATCCAGTCGGATCTCCGCGCGCGGTATTCTGGAAAGCAAATTCCTCGAACTGAAGCAGAAGTTTCAGCAAGGGGACGTTCCACTGCCCAGTTTCTGGGGAGGCTTTCGCGTGAGTATTGAGCAGATGGAGTTCTGGCAGGGTGGCGAAAACCGTCTGCACGATCGTTTTTTATACCAACGCGAAGATAACGCGTGGAAAATTGATCGCCTGGCCCCCTAAAGATGCAAAATTCTTGTTTTAAGCGCTGGTGCTGAACAATCCGGCGCTTTATTCTATGTTTCTTTCGCATCAGGCGAAAAGTCGTGTACCGGCTAAGGTGCAGTCGTTTTATACATGGAGATTTTGATGGCAAGCAGTAACTTGATTAAACAATTGCAAGAGCGGGGGCTGGTGGCCCAGGTGACGGACGAGGAAGCGTTAGCAGAGCGACTGGCGCAAGGCCCGATCGCGCTCTATTGCGGCTTCGATCCTACCGCTGACAGCTTGCATTTGGGGCATCTGGTTCCATTGTTATGCCTGAAACGCTTCCAGCAGGCAGGCCATAAACCTGTCGCACTGGTGGGCGGCGCAACCGGTCTGATTGGTGACCCGAGCTTTAAAGCCGCCGAGCGTAAACTGAATACCGAAGACACCGTGCAGGAGTGGGTGGATAAAATCCGCAAACAGGTTGCGCCGTTCCTCGATTTCGACTGTGGCGACAACTCGGCGATTGCTGCGAACAACTATGACTGGTTTGGCAGTATGAATGTACTGACTTTCCTGCGTGATATCGGCAAACACTTCTCCGTTAACCAGATGATCAACAAAGAAGCGGTGAAGCAGCGTCTGAACCGTGACGATCAGGGGATCTCTTTTACCGAGTTTTCTTACAACCTGCTGCAGGGTTATGACTTTGCCTGCCTGAACAAACTGCACGGTGTTGCGCTGCAGATTGGCGGTTCTGACCAGTGGGGCAACATTACTTCGGGTATCGATTTGACCCGTCGCCTGCACCAGAACCAGGTGTTTGGTCTGACCGTTCCGTTGATCACTAAAGCTGACGGCACGAAATTCGGTAAGACGGAAGGCGGCGCTGTGTGGCTGGATCCGAAGAAAACCAGTCCGTACAAATTCTACCAGTTCTGGATCAATACCGCCGATGCGGATGTTTATCGCTTCCTGAAATTCTTCACCTTCATGGACATTGAAGAGATCAATGCGCTGGAAGAAGAAGATAAAAATAGCGGTAAAGCGCCGCGCGCCCAGTATGTTCTGGCTGAGCAAGTAACGCGTCTGGTTCACGGCGAAGAAGGTCTGGTAGCGGCAAAACGTATTACCGAAAGCTTGTTCAACGGTAATCTGAGCGACTTGAGCGAAGCGGATTTCGAACAGCTGGCGCAGGATGGCGTGCCGATGATCGAGATGGACAAAGGTGCCGATCTGATGCAGGCGCTGGTGGACTCCGAGCTGCAACCTTCTCGCGGCCAGGCACGTAAGACTATCGCGTCTAATGCGGTGACCATCAACGGTGAGAAGCAATCCGATCCGGAATATTTCTTCCAGGAGAGTGATATCCTGTTCGGGCGCTACACCTTACTGCGCCGTGGCAAGAAGAACTATTGTCTGATTTGCTGGAAGTAAGATTTAGTTAGCAGGGGCGTGGGAAACTACGCCCCTTTATTTTTTCAGGGTTGTGGTAAGTAAAATGAAGAATATCCTCGCCATCCAGTCCCACGTTGTTTTTGGTCATGCGGGCAACAGTGCAGCAGAATTTCCAATGCGTCGTCTTGGCGCAAATGTCTGGCCGCTGAATACCGTTCAGTTTTCTAACCACACACAGTACGGCAAATGGACCGGTTGCGTTATGCCGCCGAGTCATCTGACTGACATTGTCCAGGGCATTGCCGATATCGATAAACTCCAGACTTGTGACGCAGTACTGAGCGGCTATCTTGGCTCGGCTGAACAGGGCGAGCATATTCTGGGTATTGTACGCAAAGTAAAAGCGGCCAATCCGCATGCGAAATATTTTTGTGACCCGGTGATGGGCCATCCGGAAAAAGGGTGTATCGTCGCGCCGGGCGTAGCGGAGTTTCATGTACGCCATGCGCTTCCAGCCAGCGATATTATCGCCCCGAATTTGGTTGAGCTCGAAATTCTGTGCGAGCATGCGGTGAATAATGTCAATGAGGCCGTGGCGGCAGCGCGTGAGCTCATCGCTCAGGGACCAGAGATTGTGCTGGTGAAGCACCTGGCTCGCGCGGGTATCAGCGCAGATCGTTTCGAGATGCTGTTAGTTACTGCTGAACAGGCATGGCATATCAGCCGACCGTTAGTCGATTTTGGCGCTCGTCAACCGGTTGGCGTGGGTGATGTCACCAGCGGCTTATTGTTGGTTAAACTGCTGCAGGGCGCGTCTTTACAGCAGGCGTTGGAGCACGTGACGGCGGCGGTGTACGAAGTGATGATTGCTACCAAAAAAATGCACGAGTATGAGCTGCAGGTCGTGGCTGCGCAGGATTGTATCGCGAAGCCTGAACACTACTTCAGCGCGACGCAGCTATAACCAATGCCCTATGGCGCTCACGCTTATCGGGCCTGCGTTTGGCTGTAGGCCGGGTAAGCGCAAGCGCTACCCGGCAACAACAATTAATTTAACCCTTCTGCTTTCAACGCCGCGGCAACCGCCGGACGTTCAGCCATACGCGCCATATACGCATCGATATTGCTTAACCCTGCCATATTCAGCTTAACCGCATAGGCCCAACGCAGCACGGTGAACAAATAGGCGTCCGCAATGCTGAAGCGCGAACCGCAGATCCATTGGTTATCTTGCAGCGCGTCGTTCACATACTGCATTTTTTTCTCCAGCAGCGCGCGAACGGTTGGCTTGAAGTCTTCCGGCGTATCGGGACGGAACAGTGGGGTAAAGCCTTTATGCAGTTCTGTCGCAATGTAGTTAAGCCATTCAATGGTTTTGTAACGGGAGAGGCTGCTGGTCGGGGCAAGGAGTTGACGGTCTGGAACGGTGTCCGCCAGGTATTGCATGATGGCGACGCCTTCGGTCAGTAGCGTACCGTCATCCAGCAGCAGCGCGGGAACTTGCCCTTTTGGGTTTACCGCGAAAAAATCATCGCCGTTTTCCAGACGCTTCTTCATCAGATCAACACCATCCAGCGTGAAATCTTTACCGCTCTCACGAAGTGTGATGTGGGAAGCAAGAGAACAAGCGCCCGGTTTGTAGAACAGTTTCATCGGTAACTCCTTTTGGCTGAGGTATATCGTATGGTAGTGCTAGCTCAGGCAAAAAAAAAGCCGCTAACACCAGTTAGCGGCCTGAAAAAGAGTTTCCCTGAGAATTACGCTGTCGCGGCCTTAGAGGCTTTCTCATTGACGTCATCGTCCTGAGTCATACGATTCAGTTTCGGTGCCGTCAACAGCATCAGAACAGCGATAACAGCCGTAGCAACACCAATCTGCAGGAACACACGACCGTAGACTTCAAGGGACATCAGCGGGTCAGTGACGTTCTCTGGTACAGCCATCATGTTGGCTACGTAACCACCGATGATGTTTGCACCGGCTGTAGTCAGGAACCAGCTACCCATGATGAAGCCCATCAGGCGTTGCGGAACCAACTGAGCCACCATTGCCAGACCCAGACCGGAGATCATCAGTTCACCGATACTTTGCAGACCGTAGCAGATGATCAGCCAGTTAACGGAAACGATGCCCGCATCGGTAGCGAATTTAGCACCCAGCGGCAGGATCAGGAACGCACCGGAACACAGCACCATACCAATCGCAAACTTGGTTGGCATCGGCAGGGTATCGCCCATCTTGTTATAGATAGCGGCGAGGATTGGGCTACCAATGATGATCCAGAACGGGTTCAGTGCCTGGTACTGCTCAGGTTCGAAAGCAATGCCAAGAATAGAGTGCTCAACGTTACGAATCGCGAAGAAGTTCAGTGAGGTCGGCATCTGGCTGTACAGCACGAAGAAGATAATCGCTTCCAGCATCAGAATGAAGGCGACGATCATTTTACGACGCGCAGCACCGTGCATGGTGAATGCTTCTTTACCGAAGATAAACACGATACCCAGAGCAATGACGCCCAGAACCATACGAGCGATCTGCTGGTTGTGCAGCAACCAGGTTGCAATCGCGATCAGTACCACGACACCAACAATAGTCAGCAACAGGTTACGGAAGTTGATCGGCTCAAAGTCAGGTTTAGAACCGTACTGTTTAACCCAGCGCTGACAGAATGCGAAGTTAACAACGGTAATCAGCATACCCACGACGCTCAGAGCGAACGCGGTGCTCCAGCCGTAATGCGCAGCCAACCACGGTGTTGCCAGCATAGAGAAGAATGAACCGATGTTGACGGACATGTAGTACATGGTAAATGCACCATCAAGACGCGGGTCATCTTTGGCATAGCAGGTAGAGAGCAGGGATGATGGGTTTGCTTTAAACAGGCCATTACCGACCGCGATGGCCGCCATGCCCATATAAACGATACCCGCATCGTGACCAGACCATGCTACCAACGCATAACCGATGGCCAGGACAACGGCACCCAGCATAATGACACGTTTTGTACCCAGAACTTTATCACCTAACCAGCCGCCAATGGCAACCAGACCGTACACCAGGGCGCTAAAGGACGAGAAAAGGGTGATGGAATCCGCTTCTGACATACCCAGTTGTTTAACCAGGTAGACGGCCATGATTCCCTGCAGGCCGTAATAACCAAAACGCTCCCACAGCTCAATAGAGAAAATGAGATAGAACGCTTTTGGTTGTTTGAAGGCGTTTAAACTCACGCTTTCTGTTGGTTTATTGTTTGCAGTAGACACTTTTACCTCTTTTTTTACATCCCATATCAACGGGGGTGTTCAGGCACGTGATGAGTCAAGTTCATCCGTCCGATTGTTATAGTGGGAGGGGAAACGGCAAGTAATGTTCACTATCTTGACCATTCAGACAAGTGGTTTGTAATAATCTGTTACATATATCATGACTGGTGAAATCGTCGGGACTGTGAAATGTTATCTAGCGTTAAATTTCTTCATTTGAAAAATGGCAGATTTTTACACTGTTTAATCAGGGTAAAAACCGCAATGTGGCGATATGTTCTGCTATTTGCGCTTGAATCCAGTGATATAGGCCATTATCTGAAAAATAGCCAGTGTAATGTTTTGTTTAGAAACTGTTCAGTTAGGTCATCTGATTGTCACTTTAACTAAAAAATAAATATTTTTTAACATTGTGTTATCTGGATGATCTGGATCACGTATAGATAGAAATTTCTTTTACTAAAAAAACGATTAACCTGCTCAGGTGTTAATTAACAAGAATATTGCATTAGATATGCGCGGTTGAACGGCATCATTGTCGGGAAAATAAACTCAGGGGAGTGCATAACTAATCGTTATGTTAGCGAGGGGCAAGCAGTATGCCCCGGCAGCATCAGATATCGACTTTCTCTTTGAATTCGCAAAGATCTTCGATAATGCAGGAGCCGCAGCGCGGCTTTCTGGCTATGCAGGTGTAGCGGCCATGAAGAATTAACCAGTGATGGCAATCGACTTTAAATTCACTGGGTACGACTTTCAGCAGCTTCTCTTCAACCTGCTCAACGTTTTTACCCGGGGCGAACTGGGTACGATTACAAACGCGAAAAATATGGGTATCTACGGCAATAGTGGGCCAGCCAAAGGCGGTATTTAACACCACATTAGCCGTCTTTCGCCCAACCCCGGGCAGGGCTTCTAATGCGGCCCGGTCTTCAGGCACTTCACCATTATGTTGCTCCAGCAGAATGCGGCAGGTTTTAATCACGTTCTCCGCTTTGCTGTTAAACAAACCGATTGTCTTGATGTAGGACTTAACCCCTTCAACGCCAAGCTCCAGCATCGCGGCTGGCGTATTGGCGATGGGGTAGAGCTTAGCCGTCGCTTTATTGACGCTGACATCGGTGGCCTGCGCGGAGAGCAAGACTGAAATCAGCAGTTCGAACGGCGATGTAAAATTTAGCTCGGTTGTCGGATGCGGATTGTTCTCACGCAGGCGCGTCAGTATTTCCAGCCGTTTTGCTTTGTTCATTACACATTCCCTGTTTCACCAGCCGGACTGTCCGTGACAGCCGCCTCGGCACGACGTTTCTTCATTTTCTCATCAATCAGATACTTAACTGCCAGCATCAGACCCAGGCCAATAAACGCGCCTGGTGGCAGCATGGCCAGCAGAAACGGCGTATCGGTATGAAAGATCTCAACGCGCAATACTTTGGCCCAGCTACCCAACAAACCGTCTGCGCCATCAAAGAGTGTACCGTTACCAATTATTTCACGTAGCGAGCCCAGAACAAACATGGCGCCAGTTGCGCCCATGCCGATGGAAAAACCATCGAGTGCGGATAGCGCAGGGCCCTTTTTGGCTGCGAAGGCTTCAGCGCGGCCAACAACAATACAGTTGGTCACAATCAGCGGGATAAAAATGCCCAGAGACTGATACAGGCCAAAAGCGTAGGCATTGATCAACATTTGCACCGCGCTCACCACGGAGGCGATGATCATGACATAAATCGGAATACGTATTTCAGGCGGTGTCCAGCGACGAAGGGCAGAAATCGTCAGGTTCGTCAGCGTCAGGACGAGCGTAGTCGCGAGTCCCAGGCCCAGCGCGTTAGTGGCGGTCGAGGTGACGGCCAACAGCGGACACATCCCGAGTAACTGCACAAGCGCGGAGTTATTTTTCCATAATCCTTGGACAATAACGTCTTTAATTTCGCTCATGGTTTATTCTCCACAGGCGCTAAGTTGAGGAAGTTGCGCGGGCAGCGTCTGCGCATACAAACCGGCGCGTTTTACTGCATTAACTACCGCACGCGGCGTAATGGTTGCGCCAGTAAACTGGTCAAAGTCGCCGCCGTCTTTTTTCACCGCCCAGTGAGCGTCGTTACCCGCAGCGATCGTTTTGCCGCTAAAGTGGGTGATCCAGTCGGACAGTCGCAGTTCGATTTTATCGCCCAGCCCTGGCGTTTCATGATGTTCGGTCACCCGCGTACCCAACACGGTACCCGAAAAATCGACACCAACCAGCAGTTGAATAGCCCCGGAATAACCATCTGGCGCCGTAGCTTCAAGAATTGCTGCAACGGGACGATCGTCCTGGCGGGCAATATACACTCGGTGAGTGCCTTTGCCCAACGCCTGCGCATCGACCAGATAACAACTTTCGGACAAGTTATTATTGTAGCGATCGCCTGGCAGAACCTGATCGAACAGCGTTTTTTGCTGCAGCGCGGCTTGTTCATCAATGGTGGACTTGGTTAATTGATTTATTGCCGCGGTTAACCCCGTCGAGCCCGCTGCAAACAGTGCCAGAGTAATACCGTGTTTACGAATCGTTTTCAGCATAGGGAGTCCTTAGCGATGTCCGTACACGCGAGGGCGGGTGTAATAATCAATCAGGGGAACCGTGATATTTGCCAGCAATACGGCAAAAGCCACGCCATCAGGATAACCGCCAAAACTGCGAATCAACCACACTAACAGGCCCGCAAGTGCGCCAAAAATCAGGCGACCACGGTTGGTAGTTGATGCTGTAACGGGATCGGTAAGAATAAAGAATGCTCCCAGCATGGTCGCGCCGGAAAGTAGGTGCAACTGGGGCGATGCCAGCGAATCTGGCGAGAAAATCCAGCCTAAAGTGGCACAAACGGCGAGCGACAGCAGGAAGCTAACCGGGATATGCCAGCGAATCGCTTTCTGCCATAGCAACACGACGCCGCCCACCAGCCAGGCAAGGTTAACCCACTGCCAGCCAGCGCCTGCAAGCATGCCGCTGTAGATTGGGTATTGCATCACCTGCTCAACAGTACGTCCCGCATGCAGCGAAGTCTTAAAGGTATCGAGAGGTGTTGCCTGACTGATACCATCAATACCCATACGCAGCGTGTTCATATCCCCGCCACTGGCGGTATGTCCGCTAAAGATAACGTTCAGGGCGTCAAAAAAACCAGGCACAGTCGCCGCAATTTCATGCGGCGGCAGCCAGCTTGTCATCTGTACCGGGAATGAAATCAGCAGCACCACGTAACCAATCATGGCGGGGTTAAACGGGTTCTGACCGAGGCCGCCATACAGCTGTTTAGCAATGATAACGGCGAATACCGTGCCTAAAACTACCATCCACCAGGGGGCGAGCGGGGGAATACTCACGGCCAGCAGTAACCCGGTGAGCAATGCGGAGTTGTCTTGTAAAATCGCGACAATGGGGTGTTTGCGCAGTTTAAGCACGCCCGCTTCGGCGGCGATAGCGCTGATGGCGGCCAGAACTATCTGGAACAACGTACCCCAGCCAAAGAACCACAGCTGAGCGGCGATCCCCGGCAATGCAGCCAGTAACACCAGCATCATGATACGCGATGTCTGGCGCTGGTTATGGGTATAAGGGGAGCTTGCTATTCTGAATACCATTTATTCCTCGTTTACAACCTGCTGCTGGGCGGCTTTCTTTGCCTGAGCGCGTGCAATAGCGGCCGCGACGGCGGCTTTACGCGGATCCACCGGTTCGACTGTTTCCGTAACCGTCTGCTGCTCGAGCTTGCGGGCTTTGGCGCGGGCAATAGCCGCTTCCACGGCGGCTTTACGCGGATCCACCGGTTCGACCGTTTCCGTAACCGCCTGCTGTTCGAGCTTGCGGGCTTTGGCGCGGGCGATAGCCGCTTCCACGGCGGCTTTACGCGGATCCACCGGTTCGACCGTTTCCGTAACCGTCTGCTGCTCGAGCTTGCGAGCTTTGGCGCGGGCGATAGCCGCTTCCACGGCGGCTTTACGCGGATCGACCGGTTCGGCCGTTTCCGTTACGGCTTCCTGCTCAAGCTTGCGGGCTTTGGCACGAGCGATTGCCGCTTCCACGGCGGCTTTACGCGGATCGACCTCTGTACTGCTGCCTCCTGTTTGGGGAGGGTTTTCCATCCGGGTTGCGCGAGCTTGCGCCTTACGCGCCTCGCGTGCGGCAATCACGGCACTATTGTCAGGTTTTTCGCCAGCCTGAATGACTACCGGCTGCATTGCCTGAGCCTGCTTTTCTTTTACGCGAGCCAGCGCGGCGGCAATGGCATCATGATCTTTAGCCGCAGGCTGAACGGCAGCACTTTTGTGACGTTCAAGACGAGCTGCTTTTTCACGTTCTAGTCTCGCCTGTCGGGCTTCAAATCGCGCTTTCGCTTCAGCGGCACGTTTTTCTTCCTGACTAATGGCATAAATCTCGGCTTTTTCCTGACGGAAATACTGCACCAGTGGAATATTGCTTGGGCATACCCAGGCGCAGGCACCGCATTCAATGCAGTCCGCGATATTGTGCGCCGTTGCTTTGTCGTGCTGCTGCCCTTTACTGAACCAATAAAGCTGTTGCGGCAGGAGATCGGCCGGACAGGCATCGGCGCATGCGCTACAGCGAATACAGCCTTTCTCTTCCGGCGTTTCTCCCATTTCACTGGCAGAGGGCGCCAGAAGACAGTTGGTTATCTTCACCACCGGTACATCCAGCCACGGCAGCGTAAAGCCCATCAGCGGCCCGCCCATAATCACCATCTGGTCGGCGGAAGGGCAGAAGCCCGCGTCGTTGAGCAGATGACGAACCGGCGTGCCTAAACGCGCCCAGACGTTGCCCGGACGGCTGACGGCTTCGCCGGTCAGCGTCACGACACGCTCGGTAATCGGTTCTCCGTCAATCACCGCACGTTTAATCGCGTAGGCGGTTCCAACGTTTTGCATCAGCACGCCGATATCTGAGGAGCGTCCCCCGTGGGGAACCTGCTTGCCGGTCAGGATTTGCGTTAACTGCTTGGCCCCGCCTGACGGGTACTTGGTGGGGATTACGCGTAAGCTGATATCGTGTGAATCAGCCAGCACCGCGCGCAGCATGGAAATTGCCTGTGGCTTGTTATCTTCAATGCCCAGTAGAATTTCGCGTGGCTGAAGAATATGCGCCAGGATACGGATACCTTCGACGACCTGCGCCGCGCAGTCCTGCATCAGGCGGTCATCAGCCGTAATGTACGGCTCGCATTCAGCAGCGTTAATGATCAGCGTTTCAATTTTATCTCCGCCGCCCTGCAGCTTAACGCCGGTGGGAAAACCCGCGCCACCCAGTCCGGCGACGCCGAACTGGTGAATACGTGCGATCAGCTCTTCCCGGCTGCGGGAACGGTAATCGGCCCAGCCGTCTCGCTCAATCCAGCGATCTTCGCCATCGGCATCAATAATAACGCTCAGCTCAGCTAATGCCGATGGATGTGCAGTAGAATGCGGCGCAATAGCAACAACGGTGCCTGACGTTGGCGCATGTACCGGAAGCATTTTACCACGCCCAAGGGTTAACGCCTGACCACGCAGCACGCTGTCGCCTACGTTTACGCACAGCTCACCCTCCGCGCCAATATGTTGTTTCAGCGGAATAACAAAGCGTGGCGCCAGCGGAACCTGTCGCAGCGGCGTACCGTTCGACTGGGTCTTCATTTCTGGTGGATGAATGCCGCCATCAAAGTCCCAGATTTTGTTTTTTCTGAATGCAGAGAATAACTTAAACATGTTGTTCCACGGGAATGATGCGCACAGGGATGGTGTTTAAATCCCATTTCCAGCTATCAGGTGTCTCGGCCACCGGGCGTAATTCGATACATTGCGTCGGGCACGGATCAACGCACAGGTTGCACCCGGTGCAGAGATCGCTCATCACCGTGTGCATGGCGCGGGTCGCGCCCACGATCGCATCAACCGGGCAGGCCTGAATGCACTTTGTACAACCGATACAGTTATTTTCATCAATGACCGCCAGCATACGCACGGGGGTAATATCGTGTTCATCACCATCAATCGGTTGCGGGTCGACGTTCAGCAGGGCGGCAATTTTTAACATCACCGCTTCGCCACCGGGTGCGCAACGGTTGATTTTTTCGCCCTGAGAGCCGATCGCTTCAGCGTAAGGATGACAGCCCGGATAGCCGCATTGTCCACACTGGCTTTGCGGGAGAATTTCATCAATTTTCTCCACGACAGGATCATCTTCCACGGCAAAACGTCGTGAGGCGTAACCCAAAATAGCGCCGAACGCCAGACCCAGTAGACTCACTGCGGCAACGGCAATCCAGATAGCATTCATTACAACTTCACCAAACCACTAAAGCCCATAAAGGCCAATGACATTAAACCAGCGGTAATCAGCGCAATCGCATTACCGCGAAACGGTGCAGGCACGTCCGCCACGGCGAGGCGTTCACGGATCGCGGCGAACAGTACCATCACCAGTGAGAAGCCGACGGCGGCGGAAAAACCGTATAGCGCCGACTGTAAAAAGTTATGACCGAGGTTGATGTTCAGTAACGCCACGCCTAATACCGCGCAGTTAGTGGTGATCAGTGGTAGGAAGATCCCCAGCAGGCGGTAAAGTGCAGGGCTGGTTTTGCGTACAACCATCTCGGTAAATTGCACGACGACGGCGATGACCAGAATAAAAGCCAACGTGCGCAGATAGATGAGATTGAGTGGAATGAGGATCCAGGTGTCAATCAGCCATGCGCAGATGGATGCCAGTGTCATGACAAACGTCGTGGCAAGGCCCATACCCATTGCGGTTTCCAGTTTTTTGGAAACGCCCATAAACGGGCAGAGCCCCAGAAACTTGACCAGTACAAAGTTATTGACCAGTACAGTTCCGACAAACAGCAGCAGGTAATCAGTCATTTTTCGGCCTGAAATAAAAAAGCCGCCTATTATCTGACAATCTACAACAGGCGACAACAGGTTAACTGTAGGGTTATTACGGATTCACAAACGTCGATTTAACGCGTTGCGAGCGTTTGAAATAGGGCACCAACAGTGCTGCAGCCAGCAATGGGAACAGCAGTTGGCGCACGGCAAAGGCGTCAGGAACCGGTGAAAACGCAAACGCTTTAATCGCCAGTAACACGGAGATCAGCAGCCATAGAATATAATGCTTAGGCACACAGGCTCTGCGTTTGAAAAACGCAATCGTCAGCCACAGCGTGTAATACCACATGGCAATCGCGGTAATAAAAGAGACGCCCCATAACAGCAAATTTGCCGTACTTTGCGCACCCAGCGTTTGGAAGGTTTGCGGTGTAGCCAGCGCAGTGACATAAAGTAATAACGCCAGCGAAGCGCTCAACAATGCGACTAACAGCCAGGCCAGTGGCCCAAGTAGCCAGCCCCCGATACGTTGTGCCGGTGTGGTAGTCATCTCTTCTCCAGGTTTACGCGCGCAATCAAACATGCCATTCATTTTGGGGCAATTATTATAAAGCTTTTAACGTTGAGCGCTACTTTCTTCTTTATTGCACGTAATGCCAGACTGATTTGGGTACCTGACCAACATCAAACAGACGACCTCCTGAGATAAGCTCCGCACGGCGATGGTCTGCAGCCCGATACATATTGATAATGTCGCTATCGTCGGTGAGCGTGTAGTTAAGATGGTCGAACAGTTTTTCCAGACTTTCGAGTGAACTGATTTTGCGGAATTTTAATAAGTAATCCTGAACAGTCATAAATGGAAATCCATATTAATAAAATAATACCAACGGAGTAGTAAATATAAATAATAAACAACATGCACAGGTAAAAGCGGATTGACGCGCAAATGTGAGAAGAGTGTTCATACCTGTGGAAAAGCAGGCGCTATGCGCACCTGCGGTAAGGGTAACGCGCTTCGCTACAGCAGGCAATATGCACCGGAGTGGGATGCGGCATTATTCCCTTTTTTTGACAAAATTCGATCTTTTGCAGCCAAACCCTGCCGTTACTCGATGTTAATTACCGGGTTATAAGAGACTGCAGATGCTTATTTCTTCTGCACAGCAGCAACGGGCTCCGGTGGCTGGTAATTGTCAATATGATTGGCAACACCCAGCAGGATCACAGAGACGGTGAGAACAATCCAACCTGCTAATTCAATAAGACGATTCATTACTGATGACATTTGCTTTGATTTATCCATAAACACAGGCTGCAAATGTTACTAATCTCTCAATAATACAGCAAGATAATTGGGAACGATTTCTCCCTGTTTTTCGCTGCAAGTTAAGCATAAGTGGCATATGTTTGACTTAAGTTAATAAACAACCTTTGTAGCGCAATGGTTATTAAACTATTGAGACGTTGCAGGGTATGGTGTGAAATAGGTCAGTCCTGAATTGAGAGGCTATAACATGAGTGACAACATCCGCGTTGGGCTAATTGGCTATGGTTACGCCAGTAAAACCTTCCATGCCCCCCTGATTGTGGGCACACCGGGCCTCGAACTGGCTGCGGTTTCCAGTAGTGATGAAGCAAAAGTGAAGGCAGACTGGCCAACGGTGGCGGTTGTTGCTGAGCCTAAACACCTTTTTAACGATCCGAATATCGACCTGATTGTGATCCCCACGCCTAATGACACTCACTTCCCGTTAGCGAAGGCTGCACTGGAAGCGGGCAAACATGTGGTTGTTGATAAGCCTTTTACCGTGACACTGTCACAAGCACGCGAACTGGATGCGTTGGCGCGCAGCCTTGGCCGTGTGCTGTCCGTTTTCCATAACCGCCGTTGGGACAGTGATTTTCTGACGTTGAAAGCCCTGCTGGCGGATGGCGTTTTGGGGGAGGTGGCGTATTTCGAATCCCATTTCGATCGATTCCGCCCGCAGGTTCGTGACCGCTGGCGTGAACAGGGGGGGCCGGGAAGCGGCATCTGGTATGATTTAGCACCGCATCTTCTGGATCAGGCAATTAACCTGTTTGGTTTGCCCGTCAGCATGACGGTAGACCTGGCTCAGCTTCGCCCAGGTGCGCAAGCGACGGATTACTTCCATGCCATCCTGACTTACCCGCAGCGTCGTGTGATTCTGCACGGCACCATGCTCGCTGCCGCTGAGTCGGCCCGTTATATCGTGCACGGATCGCGTGGCAGCTATGTGAAGTATGGTCTTGACCCGCAGGAAGAGCGCCTGAAAAATGGCGAGCGACTGCCTCAGGAAGACTGGGGTT
This sequence comes from Citrobacter sp. Cb041, assembly GCF_030336655.1. Classification (NCBI taxonomy): domain Bacteria; kingdom Pseudomonadati; phylum Pseudomonadota; class Gammaproteobacteria; order Enterobacterales; family Enterobacteriaceae; genus Citrobacter; species Citrobacter sp. Cb041. The sequence goes on along the minus strand of NZ_JAOWDD010000039.1, from coordinate 25,594 downwards.
ACGACATGCGCGATGGCGTGTTGACGCGAATAGAAGGCGAAGAGCAGGTTGAAGAGACCTGGCTGACTGTACCGGGTAATTACCCGGCGTACTATGCTGGCATTCGTGATGCGCTAAATGGTCACGGTGAAAACCCGGTACCGGCGAGACAAGCTATTCAAATCATGGAGCTGATTGAGCTGGGTCTTGAATCGGCGAAACATCGCTCGACGCTGTGCCTTGCCTGATTAGGCAAATGCCGGATGGTGATGCTCAGCATCTCATCCGGCACTTTAACCGTCACGCTGCGGCGACTTTCTCGCGCAGGGCACGTTTTTCTTCGTTACTCAGAAATGCCATTTCCAGGCCGTTGATTTGCGCCTGACGGATCTGTTCGCGCGTGAGTCCTGCTGCTGGCGCGGCAATGGTGTACTCGTGAATAATATCCACACCCTGTACCGCCGGATCGTCCGTATTCAAGCTGGCTAAAACGCCATGCTCAAGGAATGTTTTCAGCGGGTGGGTTGCCAGAGAGGCGACGGTGCTGGTCTGAATGTTCGATGTCAGGCAGGATTCGATGCCGATACGGTGTTCGGCGAGGTAATCCATCAACGCACGGTCTTCAACGGCTTTAACGCCGTGACCAATACGTTCTGCGCCCAGCTCTTTAATGGCCTGCCAGATACTTTCTGGTCCCGCGGCTTCGCCCGCATGTACGGTAATACGCCAGCCGGCGTCGCGCGCCTGATTGAAATGCGACAGGAACAGACTGCCCGGGAAACCCAGTTCGTCACCCGCCAGATCCAGCGCCGTAATATGGTCACGGTGGGCTAACAGCGCATCCAGTTCCTGCAGGCAGGCGGCTTCGCCGAAGGTACGGCTCATAATGCCAATTAAGCGAGCTTCGACGCCAAAGGTCTTGCAGCCCTCGCGTACGCCGGCAATGACGGCTTCAACCACGCCCGCAACCGGGAGCTGATGCGCCATCGCCATATAGCCGGGTGAAAAACGTAATTCTACATAGTGCAGGCCGTTACGTGCTGCATCCTCAATATTCTCAAATGCCACGCGGCGACACGCATCCAGCGAGGCCAGTACCTTCACGCCCCAGTCGAGCTTGGATAAAAAGCTCACTAAATCCGGCTCAGTTGATGTGACTTGCACATGAGGGATCAGCGTTTCCAGCGTTTGTGCCGGAAGCGTTAAATTGAACTGACGACCCAGTTCCAGGATCGTTTGGGCACGGATGTTACCATCAAGGTGGCGATGGACGTCGGTCAGGGGGAGGGAAGTATCAATCATGGTCGCACTCGTGTATTTAGGTAAAGTGCGTCGTATTATATGAAAAAATCGGGATAAAAAGCTATGTTGCGCAATGAATAATTTCATTGCGCAAACTTAATTAGCGTACAGAACGGATGGCGTTAATCAGCCCCTGAACGCCTTTTTCAAGCTTGGATCTTGGGCATCCGGCATTGAGGCGTACAAAACCGCGACCTTCTTCTCCGTAGGTGTATCCCGGCATGATAGCGACTTTCTGCTGGTGGATGAGAGCATCCTGCAAGGCATGGTCATCAATATTGAGCGGACGCAGGTCAATCCATGCCAGATAGGTGGATTGCGGAATCTGCCAGTTGAGTTCGGGGAATGCGGCATTAAGCTCACGCGCAACGTAATGCAGATTGCTGGCAAGATAATCGCGCAGCGCATCAAGCCAACTTGCACCCTGTTGATAAGCGGCAATATGTGCGCTAAGCGCCAGCACCGCAGGCGAGGAAAGACCATCGCGGCCTTTTAACGCGCTGAGGTAATCGTTGCGGCTTTGAGCATCTTCAATGAGTCCGTAAGCCCCGGTTAATGCCGGAATATTAAAACTCTTTGAGCCGGAAGTGAGCAGTGCCCAACTGCCACGCGCGACGTTACTCCACGGGATGTGCGGCCGGTCTGACCATACCATATCCATATGAATCTCATCGGAGATGACTTTTACACCATGGCGCTGACACAGTTCTGCCATGGTTTCCAGCTCGTCGCGCGTCCACACTTTGCCCGTTGGGTTTTGTGGGCTGCAAAGCAGAAGAATTTTGCTTTCAGGTCGAGACAGGGCTTTCTCCAGCGCAACCATGTCGCAAAACCAGCCGTCGGCGCGTTTTTCTAGTCCGACTGCGCACACCTGGCGCTGATTACCTTCAATCGCTTTGTAAAACGCATCGTACGCCGGAGTATGGATAACCACCGCATCGCCCACGGATGACCACTGGCGGATCAACTCCGACACCATATAGATGACCGAGGGGCCGTATACCAGCGACTGAGGATCTATCTGGGTGTTATGTCGCGAAAGAAACCAATGGCTTATCGCCGCCAGAAACTCATCGTTTTTCCAGCGGCTGTAACCCAACACGCCATGTGACAGGCGCTGAGTCAGCGCCTCCAGAATGCAAGGTGCGGTGGCAAAATCCATATCGGAGATGGTGAATGGCAGCAGATCGGCTGAACCAAAACGGTCGGCAACGTAATCCCACTGAGTACACCAGGTACCGTGCCTGTCCACAACCTTTGAAAAATCAAACATATTGTTATCCTTAAGCCTGTACGGTGTTCATCAGAACCGCGATCTCGTCTTTCACTGACTGGACCTGCGGACCGATAACGACCTGAAGGTTATGCTGATTGAGTTGTACTACGCCAATGGCACGATTGTCCTTCAGAGCCTGTACGTTAACAAGCGACATATCTTTCACCGACAAGCGCAGACGGGTGATGCAATTATCCAGGCTGACAATGTTTTCCGCGCCGCCCAGCGCCGCCAGAATAGCAGGGACGTTGTAACCTGATTTACCAGGCGCTCCGGCCATTACTTTTTCGATATTGCTGGCAATTTCGACTTCACGGCCCGGCGTCTTCAAATTGAAACGCGTGATGGCGAAGCGGAAGATCACGTAGTACACCGCAAACCAGATAGCCGCGACAACAGGGACCAGGTACCACTTGGTGGACAATCCGTGCAGGATGCCGAACACCACGAAGTCAATCAGGTTACCGTCAGTGTTACCGATAGTGACGCCAAGCACCGCCATCACGGTGAAGCCAAGACCGGTTAGCAGGGCGTGGATTACATACAGAACCGGAGCGACGAACAGGAATAAGAACTCAAGTGGTTCAGTTGTACCGCCGATGACACAGGCAATCAGACCAGAAATTAATAACCCTTTAATTTTATGACGATTTTCAGGGCGTGCGCAGTGGTACATGGCTAATGCCGCACCCGGTAAACCGCCGAGGAACGCCGGCATTTTACCCTGGGACAGGAAGCGTGTTGCGCTTTCAGAGAAACCTTGCGTTGTCGGGCAGCTCAGTTGAGCCTGGAAAATAGTCAGTGCGCCGCTCACGCTATGGCCGCAGACTTCCTGTGTGCCGCCAGCTTCGGTGAAGCGAATGAGTGCCACCAGAATATGGTGCAGGCCAAAAGGCAGCAACAGACGCTCACCGGTACCAAACAGCATAGGACCAAATTCCCCCGCGCTATTGATGATGTGACCGAGTCCGGTAATGCCCATGGCGAAAACCGGCCAAATCAGGGGAATGACCAACCCGACCAATCCCATCACCACCGAGGAGATGATAGGCACAAAGCGCGTACCACCGAAAAACGCCAGCGCATCCGGCAGACGAATGTTGTGGAAGCGTTCATGCAGCATCCAGACAATGATCCCGGCAATAACGGCACCGAGGATCCCGGTGTCGATCGACTGGATCCCCAGAATGTTTTGCACGTTGTTGGCTTTCAGGATCGCCGCATCTGTGGTGGGTAAGATACCTTTGGCGGTTAACCAGAAATTTACGGCGAGGTTCATGACCGCATAACCAACAAAACCGGCAAACGCCGCAACGCCTTTGTTCTCGCGCGCCAGGCCCAGAGGAATGGCAATACAGAACATGACTGGCAGGAAGCTAAACGCAAATGAGCCAACTTTACTCATCCAGGTAAAGATGGCCTGAAGCACCGGATTCCCCAACGCCGGGATCAGCGTTAAGACATCATGGCTGCTCAACGAGCTGCCGATCCCCAACATGATCCCGCAAAATGAGAGCAGCGCTACAGGCAGCATAAAGGTTTTGCCCAACTGCTGGAAAAATTCCCATAACGTTATTTTTGGTGTGGTTCTCGCCGTCATCAAACGACTCCTTGTAAAGGCTAGCTGACTAATGATGGCGAGAAGATAAAACGTTTTACCTAATTTTAGTGCGGTATAAATCACATTATCGAACGATAATAGGGGGTATAAATATAAGTGATTGATAAAACGTTTTATCTGTCACGTTATCAGGGAGTTTTCTGTTTTTATGGCTATAGCCAAAAAAATAACCATCCATGATGTTGCGCTGGCTGCGGGGGTTTCGGTCAGCACCGTCTCATTGGTGCTCAGTGGAAAAGGGCGAATTTCATCAGCGACCGGGGAGCGGGTGAATGCTGCTATTGAGCAACTGGGGTTTGTGCGTAACCGCCAGGCATCAGCGCTGCGCGGCGGGCAGAGCGGAGTAGTTGGTTTGATTGTACGCGATCTTTCAACGCCGTTTTACGCCGAGCTGACGGCGGGTCTGACGGAAGCGTTAGAAGCGCAGGGGCGCATGGTCTTCTTACTGCACGGCGGTAAAGATGGGGAGCAGCTGGCGCAGCGTTTCGCGATGTTACTCAACCAGGGGGTGGATGGCGTGGTCATTGCCGGGGCCGCCGGTAGCAGTGATGCACTGCAACAGTTGGCCGCTGACAAAGGGATCCCGGTGGTATTTGCATCACGCGCCAGCTACATGGATGACGCAGACACCGTCAGGCCCGATAACATGCAGGCTGCACAGTTACTGGTTGAACATCTTATCCGCCACGGACACCAGCGTATTGCCTGGCTGGGCGGGCAGAGTTCTTCATTGACTCGCGCAGAGCGCGTCGGCGGTTATTGTGCAACGTTACTAAAATATGGTTTACCGTTTCATAGCGACTGGGTGTTGGAGTGCTCATCCAGCCAGAAGCAGGCCGCAGAAGAGGTAACGGCGCTGTTACGCCGCAATCCCACGATCAGCGCGGTGGTGTGCTACAACGAAATAATCGCCATAGGCGCCTGGTTTGGCCTGATGAGAGCAGGACGTCAGAGTGGTGAAATTGGTGTCGATCGCTATTTCGAACAGCAAATATCGTTGGCCGGATTCGCTGATGTGGCGGAAAACGCGTTGGACGATATCCCGATTACCTGGGCCTGTTCGCCTGCGCGTGAAATGGGATACACCCTTGCTGAACGTATGCTACAGCGCATTGCCCACGATGAAGGTCATTCACGCAATCTGACGCTTTCCGCTCGTCTGGTGGCGGCGAAATAAAAAAGCCCGATAAACACTGTTATCGGGCCTGTCACTGACGAGTGATTATTGTTGCGGGATGGCAGGGGCATCCGGCTGTGTAAGAGAAGGCATACCGAACATACCAACAAACTCATCCAGCGGCATTTTTTGTCCGTTCAGCGTCACCTGGCCGTTTGCGTATTGCAGGCTGGTGCCGATAACGTTGTCCTGCAAAGTCGTAATGCGGAACATCTGACCCATCGCCGCCAGGCCATTAACCTGTTGCTTCGCCAGACCAGCCGCTTCTTCCTGCTGATATCCTTCCAGTTTGGCAATTTGCGTCATGAACTCAGTCGCCATATCGACAGGGATGGTCAGTTTCGCATCCAGCGATTTGACGGAACGATCCACTTCCTGGGCCAGCGTTTGCGGCTCCACCGTGTTTGCGGTCGGATCTTTTAGCAGCAGTGACAGATTAAATGTGGTTTCACCTTTTGCATTCTTCCAGCTCAGTGGAGCAATGGTGACAACCGGTTCGCCTTTCATCAGAATCGGTAGCGCATTAAAGAAGGCTTCGGTGACTTTCTGCTGATAAAGCTCAGGATTTTGCACCACATCAATCTGCGCCATCAGCGCTTTGGTTTGGGCGCTGTACTGCTGGCTGAACTGGTGCAGTGCTTCACCGTCAATCTGGCCAACTTTCAACGTCAGCTTACCGCTCCCCATATCCTGGCCCTGCAATTTAAGGCTGTTCAGGGTGTAATCCAACTGGCTGTTGACGGTTTTGCCATTGTTAATCAGATCGGATTTGCCATCGATACCCATGCCTTCCAGCACCGCCAGCTCTTTGCCCTCGACTGAAATCGACAGTTTTTCGAGGGACAATTTCTGATCGCCGATGCGCTCACCAAAGCTTGCGATACTGCTGGAACCTTCAGTTTTCAGGTTATTGAAAGTAACTTGTACTTTCTGATCATACTCATTGACGGCATTAACCAAGCCACTTTGCGCCTCGCCAGTCAGCGACACCGCATTACCATCCTTATCTGCCGTAAACTGGAACTCCCCGCCGCTAAAGGCCACTTTTTCGTCGCCTTTCTCGTAGTTCAGCGGTTTGAGGGAGAGATCGGAACGGGTATCCCCACTGTAGCCAATACGGGAATTAATGATGAATGGCGTCTCACCTTTGGCAATATCAAACAGCGGCTTCGTCACGTCGTTATTGACCAGCGTCGTTTTCACGGAGGCCATTGCCGGAACAAGATTCAGTGATTTCAGCTGAGCCAGCGGGAAAGGACCGTGATCCACGGTTTCATTCAGGACGATGCTTTGTCCCGGTTTCAGCCAGGAATCTGCCTGCCCGGCAACAGGTTTCACCACCAACTGCAGTTGGCTATTGAACACGCCGCGCTGGTAGTTTTGATAACTCAGTTCAATGCCCGCCTCTGGGGAGTAGCGTTTTAACTGATCGTTTGCCTGCGTCACCATCTCGGCGAGATGCGTTTCGAGTTTCTTTCCTGTGTACCAGGCGCCGCCCGTCCAGACGATACCCAGTGCAACCACCACACCCGCAGCTACCAGCGATTTTTTCATTTTGATATCCATAAAATAAAACCAGGCGTTTGAAGACGCCTGGAGGAGTGACATGTCTTTAACTCACTACAGCTTAGCAAGAGTTGTTAAAAATATCAGTATCTTGCTACAGCTTGTTATAAACCCGAGCTAAACGGCCCGTGCCGCTGACGTTTACCGGCGATTCATTCGCGCTAATAAAGGCCGACTCACCCGGCTGCAGCACCAGACGCTGCTCGCCCTTGCTCAGCACGGCTTCACCTTCGATGCAGAACAAAATGGCCGCACTTTGCTGGTTGATATCTGCGCCATTGGCGGTCAGTTCATGCAAGGAGAACGCGAAATCGTCGACCGGAATGGGGAAGTCCAGTTCGCTGTCAGTCTTAACTGGCGTGGTCAGCAACTGATTGGCTGGCTTGGCGACAAACTTAACGTTGGCGACCAGCTCCGGGATATCAATGTATTTTGGCGTCAGTCCGGCGCGCAGCACGTTGTCCGAGTTAGCCATTACCTCCAGCGCCACACCTTGCAGGTAGGCGTGTGGGGTTTCGGCAAATAAGAACATCGCTTCGCCAGGATTGAGCTTCACCACATTGAGCAGCAGCGGGGAGAAGAGCCCGCTGTCATTCGGATAGAAATCGGCGATCAGGCGAATGGTTTGCCACGGTTCACCCTGCTGGCTGTTCAGCGCCGATTTCAGGATCGCCAGCGCATGGGATTTCTCCTCATCCTGCATATTCAGCAAGCTGGCGAAAAGATAGCTCAGACGTTCCGCACTCGGTTCCTGCAGGAAATGCGCAATAGCCGGATGCGCGGCGGACACTGGTTGTAACAATGCGACAATGTCAGAGAACTCGCGGAATGCGTTCATCGCCAGGAACGGTGTCAAAGCAAAAACCAGTTCCGGTTTGTGGTTAGGATCTTTGTAATTGCGCTCGGCGGCATCCATCGGGATCCCCGCCGCGTTTTCTTTGGCAAATCCGATTTCAGAGTTGTGCTTGTTAGGATGAACCTGAATCGAAAGAGGTTGCGCGGCGCACAGCACTTTAAACAGGAAAGGCAGTTCACCAAAGCGTTTCGCAACGGCATCGCCTAACAGTGCGGATTTATCGTGTTCGATGACATCACGCAGAGCGACCGTCTGGCCGTTAGCGTCCAGAACCTGCGAACTGCTTTTCGGATGCGCGCCCATCCACAGCTCAGCCATCGGTTGCTGAGTGGGGTTGGCAATCCCATAAAGTTCCGTTAACGCAGTTTTACTTCCCCAGGCGTAGTTCTGCACTGAGTTGATGAGTTTTTGCATTCTCAAGCCCTGTTTCAATGTGGAATTTTCTACGGCTATTAAACCAAGAAACCCTGAGCGAAGTAACCTGCACATGTAAAAAGTCGTACTTGTCTCAGTTTTTGTTAAAAAATTGTGTAGGATATGGTGACTCGCTTTTAATACCCTGAGTAATTCCGGTTGCAGAAAGCCTTTCCTTCTACAACCCGACCTGCGGCAGGGAAGCAGGGCAATGGAACATCTGCCCAGAGAATAACCAGACCGAGCAGTAAGTGAGAGCACAATGTCAAACAAACCCTTTCATTATCAGCATCCTTTCCCCCTCAAAAAGGATGATACCGAATACTATCTGCTGACCAGTGACCATGTCTCCGTTGCCGAATTTGAAGGGCAGGAGATTGTTAAAGTCGCGCCGCAAGCCTTAACGCTGCTGGCTCGTCAGGCCTTCCATGATGCCTCGTTTATGCTGCGTCCTGCGCATCAGCAGCAGGTGGCCGACATTCTGCGTGACCCGGAGGCCAGCGAAAACGACAAATATGTGGCCCTGCAATTCCTGCGTAACTCTGATATTGCGGCAAAAGGTATTTTGCCGACCTGTCAGGACACCGGCACCGCGATTATCGTGGGTAAAAAAGGTCAGCGCGTCTGGACCGGCGGCGGTGATGAAGCTGCGCTGGCGCGCGGTGTGTATAACACCTACATCGAAGATAACCTGCGCTATTCACAAAACGCCGCGCTGGATATGTATAAAGAGGTGAACACCGGTACCAACCTGCCGGCACAGATAGATTTGTATACCGTCGATGGCGATGAATACAAATTCCTGTGTATTGCCAAAGGCGGTGGTTCGGCGAACAAAACCTATCTGTACCAGGAGACCAAAGCGCTGCTCACGCCGGGCAAATTAAAAAATTACCTGGTTGAGAAGATGCGAACGCTGGGAACAGCGGCCTGTCCGCCGTATCACATTGCGTTCGTGATCGGTGGAACGTCAGCTGAAGCCACGCTGAAAACGGTGAAACTGGCGTCGGCTAAATATTACGATGAGCTGCCGACCGAAGGTAACGAACATGGTCAGGCATTCCGCGATGTGGAGCTGGAAAAAGAGCTGCTGATTGAGGCACAGAATCTGGGGCTGGGCGCGCAGTTCGGCGGGAAGTACTTCGCTCATGATATCCGCGTGATCCGCCTGCCGCGTCACGGTGCGTCGTGTCCGGTTGGTATGGGCGTTTCTTGCTCAGCCGATCGAAATATCAAAGCTAAGATCAACCGTGAAGGTATCTGGATCGAAAAACTGGAGCATAATCCTGGCAAATATATACCAGAAGAGTTGCGCCAGGCGGGAGAAGGCGAAGCGGTACGGGTTGACCTCAATCGTCCGATGAAAGAGATCCTGGCTCAGCTGTCGCAATACCCGGTTTCTACACGTCTGTCGCTTAACGGCACCATCATTGTTGGCCGTGATATTGCGCATGCGAAACTGAAAGAACGTCTGGATAACGGTGAAAGTTTGCCGCAGTATGTTAAAGATCATCCGATCTATTACGCTGGCCCGGCAAAAACGCCGGAAGGCTATGCCTCTGGTTCGCTTGGACCAACCACGGCAGGGCGTATGGATTCGTATGTTGACCAGCTTCAGTCCGCAGGTGGCAGCATGATCATGCTGGCGAAAGGCAACCGCAGCCAGCAGGTGACCGATGCCTGTCATAAGCATGGCGGCTTCTACTTAGGCAGTATCGGCGGCCCGGCAGCGGTGCTGGCCCAGGGCAGTATCAAGAGTCTGGAGTGTGTGGAATACCCTGAACTGGGGATGGAAGCCATCTGGAAAATTGAAGTGGAAGATTTCCCGGCGTTTATCCTGGTGGATGACAAAGGCAACGATTTCTTCAAACAGATTCAGACGTCGCAGTGCGCACGCTGCGTTAAGTAACGTCAGCCGCCCTTCGGGGCGGTTTTTTTTTACCGCACGAACCACCAAACGACAGATTAATCCTCGTTAATACTCATAAGACCAATGCAAATGGGCAATGTCGAAACATAACCTAATCAATTGTTAATGTAAGGAGCAGGTAATGGTAACGGTACGCCGCGAGAATGATTCAATGGGGGCGATTGATGTTCCAGCCGATAAACTTTGGGGCGCGCAAACCCAACGTTCGCTGGAGCATTTTCGTATCTCTACGGAGAAAATGCCGGTCTCGCTGATCCATGCGCTGGCGCTGACGAAACGCGCCGCAGCAAAGGTTAACCAGGATCTCGGGCTGCTGGCGGAGGATAAAGCCAGGGCTATTATGCAGGCCGCAGATGAGGTGTTGGCGGATAAACACCGCGATGAGTTTCCGCTGGCCATCTGGCAAACCGGGTCAGGTACGCAAAGCAATATGAACATGAACGAGGTGCTGGCAAACCGGGCCAGCGAGTTGCTGGGCGGCGTGCGGGGGATGGAACGGAAAGTTCACCCCAACGATGATGTCAATAAAAGCCAAAGCTCGAATGATGTGTTCCCGACCGCAATGCACGTTGCCGCGCTGCTGGCGCTGCGTAACTCACTGATCCCGCAGTTAAATGTGTTAACCAAAACGCTCAGTGATAAATCACACGCTTTCGCGGATATCGTCAAAATCGGTCGTACACATCTGCAAGATGCAACCCCGCTTACGCTTGGCCAGGAGATTTCCGGCTGGGTGGCAATGCTTGAACATAACCTCAGACACATTGAAAACAGCTTACCCCACGTGGCGGAACTGGCGCTGGGAGGAACCGCGGTAGGGACCGGACTGAACACGCATCCGGAATATGCCCGTCGGGTCGCGGATGAATTGCGGGACATTACCTGTGCGCCGTTCGTTACCGCACCGAATAAATTTGAAGCGCTAGCCACCTGCGATGCGCTGGTTCACGCCCACGGCGCGCTAAAAGGGTTGGCGGCATCGCTGATGAAAATCGCCAACGATGTGCGCTGGCTGGCATCCGGTCCGCGTTGCGGGATTGGCGAAATTTCGATTCCTGAAAATGAACCGGGCAGCTCCATTATGCCGGGTAAGGTCAATCCTACCCAGTGTGAAGCGCTCACCATGCTTTGCTGTCAGGTAATGGGCAACGATGTCGCCATCAACATGGGCGGAGCGTCAGGTAATTTTGAGCTCAACGTTTACCGTCCGATGGTCATCCACAATTTCCTGCAGTCGGTGCGTCTGCTGGCTGACGGTATGGAAAGCTTTAACGAGCACTGCGCGACAGGGATCGAGCCCAATCGTGAACGAATCGATCAACTGCTCAACGAGTCGCTAATGCTGGTGACCGCGCTCAATACCCATATCGGTTATGATAAAGCCGCTGAAATTGCCAAAAAGGCGCACAAAGAGGGGCTGACGTTAAAAGCCTCCGCCCTGGCGCTGGGGTATCTAACCGAAGCGGAGTTTGACAGCTGGGTACGCCCGGAACTGATGGTTGGCAGTATGCGGCCAGGCAGTTAGTCCGCAACGTACAGGTGCAGCCGGGGAATAATCAATCTCAACGGCTGCGCCTGAGGTTTAAAACGATGCTGAACATTGTCGGCATCATAATTCAGTAACTCGCCGATATCTGGTACGGTCATGCCGTTTTCATTGTTGAGCAACGCGATCAAGGGCGTCGGGCAGGCATATTGCACCTGCTTTTGTTCTCCTTTGTACCAGACGCGGGCGATGGGCTGCACTTTTACCGGCCGTTTAATCTTCAGGCGCGCCTGCTGGCCCAGGGCGGCGACATCCTGATATTCCCGTTCAAGTTTCGCCTGCCACTCCTCCCGCGTCCAGGGATGTACGCTGCGCGGCGACGTCAGGCTTTTTTCCAGTTGCTGTAGTACTTCATCGCGTTTCAGATTTTTAATAATGTGTTTGTTGGCCCAGCCAAATCGCAGGGTGGCAGGCTCTCTGACAAGGGTGAGCGTACGATAGGCATTCAGTGTAATCAGTCCCGGCAGGTGGCGATGCACCCATTCAAAACGCGCTGCCGGTGCCAGCCCTGATTCCACCGTGACAATGCGCTCGAAGGTGGTTTTTAGCTGGTTAATACGCTGTATTTGCTCTTCCAGAGCGCGCTGAGCTGCGTTATCTACCTGATAACACAGTACGCCTGGCAGGCGGACGGCCGCTTTGCTGCTACGATTCTCGGACTGTTGCTGGATAAACAGATGACGATAGTGGCGTAGCGCCAGCGTTTCAGCCTCTTTACCTAAATGCTGCTTAACATCAATGTTCTGCAGTGGGGCATGCTCTGCCTCTTTGGCCACTTCCGGTAACGAGAAGACGCGCGCAATCAGCAGCGTCTGCTGCAAAAGATTGTCGTTCAGAAGCGCCAGCTCTTGCTCCATCTGGCGGAAGGTGCCGTTCAGGCGGTCGACGAGATCGTAACGGGCCATAGATTTACCATTTTAGTTACAACATACTTTTTTATAGCACAACCTCCACCATTTGACCACCGAGCCGAATGGGTCAGGCAGCTGAAATTTCAGGAATGTTATGCCAGACGGGCCAACTGAAACAAAAGCGGGCGCCGCCGAGTTCACTTTTATCACAGACGACCGTACCGCCCATAGCCAATGCGATCGAGTGAACAATGGCTAGCCCAAGCCCGCAACCACCGGTCGCCCGGTCACGGCTGGGGTCAAGGCGTACAAACGGTTCAAAAACCTGTTCGCGGGCGTCTGGAGCAATACCGGGACCGTCATCTTCCACAACCAGCGTCGCCTGATTGCCATTCAATAACAGGCTCGCTTGCACCGTAGACTGGCAATAGCGCAGGGCGTTATTCAGTAGATTATCCAGTACGCGCTCCATCAGGCGCATATCCAGCGCGCCGTAGTCGCCAATATTAAGATGGCGTAAGCGCACCGCACGCTCAGGGTTTACGCTTTGCACATCCTCCAGATGGGTTGTCAGCCAAACGGCCAGATCCGGTACGCTGAGCTTCAGTTCATTTTGCGGGCGGTCCAGCCGTGCATAGGTCAGTAATTCTTCGATTAACCCTTCCAGTTGGCCAATATCGCGATTTAGTGCCTGGGATTCCTGCGCGGTGAGGTTATCACTCATTTCCAGCCGGTAACGTAAGCGTACCAGTGGGGTACGAAGCTCATGGGCAATGCCATCGATAAGTTGTTTCTTACTGGCGATTAGCGCATTGATATTGTCTGCCATCTGGTTAAACGCGATACCCAATCGCTCAAAGCTGGAACCGCTGTCAAAATGGAGGCGTTCGCCCAGATGTCCTTCCCCAAAACGCTGTGCAGCAGCTTCCAGTCGCAGCATTTCCTGCCAGTGCGGTCGCATCCAGATAAGTACCGGAAAGGCCAGCGAGATAGCAATAAACGCCATCAACGCGATGTCCAGCAAGCGCATTTGATGGAGAAAATAGAGATAGGGAAGCGGGCCGACGGCCAGCACGTAATGGCTGCGTGGGATCCGTTGAATAAATGTGTACTGATCGTCAAGCGCCACGATATCGCCTTCGCGCAAACGTTGCATTGTTTGAACGTCCAGCGTGTACTTATTTAACGGTTCAACGCGCAGGTCAAAGGAGAGGTTCAAATCCATCTCCTTCAGCGTTTTACCCCAGTCACGTGGCGGGATCTCGCGAAGCTCGCTGCGCATCAGGTATAACGAGCTTTTCATTAAATCGTCGAGGGATTGTCTGCCTGCGCGCTCTGCGGTGAATTTATAGACCAGGCCGACCAGCAGGGTCATCACCAGAAAGCAGACAAACAGCAGGAGATAAAACTGTACAAACAGCTTCTTCATAAAAAATCACCGAATACATAATATAATGCTCACCGATACTCTCAAAATTGCTGTGATATAAAAATATGAATTTCAATCGCTGTTGTTATTTACTACTCATTTTCGCAGCGTTAGGCTGCATTTTCACCTCGCATCCCTTTGTTATATGGTTTTTGCTCGCCAACATACTGACGTTGGCAATGTACGGTGCGGATAAAATGGCAGCGCGCAGGGCCTGGCGCCGAGTGCCGGAGTCCACTTTGCTGCTGTTTGGCGTTGTTGGCGGGTGGGGTGGCGCGATAGCCGCTCAACAACTCTTTCGCCATAAAACACAAAAACAGCCATTCAAAACCTACTTTATTATCAGTGTGATAGTGAATGTGTCTGTCATCGGAGCGGCCTATCATTTCTATCCTTTTTCATCCTGGTGAACGTCAGTGACAGGCAGCCTGCTTACTTGAGACAGGAAACGTACTTTTCACCTGAGCGCTGCACGATGTCATCGGCATTTTTCGTTATGTCTTTCCCTTCAAACGCGCCATAAAGTTGCTTAAATTTCACCGTACTCAGGCGGTGGGTAATGTCGCTGACCGTTGCGGCTGGCAATGGCAACATATTGGGGTAGCTCCACATAAAGGAGACGGCATGCGCCCCAGGGGTGACCTGAACGATATCGCCGGAAAGCACCACGCCTTCATCTCGCGCCCAGTGCAGAACGCAGCCGCCAGCAAAGTGTCCGCCAAGGCGTATCACACTGACGTCGCGTGTTAGTTCCAGGGTGTCGCCATCCCAAAATTTAATCCACGGGCTGTCGCGCATTACCCACTTGCAGTCGTTGGCATGGAGATAAATGGGAGCGTTAAATTCGTCAGCCCAGTCTTGCATGGTGGTGTAGTAATGAGGATGCGAAATCGCGATGGCCTTAAGCCCGCCCAGGGACGTTATTAGCATTTTTGTGGCGTCGTCGAGTGTGGCAATGCAGTCCCATAAAATATTGCCTTCCGGAGTACGCAGAATAAACGCCCGTTGATCAATTGCAAAACCAGGAACGGTGCTGATGCTGAGGAGGGTGCTGTCATGTTGCCGCCACTTATTTGTGTGCGAAGCACAAAGTGCGGCAAAATCGACCCATTCCTGTCCGGTCGCGGGGACATACTGACGTTCGTCCTGGCAGATATCGCAATGTTCAGGAAGGGCGTCGGCCACCTCATAGGATGTACCACAGGCTTTGCATAACGTGATCATCGAGTCTTCCTCTATTGAAAAAACACAGTCAGCATGGCACACCGATACGCAAGGGTGTGCCCTTTAGTGCTCTACACGATAAGCCAGTGATGGTGGACGTGGGTCGTTGTGGCCCAACCAGCAGAAAGCAGGAATAATGTCTACACCGTCCCTGTCGAGGGTCATTTCTGGCGAAAAAAATGAGGATAATGTTTGGAAAATAGTCTGTTCAACTCCTGGCTCAGCCGTTGGGGACTTACTCCTGATGGCCAACCGCTTGAGACGCACACATCACAGCTTTTGCCCGTGGTGACCAAAGATGGTCAGAAAGCCATACTCAAACTCACCGACGATGACAGTGAACGGAACGGCTGCGAACTAATGGTCTGGTGGAACGGGAATGGTGCTGCGAAAGTGCTTGCTCATGCAGCAGGGGCGATTCTGTTAGAACGTGCAACAGGGGCGGGGTCTTTAGCGGACATGTCCTGGTCTGGCAATGATGCGCAGGCCTGTCGCATTATTTGCCATGCAGCCAGTCGACTCCATCTCCCCCGGAATGCGTCAACGCCTGCGTTAACACCGCTACTTTATTGGTTTCGCGATCTGGCTCCTGCCGCGAAAAAGCATGGCGGCATCCTGACGCATTGTGCAGAGGTGGCAAACGTATTGCTCTCCTCTCCCCAGAATGAAGTCGTATTGCACGGTGACTTACACCACGGCAATATTCTTGATTTCGGAACGAAAGGATGGCTGGCTATCGATCCTAAAGGGCTGGTGGGCGAGCGTGGCTTTGATTACGCCAATATTTTTACTAATCCCGATCTTGCCGACCCCACCAAACCTGTCGCCATTGAGCCAGAAATATTCGCACAACGGGTAAATATTGTGTCTGAAATCGCGAGGATTGAACGGCAGCGTTTGCTGATGTGGATTATTGCCTGGTGTGGGTTGTCGTCTGCCTGGTTTCTGCAAGAAGGAGACTGCGCCACGATACCCCTGCGCATCGCAGAGTTAGCGAGCGCGGAACTCGCTTTTGGGGGTAATCAATTTTGATCTACGACACTGGGCTGGTAATTCTTTAGAGTTATCATTAGCCTGGTAAATGTTTTATTAATCAATCAGTGAACGGCGGTGTAGTGTGTTTTTTAGCGCAAATTTGACAGGCTGTGAGCAATGAACGCATTGTTTTTTTTATTAAAAAAACGCCCGAACATTATTTTGTTGATGGTCTTACTCATCGGGGCAAACATCGTGGCGTGGCTGTGGGCTTACAGCGCGTTTAGCAACAACACGTCGTTACTGGCGCTTAGTCTGATCGCATGGTGCTATGGTTTGCGCCATGCTGTTGATGCCGATCATATCGCCGCGATAGATAACGCTACGCGTAAACTCATGCAGCAGAAAAAACGCGCCCTGACGACGGGAGCCTGGTTTTCCCTTGGGCATTCCACCATTGTGGTACTGGCAAGCATTGGCATTGCGTTGACCACCAGCGTGTTTAAGCAACACATGGCATGGTTTCAGAATGTCGGCGGTCTGATAGGTACCACGGTTTCTGCCGTATTTCTGCTGATTCTGGCTACCATTAATCTCGTTATATTCTGTCATGTCTGGAAGGCTTTTCGTCATCTAAAACGCACCGGTACTTACGATGGCACCACAGAGGAAATGACAGTTTCAGGCCCGCTGAACTGGCTTTTCCGCTCGGCGTTTCGGCTGGTAGGCAAAGACTGGCATATGTATTTTGTCGGCTTTTTGTTTGGCCTGGGTTTTGATACCGCTACTGAAATTTCTCTGCTCGGAATTTCTGCTTCAAGCGCGTCCAGTGGCATGTCGGTGTGGTCAATTCTCGTGTTCCCGGCGCTGTTTACCTGCGGCATGGCGCTGATTGACTGCCTCGACAGTATCCTGATGGTTGAGGCTTACGGATGGGCATTCAATAAGCCGCAGCGTAAGCTCTATTACAATATGACCATCACCGGGACCTCGGTAATTGTTGCGCTTTTTATTGGCGGGCTGGAGGCGCTGGGGCTTCTCTCTGACGCATTTTCGCTCCAGGGAGGTTTGTGGGACACCATCAGCGAGTTGAGTGACCATATGGGGAATGTCGGGTTTGCGATTATTGGCGTCTTTATCGGCTGCTGGATTATTTCTGCAGTAAATTACCGTTGGAAAAAATACGACGGGCTGACGTTTAGTTGACACAAAAGAAAGCCTTCCGTGAAAGGGAAGGCTTGGATCTTACTTGAGGGCTGACTAATTCGCGGTGACGATACACGCCATCTTCATCACCCAAATCTGGGTGATATTATAAGTGACGGTGTAACGTATAATGGTCGGCCCAGTGGGATTACATTTGAGGTTCATCGTCCCAGGCGTGCGGTGCGAACAGATAACCTTTGTTGCGTACCGTTTTGATTCGATAGGGTTCAGTCGCGTTATCGAGCAGTTTTTTGCGTAACCGGGAAATTGCGACATCAACGCTGCGATCCATGCCGTCATAACTTACGCCGCGCAGGTTCTTCAGCAGCGCATCGCGGTCCATAATTTGCCCGGCATGGGTTGCCAGCTCCCACAGTAATTCAAAATCTGCGGTGGAAAGAGAGACTTGCTCGCCGCCGAGCAGCACGGAACGATTGGTTGGGTCGATAGTGAGTGTGCCAAAGCGCAGCGTCGTGTGCGGCGTGATGGTTGCCGCCTGAATGCCTTTAGACTGGACTGAATGTTCATTCTGGCGCAGATGCAGACGCAGGCGAGCAAGCAGCACTGCTGGCGGCGTTGTCTTCAGAATATAGTCACAGGCACCCATTTCCAGCGCCAGGATATGGTTCATATCGCTGTCCAGCGAGGTGAGCAGGACAATTGGACCCTGCCAGCGTCCACGCAAATCGCGGCAGATAGTCATCCCATCTTTGCCCGGCAGCATGATATCTAATAACACCAAATCGGGTTGAACTTGCAGGATTTTCTCCTCGGCCAAATCACCTCGAGGCTCAACGATAACCTCAATATCATGCCGGGCCAGATAGGCCGCAATCAGCGAGCCAACTTCGGGATCATCTTCAACAAATACGATGGTGTTCATATCATTCATTTTGAATATAAAACGCCAACATACACCGCCCTGGTTTTTCCTTCCATTAATCTTTTCTAAACAAGAACGCTTCCGTTATGCTAGGGGCTGATGTTATTGATGTGTTAAGGCAGAGTGATGGGACTCGTTATAAAAGCGGCGCTCGGTGCGCTGGTGGTGGTGTTGATTGGTGTGCTGGCGAAAACAAAGAACTACTATATTGCCGGATTAATTCCGTTGTTCCCGACCTTTGCGTTGATTGCCCACTATATCGTGGCCAGTGAACGTGGGATCGAAGCGTTGCGTACAACCATTGTCTTCAGCATGTGGTCGATTATTCCCTATTTTGTCTACCTCGTTTCGCTGTGGTATTTCACCGGATTTATGCGCTTACCCGTTGCGCTCGGCGGTTCAGTGGTGTGCTGGGGCCTGAGCGCATGGTTGCTTATTTTTTGTTGGATTAAATTGCACTAACGCAGATGACGCCCGCCATCAAGGGCAAAACTACGCCCGGTGACAAAACAGCTGGTCAACAGATAGTCAATTAAATCAATGACCTCTTTTTCACCCGGCGCTGTTTTCATCAGTGATTTGTTCAATGCCTGCTGACGATACTCTGCATCGTCACCCTCGTTAAACAGGATTAGCGAGGGGGCAATCGCGTTCACTTTCACTTCTGGTGCCAGTTTGCGCGCGAACGAGCGGGTCATGTTGTCCAGCGCCGCTTTGCTGGCTGCATAAGCGATGTGCTTATCGCTGCCACGCTCCACAACATAATCCGTAAAATGGATAATATCGCTGGCCGCGTGTCCATGCCCGCGCAGCAATCCTTCCAGCGCGTGGTTGAGCAGGTAGGGGGTATTGACGTGAATCTGCATCATGGCTGACAGCACTTCGGTTAACGGCGCACCGGGCTTTTCTGCAAGCCAGGCACTGGCATTATGCACAATACCGCGCAGGCCATCCGTCTGTGCTTTGACCTCATCCGCAAAGGCCAGTACGCCCTCATCGGTGGAAAAATCAGCCTGGATACACAGCACGCCCGCATCTCGCAGGCCATCAATAGCCGGATAATGCGTGCGGTAGCTAACGATAACTGGCTGTTTTTGATTAATAAAGTGCCATGCGACGGCGAGGCCGATACGTCGACCTCCTCCGGTGATAAGAATTGGCAAAGGGGGTTTTTTACCCATCGTAATCTCCATGTGTCGCGAACGATGGGGACAATGTTACCCCATCAACATCCAGGTCGCCGGAACAGCAGCAACTAGCAGCAGGCCGATCAGCGCCATTTCCTGGCGTTTTAATACGTTTTCATGCGCGTGTGTTTTACGGGCATAAAGGAAGACCAGCAGCCCTGGCGCATACAGCACTACAGACAGCAGCAGGTGCATCGGACCTGACGCATACAATAACCATATGCCATAAATACTCGCTCCGATACCGACAGCCTTATGAATTGGACGAGTGGCAATTTTCAGCAGAAATGCGCCGACCAGTAAATAGGGCACCAGAATCATTTCTGAGGCGATGGTTAATAACGTATTGTAGTCGGAACCTGTGAGCCAGATCAGCACCAGGCAAATCTGTACGCAGATATTGGTTAGCCACAGCGACGCCGATGGCGCGCCTTGCGCGTTCTGCCGCGCAAAAATGCGTGGAAACGCTTTGTGCGTGGAGGCGAGGAACGGCACTTCCGCCGCCATAATCGTCCAGCTTAAATAAGCACCGCACACGGAGACAATCAGACCTGCGGCAATAATAATTTCACCCCATGGCCCCATCATTTTCACCATCAGACCGGCCATTGAGGGGTTGCGGATCTCCGCCAGTTCGGGACGTGCGACAACGCCCAGAGACAGCAGGGTGACAAGCAGATAAACGCCCAGCGCGGCGAGTACCGCCAGCAGCGTAGCGCGTCCGACATCGCGTTTGTTTCTGGCACGAGCTGAAACCACCACCGCGCCTTCCACACCGATGAAAACCCACAGGGTGATGAGCATGGTGTTTTTTACCTGCTCCCAGACGGGAACGCCCAACGCTACGCCGGTAAAATCGAGGGTAAAGGTGTCGAGCTTAAACAGCATAAACGCCAGCACGATAAATAGACCAAGCGGCAGTAATTTCGCCAGCGTCGCCACCAGGTTAATACTGGCTGCCGTTTGCACACCACGCAGCACCAGAAAATGGACCACCCACAACAGCACCGATGCGCCAACAATCGACTGCCAGGTATTCCCATCGCCAAACAGACGTAACTCCGGCGTGTCGGTAAAGAAGCTGAGCGCAGAGAAAACAATCACCAGATACGAAACGTTAGCGATAACAGCACACAGCCAATATCCCCACGCGGAGCAGAAGCCAATCAGCTCACCGAAACCTTCACGTGCATAGGTAAATATGCCGCCATCCAGTTCAGGACGGATACGCGTCAGAATCAGCATGGCAAAGGCGAGCAAAAGGATACCCGCACCGGTAATCGCCCAACCAATCAGTAATGCAGCCGGGCTTGCTACCGCCGCCATATTTTGTGGCAGGCTGAAAACACCAGCGCCGAGCATTGAGCTTAAAACCAGCGCGGTGAGTGCGCTCAGACCCAATTTCTTTTCCATTTGTATCCAGTGACAAAAACGAGAGTGAGAGAATAATTATTTTGGCAAACCGCATAAAAATGGTGAAAGCCACTAAGGCGCGGGATTTTACGGAGAGAAGAGAACGCATGCAATGGGGATAGAGAGATTTGTGACTAATAGTGTGAAAAGTAGTCTTAATACTGCTGTTTTTGTTTCGCCCGAGGGGAGGATGGCGGGAAATTATCAGGTCTACAAGGCTGTAGACCTGATAAGGTATTGAGTATTACTTATACAGGTCAGCGCTGATGGTCATGTTATTACCACGTTCAGACCACTGGCGGGTGATGTGATAATACTTAGCGCCTTTCTTCGCTGCGCGTTTGGCTACCTGGTAAGAGATTTCAGTCATGTTGCCATAGTTACCGGTGAACTTGATGCTGTCGAACGGCACCATCATAGCGGCGGTTGCTTTGTTCAGTTCTTCAACTTTGGTTCCATCCGGTAGCGTGACAGTGTAACGCCCACCTTTGGTGGATTGCGTTTCGAAGAAACGACCGACTTCAGCGCTCGGAGACGCGGTAGTCGCAACGCCTGGGATCTCAACTTTCTTCGCGGCTTCGCCACCGGCGGCTAATGCGGCACGTCCGGCATCTGAATCTGCTGGGATCGCATCAGGGCTTTGTACTACGCGTTTTTTCGCATCAGCTTTATAGATGAATGCGGTAATACGTTGGTTGCCACCCTGGTTGGCATCGACCTGGCGCACGATGTAGAAGGAGTAAGCGCCTTTCTCTTTCGCTGCTTTGGTGATGGCATCGTTCACTTCAGGCTGGCTGCGGTAGAAACCCTGCACCGTAACGGTATCGAATGGTTCTATCAGAACGGCCTGATCTTTCGGTAATTCCATCACGCCGTTAATGACACGGTTTTTGGACGCTTCCGCTTTTTCAGCATCAGCTTTATAGATGTCGGCTACAACGCGCCAGTTACCGCCGCTGCCAAAATCTGAGGTATCAACAACATAAAAGGAGGCTGCACCGTCTTTATCTGCACGGCGTGATACGGCGGTCACCGCGTCACCGATAGCATTAAAACGACCGGTAACCACAATGCGGTCATAGGGTTTCAGGGCAGCCGCTTGCTCCGGCGTCAATTCTGTCGCTGCATTTACAGAAAAAGCAGTCGCAGAAATAAGTGCGGACGCCAGGAGAGTGTTCTTAAGCTTCATAAAAATAATCCTTCGCCTTGCGCAAACCAGGTACTGGTATTGTTATTGACTAGAAACGTCGCTGATTATTGCATTTAAATTGTGTCAGTGTCTGCGTCATTTTTCACTCATCGTGCCACGTGACGTAACAACACAGATAACATTTTGTGATATGTCGAAAATTTCGGCGTTTGGCGACCAAAACTGATAAAGCAGTTGAATTTCATAAGTTAATTTAATGTTAATCAATTGTTTTTGGCAGGCACGTAATCATGTTTTGCCGCTTCGCTTGAGCGAATTATCGGCCTTTGTGGACTATTTTTAGGGTATTTTATCTGCCAGCGGTCCGATTCATCTCTATTTCGCGAATTTCATAATAAATACTGTTTTTTGGCGCTAGATCACAGGCGTCATTTTCAGTAGGTTATACAGAGTTTGTTACTGTTTTATTTTATTGGGGTAACACTGACCTCTTTCGAGAGTGCGCGCATGCCTCGTGCGAACATTGATAAACCATCATCACAAATACAGATGGAAGGGAACATTATGCGAATTGGCATACCAAGAGAACGGTTAACCAATGAAACCCGCGTCGCAGCTACGCCTAAGACGGTTGAGCAGCTGCTTAAGTTGGGTTTCAGCGTCGCGGTTGAAAGCGGTGCAGGTCAACTGGCAAGTTTTGACGATAAGGCGTTTGTACAAGCAGGCGCAGAAATTGTTGACGGAAATGCCGTCTGGCAGTCAGAGATCATCCTGAAGGTCAACGCGCCGGAAGAGGCGGAAATCCCGTTGCTCAACCCGGGCACGACGCTGGTGAGTTTTCTTTGGCCCGCGCAAAACCCTGAGCTATTGCAAAAGCTGGCAGAGCGCAACGTGACGGTTATGGCGATGGACTCCGTGCCGCGTATTTCGCGCGCGCAGTCGCTGGATGCCTTAAGCTCGATGGCGAATATCGCCGGGTATCGTGCCATTGTTGAAGCCGCTCATGAATTTGGCCGCTTCTTCACCGGCCAGATCACCGCCGCGGGCAAGGTTCCACCTGCCAAGGTCATGGTGATTGGGGCGGGTGTGGCAGGTCTGGCAGCTATCGGTGCGGCAAACAGCCTGGGCGCTATCGTTCGTGCTTTTGACACTCGTCCGGAAGTGAAAGAACAAGTTCAGAGTATGGGCGCTGAGTTCCTCGAACTGGACTTTAAAGAAGAGGCCGGCAGCGGCGACGGTTACGCCAAGGTGATGTCCGAAGCGTTCATCAAAGCCGAAATGGCGCTCTTCGCCGCACAGGCGAAAGACGTTGATATTATCGTTACCACCGCGTTGATTCCGGGCAAACCTGCACCGAAACTGATCACCCGTGAAATGGTCGATTCGATGAAGGCGGGCAGCGTGATTGTCGATCTCGCCGCGCAAAACGGCGGTAACTGCGAATATACCGTGCCCAACCAGGTGACCACCACCGAGAACGGGGTGAAGGTTATCGGTTATACCGACCTGCCAGGCCGACTGCCGACGCAGTCTTCCCAGCTTTATGGCACGAACCTCGTTAACCTGCTCAAGCTGTTGTGCAAAGAGAAAGACGGCAATATCACCGTCGATTTTGACGACGTGGTCGTACGTGGCGTTACGGTGGTTCGCGAGGGTGAAATCACCTGGCCTGCGCCGCCTATCCAGGTTTCAGCTCAGCCGCAGGCTGCGCCAAAAGCCGCGCCCGCGCCGAAAGAAGAGAAAAAACCGGCCTCACCGTGGCGCAAATATGCGTTGATGGCACTGGTCGTCATACTGTTTGGCTGGCTTGCTGATGTCGCGCCGAAAGAGTTCCTGGGTCACTTTACGGTGTTCGCGCTTTCCTGTGTAGTGGGTTACTACGTGGTCTGGAATGTGTCGCACGCGCTACACACTCCGCTGATGTCCGTGACGAACGCTATCTCCGGGATCATCGTTGTCGGGGCGTTATTGCAAATTGGCCAGGGTGGCTGGGTGAGTTTCCTGAGCTTTATCGCGGTGCTTATTGCCAGCATTAATATTTTCGGTGGCTTCACCGTGACTCAGCGCATGCTGAAAATGTTCCGGAAAAACTAAGGGGTAACATATGTCTGGAGGATTAGTTACAGCTGCATACATTGTTGCCGCGATCCTGTTTATTTTCAGCCTGGCGGGGCTTTCGAAACACGAAACCTCTCAACAGGGTAACAACTACGGTATCGCCGGGATGGCGATTGCGCTGATTGCCACGATTTTTGGCCCGGAGACCGGCAACGTTGCGTGGATCCTGGTGGCGATGATCATCGGCGGCGCGATTGGTATTCGTCTGGCGAAGAAAGTCGAGATGACCGAGATGCCGGAGCTGGTGGCGATTCTGCACAGCTTCGTCGGTCTGGCGGCGGTACTGGTGGGTTTCAACAGCTACCTGTATCACGACACGGGCCTGGAACCGATTCTGGTGAACATTCACCTGACGGAAGTGTTCCTTGGTATCTTCATCGGTGCGGTGACCTTTACCGGTTCCGTGGTGGCGTTTGGCAAACTGCGCGGTAAGATCTCCTCTAAACCGCTGATGTTGCCGAATCGTCACAAAATGAACCTGGCGGCGCTGGTTGTTTCTTTCCTGTTGCTGGTGGTGTTTGTTCGTACCGAAAGCGTGGGCCTGCAGGTTCTGGCGCTGCTCGTGATGACCATTATTGCGTTAGCCTTTGGCTGGCATCTGGTGGCGTCCATCGGCGGTGCGGATATGCCGGTCGTCGTTTCAATGCTTAACTCCTATTCAGGATGGGCGGCGGCGGCGGCGGGCTTTATGCTCAGCAACGATCTGCTGATCGTCACCGGTGCGCTGGTCGGTTCTTCCGGTGCGATCCTGTCTTACATCATGTGTAAGGCGATGAACCGTTCGTTTATCAGCGTGATTGCCGGTGGCTTTGGTTCTGATGGTTCTTCTACGGGGTCTGATGAAGAAGTCGGTGAGCATCGTGAGATTAATGCGGAAGACACGGCAGAAATGCTGAAGAACTCGCATTCCGTGATAATCACCCCGGGCTATGGCATGGCCGTGGCACAGGCGCAATATCCGGTCGCTGAAATCACCGAGAAACTGCGCGCCCGCGGCATCAAGGTACGCTTTGGTATTCACCCGGTAGCAGGGCGCTTGCCAGGTCATATGAACGTACTGCTGGCGGAAGCCAAAGTACCCTATGACATCGTGCTGGAAATGGATGAAATCAATGATGATTTCGCCGATACCGATACCGTGCTGGTGATTGGCGCCAACGATACGGTAAACCCGGCGGCGCAGGACGATCCGCGTAGCCCAATCGCCGGTATGCCGGTGCTGGAAGTATGGAAAGCGCAGAACGTTATCGTGTTCAAACGTTCTATGAACACCGGCTATGCTGGCGTGCAGAACCCGCTGTTCTTTAAAGAAAACACCCATATGCTGTTTGGCGATGCCAAAGCCAGCGTGGATGCGATCCTGAAAGCGCTGTAATCGTCAGCGCAAACCAAGACGGCCTCTGCGAAGGTAATGCTTGTCAGTTAACGAGGATGAGTGGCACATACGGAGGTAATGAATCTGTTGCCTCCGGTATATTGCTACGTTCACCT